>JAGFJD010000573.1 GCA_024102975.1 Phaeodactylibacter sp. | reverse complement strand
CTGGTGGCCCTGTACAACGACTTCTGCAGGGATACCCTGGCCATCGCTGAAGCCATCACCATTTACGACACCCCCACGGCGCGGTTTTTCTACGAGATCGACAACAACGAGAATATCATCGGCGACGTCCAGTTCATCAACAACTCCATAGATGGAGACCGTTTTCTATGGGATTTCGGCGACGGCAACCAGTCCGAGGAGGAAGAACCCTTCCACGAATACAACATCAACCGCTCCATTTCGGTATTGCTCACGGCCTTTAACGACAATGGCGGCGCCTTCACCTGCGCCGACGATACGCTGCAGAGCATAGAACCGGAATGGATCACCACTTTCTTTGCCCCCAATGCTTTTGCTCCGGAGTACGGGCAGGAAGGGGTGCGCGTATTCAAACCCGTGGGCATTGGCCTGGCCGAGTACGAGATCAGCGTCTATTCTCCCTACGGCCAGCTGGTCTGGCATTCGACGGCGCTGAAGGATTTTCAGCCTGCCGGCGAATGGGACGGGACTTTCCAGGAAGGAGGGCAACAGGGCGAGCTGCTGCCGCAGGGCTCTTATACCTGGATAGCCGTGATGACGTTCCTGAACGGGGAAAGGCGAAAGGAGACGGGGCCGGTGACGCTGTTGCGGTGAATTGGGGGGGGTGTTTAGGTGTTTAGGTGTTTAGGTGTTAAGGTGTTTAGGTGTTTAGGTGAGGGCACTCTGTCTCCGCCGGTCCGGAGGCCGACTACGACGGACGGATGCCGGATGCATATCCTCCCCCTATTCTCTCCCGTACCCTTCCTCGTAAATCCGGATGAAGGATACTTCCGTCAGTTCCTCCATTGGCCGCAGCTCGTACACCCGTTTTTCCGAGAATTCGCCGGCGAAGGGGTGGTCGAAACCGGCGAAGATGGAGGCGTTTCCGGCGTTCTCCTTTTCGCGTACGAACTCCCGGCCCAGCACCAGGCCGATCTTGCCGTAGTCGTTGAAGAAATACTCCTGCAGCAGGGGGATGATGTGGCGGCCGAAGGCGGCTTTGAGGTCGTCGAGGTCCTGCACGTCGAGGAAGTAGGCGTGGCCGATCTGATAGTCTTCGCCGATGAGCAGTTCCAGGCGGCGGTTGACGGCTTCCAGCATGCGCTGCAGGTCGACCCCCGCCTCCTGGGGGCCGCTGGACAGCCTGGGGATCAGGCCCGGGCGGGCCGGGACGGCCTGGAAGGCGAAGCGGCGCCGCAGGGCGATATCCAGGGCGTCCGCCGAGCGGTCGGTGGTGTTCATGGTGCCGATGAGGTATAGGTTGGGCGGCACGGCAAAAAGTTCTTTGGAATAGGGCAGGATGACGGTGGCCGCCTCGCTCCGGCCGTCGCGCTTGTCCTCTTCCAGCAGGGTAATAAGCTCGCCGAAGATGGCCGGGATATTGCCCCGGTTGATCTCGTCGATGATCAGGACGTATTTGTTGCACCCGGCCAGGATGTGGTCCGGCACCAGAGGGAGTTCAAAGGGCAGGCCGTATTCGTCCAGTTTCAAGGGGGGGGGTTCCCCGTCCGGGCCGTTCTCGTCCTCCAGGTTCAGGAGGTGGTTCATTTCGAACTTTTTCAGCTCCAGGAATACGCTCCAGTAGAGGGAGGGGTCGGCGTCGCCGATGATGGGCCGCAGCTCGCCGCCGGTGGCCTCGATCTGTTCGGCCGTCCCGAATTTCTGGTACATGAGCTGGAGGTTCTTTTTCTTGACGGCCTGTACGGCGAAGGATTTCGGCTGCCGCAGGGACAAGTCGCCGAAGGGCAGGATCCGGTGCAGGATGATCCGGCCCTTTTGTTCTCCTTCAAAAGAGTCGATCTCTTCCTCTTTCAGGTAATCCAGGAAGGCGCTGTACACCTGGTTGAATTCCAGGGTAGGTTCTCCTGACGGATAGTGGTGGTAAACCGACTCCAGGACCGACCGGTGGGCATCCCGGCACAAGACCTTGAAGATGCCGTTCTCGACCCGGTAGTGGACTTCCTCGTTGTAGGTATAGGGTTTGATCCCTTCAATAAAGTCCTCATAGGAAAAGGACTGGTGGAAGGTAACGAAGGCCACCCTTCCGGTTTGGACGTATTCGTTGAACCTCCGGCGCAGCTCCTGCCGGTTTTCCAGCGCCAGCTCGTCCAGGGAGCGCCCTTCGATGATAGAGAGGGCGTAGTTGGCTGTCAGGTAGGTCTTGCCGGTGCCGGGCGGGCCGTACAGGATGAGGTTGAGGGGATGGCGGGCGCCGGCGCCCACTTCGTATTCTACCGTCGGCTCGCTGAGCAGGTCGTGTTGGCGGGCCAGCTTTTCCAGCTCCTCGTATTGCGCCCGGGTCGCGGCATAATTAACGCCGGGCCGGCCGGCGTTGAATTTTTCGAAAGCCGGCGAATCCGGAAGCATATCGCGGGTGATGGGGCGGTTCCAAAGGTTGTACTCGACCTGGATCGGGACCCGCACTCCGGAGGCGGGCGGTTTCCGGCAAAAGGGCAGCTCCGGCCCCGGCACCGCCATCTCCGACGGATCCCCGACAACGGCAGCCAGCGCGTAACAGCCGGCCGCTTTCCCCGCCTGCCAGATGATGGCTTTGTCGCCCTTTCTGACCTTAGCCTTGTGCGCCCGCAGCTCGAAAGTGGCCAGCGCGCCCACGCGAAGGGCATCCCGCAGGCGAAACGCCCTGGAATGTACCTGAAAAAGCCAGTATTGTGCGGCTCGTCCTTCCTCCATGGTCGCTTGTGTCGTTGTGTCGTTGTTTCGTTAGCGGCCTGCCTGGGGCCGGCTGGCCGGAAGCTAAAAAGATACAGAGGCAATAACTCCGGGACAACCGACAACAAACAGCCAATTTATAGAATCTCCGGAGAAAACTTTACTCCTGCCCGGTAGTTTTATCAAAAACGATCCTGAATATGGAAGAAGCACTTTTTACCTTTTCCCCTCACAACACTGCCACGGCTCAGGCGGCCTGGGTATCCGGGGCGGCGGCCCTGGGGGCGCTGGCCGGAATGGCGGCTATGCTGGGCAAAAAGGCGCAGGGCCGCCGGCGCCATCAAAACACCCTGGTGGCGATGTTGCTCTTTTTCGCCTTTCTGATCAGCGGCAGCGCGGCTTTTTTCAGCTGGTGGAAAATCCGGAAGACCGGGCCGGTGGTGATTTACGCAGATGCCGTAGAGACGCCTTTCGGGAAAGCGCCCTTCGAGGCCATCAAGGACGCTTATATCCACGCCGACAGCCAGCCTTCGGTTGTCAACCCCGGGAGGGCTGTCCGGACCACCAGGATAATGGTCATTGAGGAACGGAACGGCAAGGCGCATGCGATGTCAGAGGAAGATTACCCCATAGAGGAGATGCTCCCTGCCCTGAGGAATACCTTCAGCCGCTGGCGGCAAAGCCGGGAGAGGTAAATATTAATTGATGGATACAGACCGGCGGATCACCCCGGTAAATGAACGGAGCTCAATGTCGTACTGGCCTGCGCCGAATTGGTTGAAGTCTATTTCGTAGATGGTGTTGACCGGAAGCTCGAACACGTCTTCCCGCATAACGACCTCGCCATTTTTCCTGCGAACGGAAATATTGCTCAGGTTTACGCTAAGGCTCTCGAAGTCAATGTAGTATACTTTGTTTTCTTCGTCCGTGTAAAAAGCCCAGCTATCATTGTTGAGTTCCAGCAGGCCGGCACCGGAGGGTGATGCAGATTTCAGTGAAGCCGACTGTGCGGTACCAACCAACGAACCAAGGAAAAGGAAAGCGATAAAGAGAGTAAATTTCCGCTGCATGATTGAAAGGTCATTTTGAAAAGGCCCATGAGAGTATGGCTGCAAATATAGATATTAATATCAAATCCAAGAAACAGCTTTCCAGCCCGGAAAGAAACTTTTTTGCCGGAAGCCGACCCATTCGCAATTTTTGGAAAAATTTGGCCGCTCAACAAAATTTCCGTCGGTTTTTTTCCGTTCCCAGGAATATTATTCCAGGGCGGCAGCATATTTTTTTTGTTAAGAAAGTGTTAAAGAGACACTATGCTGAACCGGGGCTATTTTGCCGCTCCTCCCTTCACCTCCTCCTCCAGCAGGTCACGGATATTCCCATAGACTACGGGGCCAGATTCCAGGAAGGCCCCGGGGTGTTGCCATTCGGCATGTTCGATGTCTTCCTCCGCCTGCGGCGCCAGCGTTTCATCGGCGGCTTTCATCCGGTACCAGTAAGTATATTTCAGGACGCGCCCGCCCTTCGGGCCGCGATAAGTATGGTAGGTGACGCCGAGAAAATCCCCCAGTTCTGCGGAGGAGAGGCCCGTTTCTTCCAGGACTTCCCGCACTGCGGCAGCCTCCCGGCTTTCCCCGTCGTCGATCTTGCCCTTGGGCAGGTCCCAGTGATCTCGCTTGAAGATGAGCAGTACTTCCCCCTTTGGGTTGTAAACCACTCCGCCGGCAGCTTCGATGATCCTGAACTGTCCGGCAAAATCGCTGAATAGCTGATCGGCGTCGTCGGCATAAATGGTAACGGATTCAAAGCTGCGGTTCTTTTCCAGCATATCCAGATAGCTCAGCAGCGTCCGGGCCTTGCCCATATAAGGCGCTACGATGGTTTTTTCGCTGACGGAAGGCGTTCCGCCGGCCTCTGCGGCAGTTGCCAGGAAAAGTGGCGTCCCGTTGATATAGATTTTGTACATTTGCAGTCGTTTTTTCTTGCCACGAAGCTTGCCCGGCTCAGAGAGACGGGACACAAAAACACAAACAAAAAATGAACATCGCTTCGGAAGTAGCCAGAAGGTTGCTGCAAATTAATGCAATAAAACTGAGTCCCCAAAACCCATTCACCTGGGCCAGCGGCCTGCGGTCGCCCATATATTGCGACAACCGGATCGTGCTTTCCTATCCCGGCATCCGGCGCTTCATCATCGACAGCTTTGCCCAAAAGGCCGAGGCGTTCAAGCCGTTTGACACCATTGCCGGGGTAGCCACCGCCGGCATTGCCCACGGGGCGTTGCTGGCCGAGCAACTGGCCCTGCCTTTCGTCTACGTCCGCTCCAAACCCAAAGGCCACGGCCGGCAAAACCAGGTGGAAGGCGAACTCCGCCCCGGCGCCCGGGCACTGGTCATCGAAGACCTCATCTCCACCGGCGGCAGTTGCCTGAAGGCGGTGGAGGCCCTGCGCGAAGCAGGCTGCCAGGTTTCCGGCGTGCTGGCCATTTTCACCTACGGCTTCGATGAAGCCGCCGCCGCTTTCCGGGCTGCGGGCTGCCCGTTTGATACCCTTAGCTCCTACCCCGTGCTGCTGGAAGAGGCCCTCCGGGAAAAATACATCGGAGCCAATGAACTGGCTACCCTCCGGGAGTGGCGGGAGGATCCGGGGGGGTGGGGGTAGGTGCGGGAGGTTATGCCGAAGTCCGGAGACTTCGACAAGCGGGTGCGGGAGGTTATGCCGAAGTCCGGAGACTTCGACAAGCGGTGCGGGAGGTTATGCCGAAGTCCGGAGACTTCGACAAGCGGAGGCTACGGGAGCCCTAACCCCTTGTTCCTGAAGGAAGTAAATTTTACAAATTCCGGCTACTTTCTGCCATTTATTTTTATCTTTGCCGGTCGATCGGACACCACTTTTTCCGGGCAAGCGCGAAAAGTGGTTTTGGTATTAAAAAGTCAAATGAACGGAATGTCAATCATAACACCCAAGGCGGAGGCCTTCCTGAAAAAATACCTGAACAACGCCTCCCCGACCGGCTTCGAGGCATCGGGCCAGCAACTCTGGCTGGAATACATCAAGCCCTTTATCGACGAATGGCATCTCGATAATTACGGAACAGTATACGGCATCATCAACCCCGGCATGGACTACCGCGTGGTGATCGAAGGGCATGCCGACGAGATTTCCTGGTTCGTACACTATATTTCCGACGACGGGTTCATCAGCGTGATCCGCAACGGCGGCTCCGACCACCTCATCGCGCCCTCCAAGCGGGTCAACATCCACACCCAAAAGGGCATCGTGAAGGGGGTCTTCGGCTGGCCGGCCATCCACATGCGCCGGGGAGAGGACGCCACGAAAATGGTGCCCAAACCGGAAAACATCTTCATCGACGTCGGGGCCAAGGATAAGGAGGAAGTGCTGGGCATGGGCATACACGTCGGCTGCGTCATCACCTACGAGGACGAGATGTCGGTGCTCAACGGCAGATACTATGTCGGCCGCGCCCTCGACAACCGCATGGGCGGCTTCTGCATCGCCGAAGTGGCTCGCCTGCTCAAAGAGAACAAAATTGAACTTCCTTACACCCTCTACCTGGTCAACTCCGTCCAGGAAGAAGTGGGCCTGCGGGGCGCCGAGATGGTCGCCCAGGCCATCAAACCCAACGTAGCCATCGTCACCGACGTCACTCACGATACCCACACGCCCCTGGTCAGCAGCAAAAAGAACGGAGACGTCAAAAGCGGCAACGGCCCGTCGGTGACCTACGCCCCGGCCGTCCACAACAAACTGCTCAGCCTGATCATCAGCACCGCAGAAGAGAAGGAGATCCCCATCCAGCGGGAGGCGGCCTCCCGCCGTACCGGCACCGATACCGACGCCTTTGCCTATTCCAACGGCGGGGTGCCCTCGGCGCTCATCTCCCTGCCGCTGCGCTACATGCATACCACCGTGGAAATGGCCCATAAGGACGACGTGAGCAACGTGATCCGCCTGATCTACGAGGTGCTGCAGAAAATTGAGAGCGGGCATAATTTTAAGTATTTTTAATGTGGAGTGGAGGTTGAGGTTGAGGTTAAGGTTAAGGTTAAGGTTAAGGTTAAGGTTGAGGTTGAGGGCGGGAAGGGCCCGGCATTCGCTGGGAAATATGCCTTAAGCCTGGTTTGCCTGAGAATCCCAGCCCCCGAGGCCTTCAACCCTGCGCCTGAAGCGCACCCGAATAAACCACGCCGGAGGAGCAGCGAGTGAAGTTCGCGAGCCTTGCCAGGCTCGTCCGCGAACACCTCAATAAAATGTTTCTTTTCTTAATCCTCCGGATTTCCTCCTTCTTACTCCAATCCCTCCTCAAAAAATCCCGCTTACCAAAAGCTGGGCGTCCGGTCACACAAGGATTTGGGGCGCGGCACCGATGTCAGGCTGGAAAACGGCCGGTATACCATCACTCCGGTCGACAAAAAAGGATTCTTTGGAGAACCCGTTGAGGCAGAGGAGGAGGAATTACTGGAAGCAATACGAGAATGCCTGGGCGTGTTGCCGGCGAAAGCGGGGTGATAGTTGTAGAGTAGAAAGGATTATCAGGATTCGGCCCTTTCTCAGCGTCCCCTGCCTCACAGGAATCTTATTCGGAGCGGTTCAAAACTAAACCTGCCGACTGGGCTGCCGGAAAGTTGGCAAAAAGTAGGGTTGTTGAATTCCTGAAAAATGGATTAATATGTCATCACCCAACTGATGTGCTATCTTGTTTTATGAGAAACCCTTTGCAACGCTTAGTAGTCATTTGCGATAGTAACCGCATGCTGGCCAATCTGGAAGATTTCTCCGAAGAGCTGTCCGCCGATGACATCCAGGATTTGCTTACCTGGTTCCGCATAAGAGTACGCTGCAGCGGCTCGGGGTTAGGTATCTAAAAAGGTTTGTATATCGGGCAAGCTATTTGCAGGTATAAGGCATTTTAGCGGGAATTCAGGTTCTGAAAATTTACCAGTATTCGGGTCATACCACATACATTTAGCAGATTCTTCAGCCACTTCGCGTATTCTGTGCCATCATTTTTATCGAACAAAGGCTTTTTTTTATCGGGTTCTTTTATAATAGCGTAAGTACCAAAAAGCTTCGCCCAATTCACTATGCTACTCACATTGATGCTGCGATTTATTCCTATTATTCTCAGGAAGAGATTCAAACCAGATATGAAAAGGCGCTGCGAGATGAAGGTGGGCTATCACCTTGTATCACTGCTTATCGTAGAATACCTTCTGGAAACGGGTCAAATAAAAATAACATCCACTTCGCAAAGGAAGTATTTGACCATATCAAAGAGAGAGGCCCTTGTTGTGCAATGGCATTCGATATTGAAGATTTCTTTTCTAATCTTGACCATAAGCTGTTAAAGAAAGCATGGTGCAAACTGCTTGGAACCAGGTCTTTACCAAAAGACCATTTCAACATCTACAAATCAATACCTCCAAACATGCTCTAACTTAACCAAAAGGGCAACGAGGGGCAATGCAACCGGGTCATCTACTGAATACTGAGTCCTCAGCGCCAAGCAAACGTAATATACTCCTTCAAGCTGGCGATGGATGACCTGATATAGTTCGGCACTTATATTGTCCGCCTGGTAGAACGGATTTCACTGACGGATCAGCCTGTGGAGATTGCCGCCCCCCTGCCTCCTCGTAATCGTATTCCTACCCCCACAAAACTCACAAATCAGGTACACATCCAATTTCGGCTTCTCGTTTTCCCATGGCACAATAAAGTTACCTCAAAAACATATTGTAAGAAATTTTTTGTTTCAAAACCTTGCTTTATTCATGAAAAATCCCGAAACTTTATGCTCATGAATGCATAAAAACAACTTTAAAGTTAATTTTATTGCCTTGTTAATTGTGACTTACGCCTCTACTGCATGCTCGTGAGCAGGAACGTCGTCATCCTGTTCGGCGGTGCCAGGAAAACTGCTCCCGTTGCACAAGACTGTGACAATGTGCGTCTCCACTTTCTGCTCGCCAACAGGTTGGCGAAAGCTATTGACCAAGCCATTAAAGACAAGGATATTCAAATCGATTCGGAAACAGGCGACCTTCTATTCGACAATAACCTAATCCTCGAAATATGAGCAACTACAAAACCATTGCCGGCTTTTTCGAAGAACGAGGGCCGGAAGACATAGAGCGCTTTGTCGACAAAAACCTGGATATCTCTCAGCAAGTATATGCTATGCTAGAAGAAAAAGGCTGGTCGCAGAAAGACCTAGCCGAGGCGCTCGGGAAGTCTGCCGCCGAGGTCAGCAAGTGGCTTAGCGGGAGCCACAACCTGACCCTGCGCAGCATTGCCAAAATGGAAGCTGTGCTGGAAGCAGATATCATCTTGACGCCAAAGAAAGCGGCCCGGAAATTCAAACAGGTGGAATATGTTATCCTCAAAGCTTACGCTAATACGAATAAGCTGATCTCAGGGGATATTCAATATACCGAAATCTCAGGCAGTACTCCTGTTCCCGGGAAGCAAGACATTAAAACAGCCAAAGTCGCATGAGCAAACCGCAACCCGGGATCATACCGGAAAAAATCCATCTCGTTAGCGCCAACATTTTCAAGGCTAACCTGGATACCTCCGAAGCCTTTCTCGAAAAGCCCCGGAAAGCCCTGGCTTTTAAATTCGGTATCGGTAAGGAAATTGCCCATGATATTAGCAAAGGCATGGCCCGGTACCGGTTGTTTTTTACCCTCAACGCGCAGGATGAAGAAGAAAAGCCGGTTGGCCTGAAAGTTGAATACGGCATCGAGTTTCACTTCCACGTCGAGAACTTTAAAGAGTTTGTAAAGGAGGGGCCCGGAGGAGAAGTGCAGATTGATGCCGCCCTGGGAGCTACCCTGCTCGGCACGGCTTATTCCACAGCCCGGGGCATCATCTTGGAGCGGACGAGAGGCACCTATTTTGACGGGGTGATATTGCCGGTTATTGACCCTTTCAAAGTGCTATTGGAGAAGCAGGAAGGCCATAAGTGAATCATTTAATGGATTAGCGGCTACAGGTGCCGTATGGAACGGCCGGATCGGCCTAAGCGAATACGAACTCTGGAAAAATGGAGTGGAAGTTTCATCTGTAAAAGAATTGGCGGGTAAGGCATAGGCCCGTATCTTTACCCCTATGCCGCTCATCCGGGCCATCATCGACTTTATCCTCTACAGCAACCTCTGGATTGCCCTGGCCGCAGCATCTATGGCGGCGCAAACGCAGATTCTGCTCTGCGGCCGGGCCTGCCCTACCCCACTCCTGGGTTTTATCTTTTTCGCCACTCTTTTCTTATACGCTGCACACCGGATCGTCGGGCTGGAAAAAGCGCAGCCCTTCCTGGAGAAAGGCCGGTTTTTCGTCATCTCGCGTTTCCGGAGCCATATCATGGCCTATGCTGCTGTCGCCGCTATCGGGGCAGCGTTTTTTTTCTTTCAGCTGCCCTTCCGCCTGCAGCTGGCGTCCGTAGCGCCCAGCCTGATCGCCCTGGGCTACGTCCTTCCTCTGCTCAGCGGCCGCCGGCGCCTGCGCGACCTCAGCTACCTCAAGATTTTCCTCATCGCCATCGCCTGGAGCTGGATTACCGTGTTGCTGCCCGCCCTGGAGCTGGGCATGGGCTGGAGCATCCCCATGATCGTCATGCTCCTGGAACGGGCTTTCTTCATCTTCGCCATCACCCTGCCGTTCGACATCCGCGACCTGGAGGTGGATGCCTACAACCAGGTGCGGACCCTGCCCGCCCTGCTGGGCAGCCGGCGAACGAAAATGCTTGCCCTTTTCTGCCTGCTGGCCATGGCCGCCCTGTCCGGGCTGAACCGCCACGTGGATGCCTACAGCGCCGGCGCTTTTGCGGGCATTTTGCTCTCCGGGCTGATCGCCTGCGTACTGATCTTCTTTTCTGACCGGGTAAAACACGATTATTACTTCAGCGGGCTCATCGATGGGCTGATGGTTCTGCAGTTTGGATTGGTGTGGGGGCTGGAGCAGTTTATTTTGTGTGGCGTGGTTCAATACTGGACTTTGGAGGCATACTACTAGACATTTTTCTGGACACAGAGTACGCCGACCTGCCTGCCGCGAGGTGCGGCCTTGCAGGCAGGGAAGACACAGAGCCACACAGAGGCCTGATTATCAATGGAAAAAACTCCGTGCACTCTGCCTGGGGAAGTTATTTTCAGCCGGTTCCTTAATGCCATCAGCGTTCGCATACTACTCCTCCCGGACCACTGTCGTTCCATCCACCGGGCGGACGAAGTAATACTCCGAATGGATGCCGAACTGCCGGAAGTAAGCCTTGGTGGCTTCCCGCAGGAATTTTTCCTTGGCCTCTTTGCGGACCAGGTTGATGGTGCAGCCGCCAAATCCGCCCCCCATGAGACGGGCGCCGAGCACGCCGTCGAAGCCTTTGGCGAAAGCCACCAGGAAGTCGAGTTCCGGAGAGCTGACCTCGTAGTCGTCGCGCAGGCCCTCATGGGTGAGCAGCAGGAGCTCTCCGAGGCGTTCCATCCTTCCCTCCGCCAGGCAGATGGCCGCTTCTTCCAGCCGGCCGTTTTCCCGGATCACATAGGCGCAGCGCCGGTAGATCACTTCCGGCAACGCTGGCCGGTGTTCTTCCAGCATTGCCAGGGAGACATCGCGGAGGCTTTTCACATCCGGATGGTATTGCCGGATGGCCTCTACGCCCTCCCGGCATTCCTTTACCCGCACGGGGTACTCCGAAGAAGCCAGCTCGTGGTGGACTTTGGTATTGATGAGCACCAGTTCGCACTCTCCCAGTTCCAGCGGGATGTATTCATACTGCAGGGACCGGCAGTCCAGCTTGATGGCCTGCCCCGCCCGCCCCAGGAGGCTGGCGAACTGGTCCATGATCCCGCAGGGGATGCCGACGAACTGGTGGGAAGAACGCCGGGCGAGCTGCGCCAGCTCCACCAGGCTGGCCTCCACCTGGAACAAGGTTTTCAGGCCCAGGGCGAACCCGCATTCCAGGGCCGCCGAGGAACTCAGTCCGGAACCGATAGGCAGGTTGCCGCCGAAAACGCAGTCGACGCCTTCCAGCGGCACGCCCCGCTCCTGTAGTTGCTGCATGATGCCCATCAGGTAATTGGCCCAGAGCTTCTCGCAGGGCTCGATCTTGTTGATGTCGAAGCTGTGGCTTTGTTTAATGTCGGCAGCGTAGAGGCGGCTCTCGGTGGTCCCGTTCTCGCCGATGGCAAAATAGATATACTTGTCGACGGCTGCCGGCAGGACGAAGCCGTCGTTGTAATCGGTATGCTCTCCGATGATGTTGATGCGGCCGCAGGACCGGACCAGCAGCGGGTGGGTATCAAAGCGGTTTTCGTACAATCCGACGATGTCTGAAAGGCTGTGCATGCCGTTTTTTGCCGCCAAGATAAAGTTTATTTGAAGACACGATTAACAGCCTGCCCGGCAAAGTTGCCCTTTATCCCTGTTTTTATTCTTTTGATCGGAAAAAAGCCCCCCATTGTCGGCCATGCCGGGTGGCCTCGTAACCTCTTTCCCCTCCCTGCCCGTCTCCCCTTAAAACAAATTCCAAACCATGAGATCGTCCATTATTGCTCTGCTGCTGATTGCTGCCATTGTTCAGTTGCCCGCCCAAACTTCGGCAACCATCGCCGGCAAGGTGACAGATGAAACCGGAACCCCGGTAGCGTACGCCAACGCGCTGCTCCTGTACGCGCAGGATTCCACCCTCGCCAAGGGGGCCCTCACCGACTCCAGCGGGATATTCACCTTTGAAAACGTGCCCGGCGGCAGGTACCTCGTATCCATCAGTTATGTGGGCTACGCCCCGGCATACACCGCCCTGTTTGAAACCGGTACCGGACAGGCACCTGCTCAACTGGCGCCGATTTCCCTGGCCCAGGAAGGCATCGCCCTGGAAGAGGTCGTCGTCAAGGCATCTCGCCCCTTTATCCAGCTGGACGCCGGGAAGATGACCATCAACGTGGAGAACAGCCCGGTAGCTGCGGGCAATACCGCCCTGGAAGTGCTGGCGCGCGCGCCGGGGGTTACCGTAGATCAGAATAACACCATCAACCTGAAGGGGAAACAGGGCGTCCAAATCCTTATCAACGGCAAAAACACGCACCTTTCAGCCGAAGACGTCGCCAGGATGCTGGAAAACATGCCGGCTGAAAGCATCCAAAAGATCGAGATCACCCACAGCCCCTCAGCCCGGCATGAAGCCTCCGGCAATGCCGGGGTGATCAACATCGTGGTCAAAAAGGACCGCGAGCTGGGGCTCAACGGCAGCGCCAACCTGCAGGCCGGCCAGGGCACTTATCCCAAAGCCGGCGGCGGCCTGCGGCTCAACTACCGCCAAAGGGGCTGGAACGCCTTCGGGGACTACAGCTACCGCCGGAACGAAAGCTTCCAGCAGATCAACCTGTTTCGGAGTATCAGCGGAGATTTGGGAACGACAACTTTCGACCAGCGCAACCGCCAGGTAAACCTCGACAACAGCCACTGGGCCAGCGGCGGCATCGACTGGACAGCCAGCGAGCGCACCACTGCCGGCGTCTTCTTCCGCGCCCAAACCGGCTCTAAAGGCCAGCAAGCCTTCAACCGCACGCTGCTGGGCGGCGCCAACCCCAACCCGTTCATCCTGGTCGACGCCGACCGCTTTGGCGACGAACACTGGGGAAACTACTCTTTCAACTTCAACCTCGCACACCAGTTCGCCAAACCCGGCCGGTCTCTGTCTTTCGACGCCGATTACTCCTCTTTCGAAAACGAAGACCTCCAGGACTACCGCAACTTCTTCCTGGACGAGAACGGCCAGCAGGCTGCCGCGCCCAACCTGCTGAGCAGCGACAATCACTCTATGGTTGAAATCAAGGCTCTCAAAGCCGACTACATCCAGCCCCTGGGCGAAACCGCCAGGCTGGAGGCCGGCGCCAAGGCCAGCATGGTCTCCACCGACAACAACATCGAATTCCGGCAGCAGCAGGACAACAACTGGCTGGTCGACAGCAGCCGCACCAACCAGTTCCTTTACGAAGAGAACATCTACGCAGCCTACCTCAACGCCAGCAAGCAATTCGGCGGCTTCAACCTGCAACTCGGCCTGCGGGCAGAATACACCCAATCGAACGGCTATTCCGTAACGCTGGCCCGGAAAACCAAACGGGACTACCTGGATTTGTTCCCCAGCGCCAGCCTCTCCCACCAGGCCGGCGAAAACCACAGCCTGAGCTACGCCTACAGCCGCCGCATCGACCGCCCTTCCTACCAGAACCTCAACCCTTTCATCTACTTCCTCGACCAGTATACCTTCCTGAAGGGCAACCCTTTCCTGCAACCGCAGTACTCCAACACCTTCTCCGTCAATTACGGCTACAAGCAGCGCTACTTCCTGACACTGGCCTATACCCACACCTCCCGCTTCATGTCCGAAATCCTCGACCAGGACGACGAGCAGCTGCTGACCTTCCAGACCATGGCCAACCTGGACCGCTTCGACAACTACAGCCTCAGCCTGCACGTGCCGGTTACCCTCACCGACTGGTGGAGCGCCCGGTTTAACCTCTCGGCTTACTACAACGGCTTCCAGTCAGTTTACCTGGGGCAGGCCTTCGACAACAGCCAGTTCAGCTACAACCTCCACATGAACCAGAATTTCAACCTGCCGGAAGGCTTCAAGGCAGAGATTTCCGGTTATTACCAGTCGGGCATGGCCTACAGCTTCTTTGACATCAGCCACCGCTACCAGATTGACCTGGGCGTCTCCAAAACCTTCCTGGACGGCAGGGCGGACCTCCGGCTGAGCGTCGCCGACCTCTTCAACCTGCGCGAACACCAGGTGGACATCGTCCAGGGCAACATCAACGTGCAGGTGGACAACAAATGGGAGACCCGGCGGGCCACCCTGTCGCTCACTTACCGCTTCGGCAACGAGGAGGTCAAACCCGCCCGCCGGCGCACCACGGCTGCGGAGGAGGAACAGGGGAGGGTAAAGGGGAATTAACCTCCGGGCGGGCCACCTTCAGGTGGCTCGCAATTCAGTTATTGGTTATTGAAGAAATCCGGAACATTGCCTAACTTCATCCCAAACAACCAATAATGCGAGGCTTTTGCACCCTCCTGCTACACGTCTTGCTGCCTGCCCTCCTCCCCGCCCAGGAGCTTTATTTCTCATTTAAGCACCTCACTACCGACCAGGGGCTGGCTGCCAACCAAATCAACGCCATCGCCCAGGACAGCCAGGGGTACATCTGGATCGGGACGTCCAACGGCCTGCAGCGGTACGACGGCATCCGCTTCCGGCATTTCAAACACGATCCGGAGGAAGCGCGGACGATCCCTTCGAACGTTGTCGCTCAACTGCACTTCGGCGGCGGAAACAGGCTGTGGATGTTGTCCGGCGAAGGAGAAGCAGGCATCTTCGATACCCGGAAGCTGGTTTTCCGGAAGGTGAATATTTACGTGGATGGCAAAAAACCGGAGCGGCTGCCGGGCGCCCGCTTCCTCAGCGACGGATGGGGCAATGTTTTCCTCCTGAACAACAAGGGAGGGTTATACCTTTGGGACGAACAAAGGGGCCATTTCCAGCCCTTTGCCTTCCCGCCGCCGGCAGCAGAGGGCTGGCAGCCCACCGGGCTGGCGCCCCTGCCGGGCACGCCCGATTACATCCTGAGCTTCGGCGCGAGGGGGTTGTTTCTCTTTCGCACCCAAAAGGGCGTTTGGAACGACGGCCAGGCAACCCTGGAACCCCTTCGCCTGCCCGGGCATCCAATGGGCATCGAAGCCTATAACCTGCTGGCCGACCAGAAGGGCCGGCTTTGGGCCCAGGGCTGGCCGGGCCCTACTCCCGAAATCTACAGCTACGGCCTCGCCGGCAAAAGGTGGCTGATCCGCGGTTATCAGCCGGCCGGGCTTGTCGGCGGTTATGTGGAGATCGCGCCTTTCTTTGAAAGCCGCAACGGGGAAGTGTGGATTTTCGGCGCCGACATGTTTGCCCGGCACGACGAAACTTCAGATACTTTCCAACTGGTACACAATGGATACGACAGCGGCCGGCCGATCTTTTACCGGGTCATCAACACCTTGTTTGAAGACCGGGAAAATACCATCTGGGTGGGCACGAACGACAACGGGATTTTTGCCTTCAACCCGGGCAGGGCGTACTTCCGGAACATCAGCCACACCCACCGGCGCACGAACCGGCGCGGCCGCGGCAGCCCCCTGGGCTTCATCCAACTGGCGGACAGCACCGTGCTGGTATCCGTGTGGGGCGACGGCTTGTACCGGTACAGCCCGCAGTGGGACGAGCTGCCCATTGAATACGAGGGCGACCCCGGGCTGAAAAACTACAGCATCTGGAGCATGTGCCCGTCGCAACAGCCGGGCGTCATCTGGATGTCCTCCCAGGAGGGCCGGATCATCCGGTACAGCCAACTGGCCAACCGGATGGAGGCCTACCGGGCTGCCGCCCTGGAAGGCCGCACCATCCGGCAGGTCGTGGAGGACCGGCGCGGCGACCTGTGGCTGGGCATGCACAACACGGGCGTCTATCACTGGAAATGCGACCGGGCCGGGCGGCCGGCGGCAGAGAGCATTGCCAAATTCGCAGATATTCCCGATTGCCGGGTCAGCAAAATGATTATCGACGCGAAAGGCCTGCTCTGGGTAGCTACCGAAACCGAGGGGCTTTACGCCATCGACCCGGACGCCCGACAGGCAGTCCTGCACTTCTCCGCTGAGAACCCGGATCCGGCTCGCCGCCTGGCCAATGCCGGCGTCTCTTCGGTGCTGGAGTACAACGACAGCCTGGTGCTCATCTCCGGCTGGTCTTCCCTGCAGGCCTACAACCGCAACCGCAAAACCCTGACGCGCATAAAAACGGAAGAGGCCCTTGCCGGATACATTGCCGGCCTGGCCCTTGACCCGCCCGGAAACGTCTGGGTATCCACCACCAGCGGGTTGTACCGGGCCGACCTCCACACCTCCACCTGGCTGAAATTCGGCCGCCGCGACGGGATCGACGACGAGAATTTTGTGCTGGCGTCCTCTTACAGCCTTCCCGACGGCCGGATGCTGTTCGGCGCATCGGAGACGTTTGTGGTGTTTGACCCTGCTGTTTTCAATAAAATTGAAAATGCCCGGCCGGAGGCTACGCTTACCTCCCTGCAGGCAAACAACCGGATAATTCCTGTGGATTCGCTGGAAGAAGCGGGCGGCCTCCGGCTGCGCCACTACGAAACCGCCCTGTCCTTAGAGTTCGCTACCCTGGAATTCCACCGCAGCAACAACATCCGGTATAAAATGGAAGGACTGGACACAGACTGGCAGGCCAATGAAAACAACATAGCAGTGTATGCCTATCTGCCCGCCGGCGCCTATCGTTTCCTGTTGCAGCCGATTTATGCGGACGGGACGCCGGGGCCCATTCGTTCCCTGCCCATCACCCGCACGCCGCCTTTCTGGCAGGCCTGGTGGTTTTACAGCCTCCTTTGCCTGGCCGGCGGTAGCATCCTGTTCCTGTTCGACCGGGAAAGGGTGCGCCGCCGAAAATCCCTGCAACTGATGCGGGCAAAAATTGCGGGCCAGCTGCATACGGATATCCGGACGGCGCTCAACAGCATCCACATCCTGAGCGAAATGGCGGCGATTAAAACGCGGAAGGATCCGGCCAGAGCCGTCGGCTACGCAGAGCAGATCAACAGCAAAGCGCAGCAGATGATGCACGCCATGGACGACATGCTCTGGGCCGTCGCCCCTGAGAACGACAGCATGGCCCGGGTGGTGGAACGGATCGAAGCCTATGTCCATGAATTACACAGCAAAGGGCAGGCGAATATCAGCCTGCTCGTCGGCCCGGAGGTCAGTGCGCTGGCATTGGACATGCAGGCCCGGCAGATGCTCCTTCGCCTGGCAAAAGAGTCGGTCAATGGCCTGCTGAGGGCCGGCGCCCGCAACCTGCAGGTATACCTGGGGAAGGAAAAGACACAACTGAGCTACGTGATCGGATTCGATCCGGCCGAGGCGGACAGGACGGTGCTGAACAACCTCCTGCAGGCCGGGGAAATGGCCGGCTTGCTGGCAGATATGGGCGCTGCCTGCCGGATGGAGGCGCACCAGGCCAGGGGCGTTTTGAGTTTTAGCGTTCCGTTGTGACTTTTATGATTCGCAGGTTTGGAAAAACGGCCTGGTTGAATTTTTTTGGACGTTGTTTACTTTGACGAGTGCTTTGGACTCTTTTGGCGGGGTAAATGGTTGTTTTGGGTGGAGGGAGCGCGGTGCATTTAAAGGGCGGTTTGGGTGGATATTATGAAAAAGGGTTGCTCGACCGGGAATCAAAAATGGAAATTATGGTAATGGACTGCTGCCCGGCCTCATATACCAAAGAAATATAACGGGTGAGTACACAACGGCGGAACTTTGGGAATTTTTTGGAAGGTGGGCAAAGATGTTTAAATTTTTGGAGGTTTTCGATCAGAGCATCCAGTTTAGCATCCAGTTCTAAAGCTTCATCTACCGAACGCCTAGAAATTTCATCCAGTAGGGCCAGATAGTCTTCTTCTGCAGTCTTGGTGAATTCTACTTCAATCATTAGGTGCTGTTGTACTAACTGTTGCCCAAAATGCCCTTTGCTTTTTCCTTAACCTGAGCGTAAGGAACAGTCTGGCCAGCGTCAGCATCAGCCTCCCCTTGCTCAATCCTTTGTTTCTCTTCAGTCGACAAGGTATCCCACCAATCCGCTTCCCCCAGCAGGGAAGCAAAGAGGGCTGCTATTTGCGCCAGGATTTCCGGATCTTCAGTTTCCACTACCATCCGGTGCAAGTTATTCTTCAATTCTGCTACGCTCATCAAACTACTGATTTGTTTAACCTAAAGATAACGGTTTTGAACCAATTATCATTCTTTTGCTGCGTTGACTTTTGCTTCAATTGCAGGACTAAGGCTAAGGCGAAACACCTTTACCAGAACCCTTTGGAGCTGAGAGCTTGTTTGGAGGTAGTCATTTGGGCTGCAAATGGCTGCTTCTGGAACCTCATTTCGGCTATTTTTGGCCTCGTAGCGCTGCTATGAGGCCAAAAATGAGCCTCATGAGAACCCAAAATCAGCCATTTTCGCATCCAAAGCACCACCTCCAAACAAGCTCTGAGTGCAATTAATCCAACCTTTCCTTAGACTTAAATTTGGACAGCCGCATTTTTTATTTAACTTTGCGTTTCAAAGTACTTTTATTAATTGCTACCTTGCTAAAACCAACAACCATGATTACCCAGGATAAAAGACTGCTCATCATTCTGATCTCCGTACCGCTGTTATTGCTCATCCCTTTGGTAGCCATGCAGCTCACCAGCCAGGTGAACTGGTCGCCTTTCGATTTTCTGGTCATGGGCCTCCTCCTGCTCGGCACAGGCCTGGCATGCGAGCTGGCACTGCGGAAGGTAAAAAAGACGGGGCACCGGGTTATCCTTTGTGCGGCCGTCCTGGCAGCGCTCTTCCTCATTTGGGCAGAGCTTGCGGTTGGCATCTTCGGGACGCCTTTTGCCGGAAGCTGAATTGGCGCGGTTCGCGGTTGGTGGCAGTTTGCGCTTTCCGATTTCCTATTTCCCATTTCCGCCTTCCCCTCACTTCCCCATCCACACCTTAAACCCGCTCACCTTCTCCCGGCTGACCAGCGCTTCCTTTTCCAGTGCAGGCTTCAGTTGCAGCACCAGGCGGGCGCCGAAGTAATCGTCGATCTTCACGATGCTCCCGGCGGAGACGATTGCTGAGCGGCTGATGCGGAAGTAGCTCCTGTGGTCCAGCATTTCTTCCAGTTCGTCCATCAGGTAATCCACCACGAAGCGGCGGTTGTCGAAGGTTTTGAAAAAATTCATCTTGCCGTCGCTGTAAAAATAGGCGATGTCTTTTACTTCCACGGAGACTAGTTTCTGGGCGTGCCTGACCAGAAAGCGGCTGCGGTATTCCCGGGGCTGAATTTGGGACTGCAGCTCGCGCAGGAGGTTCTCGATGCCGGGCACAGGAGCGCCGGATTGCCCGGACCGCCGGAACTTCTGAATGGCCGCCTCCAGTTCGTCTTTCTGGATGGGCTTGAGCAGGTAGTCTACGCTGTTGACCTTGAACGCTTTCAGGGCGAACTCGTCGTAGGAAGTCACAAAAATGACCGGGCTGTGTACCTCTATCCGGTTAAAAATTTCAAAGCTCTGGCCGTCCGCCAGTTCGATATCCATGAATATCAGGGCCGGCGCGGGGTTGGCCCGGAGCCAATCTACCGTAGCCTGGATGCTGTCGGCCACGCCGGCGACCTCCAGCCCGGGATCTGCTGCCTCAATGGCCTTGCGGAGTTTCCGTACGGCCAGGGCCTCGTCTTCAACGATAAGTACTTGCATAGCTATTGGGAATGAGTGATGGAGTGATTAAGCGATGTAGTGAATATCAAGGGCAGGGCCACGGTAAAGTTCTTTTCATCTTCGACAACCTGAAAGCCCGGCTGGCGCAGGAGCTGATATTTCATCCTGATGTTCTCCAGCCCGATCCGGGCGCCGGGGGCTTTCGCCGGCTTGCGCTGCAGGTTATTGTTGACGATGAGCTGGTTGCCATCCGTGGTGAAGATGTCGATCACCAGCGGCTGGCTGCGGGAGACGATGTTGTGCTTCACGGCATTTTCGGCCAGCAACTGAAGCGACAGGGAAGGGATGGCGTAACCGCCGTACCGGGGCGCTACGTCGATATTGACCTCCAGCGCGTCGCCGTAGCGTGTTTTCAGCAATTGGCAGTACGAACGGATGAAGCCTACCTCCTCATCCAGCGTACTGAGCGATTGGCGGTTGCTCCACAGGAGGTAGCGGTATACCTTGCTGAGCTCGTCCAGAAAGCGGGTGGCCCGCCCGGGGTCTTCCGGGATAAGGGAAGAAAGGGTATTGAAGCAATTGAAGAGAAAATGAGGGTTGATCCGGCTTTTCAGGGATTCCAGCTCCTGATTTTCGGCCTGTTGCTCCAGGCTGCGCACCTCTTCCCGGCTTTCCCGGTAGCGGATAAAGGTAAAATCGGCCTCGTACAGGGTTTCCACCAGAAAAGACAGGCCCAGGGCAAGGAGCAACCCGAGTTGAACGTCGCCCTTTTCCCAGTGGTAGCCCAGCAATCCGCCACGGCCATACGCCCAAAACACAAACCAGGTGAAAGCAGCAACTACCACCAGCAGGGATGCAGCCTGCAGGGACAGGCGCAGGCCGGTCCGGCTCATTGCTCCAAACCTTCGCTTCAGCCGCCAGTCCAGCATGCGGTGGAGCAGCCATACCGCCAGGCCCGGCAGGCCGACCAGGGGGATGGACAGCAGCCAGACCCGGACATCCTGAAGGGCTGACTCCTGGTAGAGAATAAAGTTCAAAGCGCACCAGAGAACAGGCGCAGTGGCCAGGAATGCATACCACTGCAGTTTGCTGATCGGCGCCCATCGTTTCATTTCCATACCTGCGCTGTATTGTTGATTAACGGAATGTTGATCGTCCTCATCCCTTCCTCTTCCTGAACGGATATTTCAGGCTGGCGCAGGAGCCGGTATTTTCCGGCTAACAGCTCCAGCCTGCCTCCCGTCCCGGGTTTTCCGTTTCCTGCCTTCGGGTGAATCGTATGGCGGACCAGCAACACCCCGTCCCTGCCGGCCTTTATCTCCATTGCCAGCGGCTGCTCCCTGCTCATGGCGTTGCTGCTGACCGCATCCTCCACGGCGGCCTGAAGCGCCAACGCCGGCAGCAGGCAGCCCAGGCTGGCAGGATCGATGTCGATATGGGCCCGAAGCGATTCCCCAAACCGCGCCTGCAACAAATAGAAATAGGATTCCATAAATTGAATTTCCGCCCGCAGCGGCGCCAGTTGCTCCGTCTCCGGGCGCAGCATATAGCGGTATACCTTGCTCAACTCGTCGAGAAACCGTTCGGCCTCCTCCGGATCCTCCTCAATCAGGCAGGACAACGCGTTCAGGCTGTTGAACAAAAAATGGGGGTCGGCCTGGCTCCGCAGGGCCTGCAGCTGGCTCTGCCGGAAGTTTCGCTCCAGTTGTTCCTTGCGTTCCAGGTTGGCCTTCCAGGCCTCAAACCGGGAAATGCCTTCAAACAAAAAACTGAGAAAGATATTGACGAACCCCAACCCGAGATAGGCCCAGGCGAACCGGCCCTGGCTCATCCTGTAATGAAAAAAAGGAATGCGCTCAAACAGATTAAAGATCAACAGCAATACCAGGCCGGACAGGACAAGAAAGGCAACGATCATGAAAAACAGCTTCCTGCCGGTGTCGGCTTCCCGGGGGAAGCGCTGTTTCATAGCCACCGCCCACCAGCCGCAAACCGTAAAATAAACGCCAAGGACGGCAGCCGAAAGCAGGGTAGCGGCCAAAAATACCCGGAAGCCTCCGAAAAGCGCATTGCCCATCGCCGCATAGCTCATCACCACCGATACCGGGAGCAGTATCAGCGCCAGGACGTAGTAGTCTTTTCCGGTGTACTTTGGCAGTTCCATATAAGCTTTGAAATTACGGCTTTTCCGGGGTAGTGGGCGGGGTGTTTTGAACTCAGTTGTCGAAAATCCAGGATGAATTGTTTTTTTGCACACCACTAGACATTTTCTGGCCCGTGTAAAAGTGTAAGCGTGTAAAGGTGTAAAAGAAATTGGCTCCCAATCATTTACACGTTTACACTTTCACACCTTTACACAAGTAGCCCCCAAAATGT
>JAGFJD010000140.1 GCA_024102975.1 Phaeodactylibacter sp. | reverse complement strand
AGACATTTTCTGGTCCGTTTAAAAGTGTAAGCGTGTAAAGGTGTAAAAGAAATTGGCTCCCAATCATTTACACGTTTACACTTTCACACCTTTACACAAGTAGCCCCCAAAATGTCCAGTGGTCTGTCCTTCATGTACAGTAGTATGATTTTTCTGTGTCTTTCGAGGCTAGCATTCTAGGGCTGGACGAGTTCGCAGTTCGGTATTCGCTGTTCGCAACCGCGGCAGGCTGCTTGGGCTTACCTATTGCTTATAGTGTCCAGCCTTAGACGGGTAGCCTCTTTCGAAAAAACCCCTTGATTTTCAGGAACTTGCGAACAGCGAACAGCGAACAGCGAACAGCGAACACGCCGCCCCTAACACCCCACCACATGCACCGTCTTCCCCTCGGTATTTTCCGTTTTCCAGAAGATCTTCTCGTCCCAGGCTTTGGTTTTATCCCGGTCGAAGACGACGAGCCAGCCGGTTTTTTCGCCAAGCTTGTCCATATATTCTCCCAGTTGCGCCAGGCCTTCGGGCAGGGTTTGGGGGCTGCGCCGCACCTTGATCTCGACGGGGTATTGACTGCCTCCGTACTGGACGCAGAGATCCATCCGTTTCCTTCCGCCGGCGTATTCGCGGAGGATATGCCCGCCGCTATTGACCACTCTTTGCAGGAAAGCCTGCAGGATGAGGTGGGGGGCGGCCTCTTTATACGCGTATTTTTCCTCCCAGATCTCGCTGTTTTCCCGCCAGAACTGCTGGAAGGCTTTCATCAGGCCGTTCATGTCGAGCTGGCCGCCGGGGCCTGCCCATACGTTCCGGGTTTGTTTTTCCAGGTTGTACTGCGTGTCGTAGTTCAGCGTGCGTATGATGACTTCGGCGTAAATTTTGTTGGCGGGCATCAATCCGGTGTCTCCGTCTTTGATGAGCCCCAGGTCGAGGCAGTATTGGGTGTCGTCTGACAATATCCCGGTGCTTTCTTTGCCGGCGATGATGGGATCGATGACCCTTCGCACGCGCTCCTCCTTCAGTTTGTCGAGCAGGCTGTCGATGTGGGTGTCCCGGCGTTGCATGATGTGCTGTGCAGCCTGGTCGACGAGGGGCACAGTGATGGGTTGAGTATAATCTTTATTCAGAATCTTCACGACGGCTTCCCTTGCGATGGCATTGACGAGCCAGGGCTGCCCGCCGGAGTACTCGTATGCTTTATCTATGGCGGCGGTTTCAAAAACCTGCCCGGTGTCTCCAGTGTGCTGTCGGTAGAGCGCCGCCGTTTCCTGCCTGGTAAAGTTGG
The DNA here is from genome assembly GCA_024102975.1 of Phaeodactylibacter sp. Taxonomy (GTDB): domain Bacteria; phylum Bacteroidota; class Bacteroidia; order Chitinophagales; family Saprospiraceae; genus JACJXW01. The sequence continues at coordinate 810 of JAGFJD010000140.1, read as the reverse complement.
TTACGGTAAGCGCTTCGGTGACGATATTAAACGGGCTGGCAGAGCCCAGCGTCTCCCGGTCATCCCGGAGCCTGGATTTGAAGTCACGGATATTCCGCATGCCGACGAGCGCCACGCTATGCAGGAAAGGGATGGCGCCGCGGGTCAGGTATCCCTCCCGGAGCTGGCGCAGGAAGGCCACCAGCGTCCCATTCTGCAGGGCGTCGATCTCATCGAAAAGAAGGACGAGCGGTTTGTCGAGCCTGCTGCAATAACCGGAAATGGCGGATTTGATGACGATGGACGTTTCATACACATTTACGCCTTTCCCGAAGCTTTCCGCTTCTGGCAGGCCGGAATGCTTTATGGTGTAAGAAAGCGAGTAAAATATCTGCCGCATGCCTTCTCCCGGTTCGGGGAATACCTGGGCGGCCTCCAGGGGGCAGTAAGCGGCGTAGTATTTTCCTTCTTTATTCAGGAATGCCACCAATTGGTGCAGCAAGGTCGTCTTGCCCGTCTGTCGCGCCGCATGGATGACGAAGTACTGCTTCTCCCGAATGAGGGGCATCAATCCGGGAATACGTTCCAACGGCGGCACCATATAGTGTTCCTCCGGATAGCAGGGGCCGGCGATGTTGAAGAACCTGTTCAAGCCTTAATCAATGTAATGAATGTATCGTTAAGGTGGTCAAAATCATTATCTGTGGTAACAAAAGTAAAGTCAAACACATGAGCGGTTGTATATCCTATCAGAGTAGCTTACACAGTTCTTCTGCGGAGGCTTCATCGGAAAACAAGTCAATCAAAGGTTCGATATCAGCTTCCCGGATA
>JAGFJD010000561.1 GCA_024102975.1 Phaeodactylibacter sp. | reverse complement strand
GATTTTTTCTTTAGCCAAGGCGAGGGTTCCCGACCTTAGCAGCGCTAAGGGAGGCGGTTCCTCAACGCAGGATAAAGGAAAAAGCACTCCTAGAAAACCGACAGTTATTGATCGCACGTCGCTAAAGGCAGAATGGCTCCCGCTATTCATTCCTTCCCCGTCCTCTTCCGACAGGTGTTGGGATCGGCCGGGTAAAATTCCTTGCATTCCTTCAATTCAGGTAGATTTTCTGGTAAGGAATGATCACCTCGTTTGCGCCCAGGTTGTTGAGGGCCCGGAGGCGTTCTACCGTCAGGCCGTGCATGCGGGCAATGCGGAAGAGCGTGTCGCCCTCTTTGACCACGTAGACAGTCCGGGCGCGGTTGTCTGCCTGGTAGCTGGCATTGCTGTATTCCCGGGCCGTATTGGTCCCGGCAACAGGAGACCGGTTGGAAAACGTGCCGGAGATGATCCCGGTATAGGGCGTGTTGGTGGTGGCTTCGCTGGTTCCCTTGCTGTCGATCCTGCCGCCGGTGGCGCTGTAAAAGCTGCCGTCCGGGCTGTATTCCCTGTCCGATGTGCCGGCAGGAGCCGTAGCGGGAGGCACCAGGGCAGGCTGTCGGGGCGCCGCCGGGGGCGGCGGGCTTGTCCGGTCCAGGAACAAGGGGGTATTGCGGTAGTTGTATTCCTGGGCATAATTGCGGTTGGCGCCGAGGTCATCCTCATAGAAGGATTCTTCCGGGCCGGCCGGCTGGGAACTGTTCGGAGAAGCGCTTCCTGTGCCGGTGCGGGTTGTATAAATCCTGGATTGCGTGCTGGAATAGCTTCCGGGGCCGTAATCCGGGGCAACTGTCGCCGCATTGCCCTGGCTGGCGGGCGCTGCCGGGGCCTGCGGGCAGTCGCATTCGGTCGTCCGCAGCGCCTGGCCGGCTTTGGCTACCTCGCCGGGCCCCAGGTTGTTGAATTCCCGAAAGCGCTTTTCTGTGTAACCGTAGCGCAGGGCGATCAGGGCGACGGTTTCTCCGGGTTGTACGATGTGGTATTTTCCTTCGATGCCCTTTTCGGAAAGGCTCCGCGTAGCGGCAGCAGGCTGGGCCGGAGGCGTGCCTGCCGGTTCATACGCCTTCGGGCTGCTCAGGAGCTGAATCTGCCCTTCCCGGGATGCAGCGGCAGTAGAGGGGAGGGCGGCAGCCGCCGGAGGAGCGACCTGGAGGTTCTCGCCGACGAAGATAGTATTGGTGTTGCCCTTGTTGTTCCAGGCCCTTAGCTGGTCGACGGTGACATTATACTGTTTGGAAATCCGGTAAAGGGTTTCCCCCTTTTTCACCTTATGGGATTTGGCTGCGGCCGGCGCTGCGGCCGGCGCCGGTTTGGCCGGCGCGGCTTCCCCTTTGGGCGCCAGCGTTTCTACCCGGGGCCCTACGGCAAGGAATTCGTCGGCGGGAACAGAATCGTCGGCGGCAGTTTGGGGTTCTTCCGGTTCTTCGATGCCCTGGCAGATTTGGCGCAGGTAGCGGTCCAGCTTTTTCCCGTTGACTTTTTCCAGCCGGAGGATATTTTTGCGGGCGTCGGCGGCGTTGATGCCGCTGCGCTCCTCGACGATGCCGACCTCCGGGATCAGTTCCATTTCGGTGTGCGGGTTGCCGGCAAATTCCGCTTTTTGCCGGAAGAGCAAGGTGCCGGAACATTCGTTTTGCAGCATGCCCTCAAAGTGCACTTCAGCCTTGGGGTTCTTGTAGGCGATGTTCTCGCCAATAGCCCCGAGTTTGGTGTCGAACTGGAACCGGTACTTGGGAGAATCGTAGAGGATGAAGTCTTCGGACCGGAGGTAACGCGCAGCAAAGGTAATGGGAGAAATGAAATAGCGGTTATTCCCTTTTTTCACCACCATGAATACCTTTTCAATGTTGCTGTTGATGGCGTTAACCAGCTTCTCGTCGAATACCGCATTATTGCACTTGATGACCTGGGCGGGCGGAAAGTCCTGCGAAGTTGTGCTCTCCCTGCCTACTTCCAGGACGACTTTTACGCCGGGGCTGGTGTTGACGTGGTAGACGACGTATTCGCTTTTGTCCTCGCCGTTGAGCGAAACATACTCCAGGCGGTCCATGCACGCCGGTTCATAGAGAATGTAAAGGCTGGCGGCACGGGTTGCGGCACTGAAAAGAAGCGCGAAAAAAAGTGCCAGGATGATCTTTTTCATGACAGATGAATTTTATAGCGTGCTTACGAGTATTCCAAAAGCCTGTTTGGGCAGGCTCTAAATCCTGGTAAGGTAAATGAAATCAGCAATTTATGCAAGTCCCGGGCATCAGCTAACCCGTCCCGTTCACATTCGTTAAACGGAGGATGCGTTAAAAAGATTGCATTATACTGCTTTTACTGGGGGGAGGGGCGGTTATTTTCCACCAGCCCCATATTCACGGCGTACAAAACCAGCTCGGAGGCGCTGTTGAATTTCAGCTTTTTCATGATGTTTTTCCGGTGGGTGTACACCGTATGGGTGCTGAGGTTGAGCCGTCCGGCGATCTCCTTGGCGATCAGCCCCTGGGCAATCAGCTGAACGATCTCTACCTCCCGGGGGGTAAGAGGAGTTGCGTTGCAGAATTCGTCGTCATTCCCTTTGGAGAAAGTTTTTTCCAGCAGGAAATCCAGCACCTTGGTACAGAAGAACTTCTCGCCCCGGGCAGTAGCCCTGATGGCGTCGATGATCTCGCTCTCTTCACATGCCTTGGTCAGGAAGCTGTTCACCCCCAGCTCGAGAATGTCATAGATGTTCTTCTTGTTGTTGTCGGCGCTGATGATCAGGATGTTGGTGTGGGGGGCCGTGCGCTTGATGGTTCCTACGGTCGATTGGCTGAAATTTTCCGGCTGGTTGTAATCCAGGATGACGACCTGCGGGGAGTGTGCGCGGATTTGATCCAGCAACTGTTGCTCTTTGGTGGCCTCGGCAACTACCCGGAATTGCTCCCTGCCCCGGAGCAGGTGCCTGAGCCCCAACCGGACGAGATACTGTGAATCAGCGAGAATGACAGAGATTGGCCGCATAATCCTGGAAATGATTGCCCGGCGAAATTACCGATATAGCGCCATTTCAACAAATTTATTTAGACTTAGTTTAGATAAAGTCCGTCCAATAGTGTCAGACTACTCAAAGCACATCGCACCCCCCCCCCGTCCACCGTCCTTAGTCCCTGTTCTCGTTTTCATATTCATACGCCGCCGGGGAATTCTCGGGATTGAATTCCTGCGGCTCCGCTGACTGCCGGAACTGCACTTTGATGTTATACCGGTTGTTCAGGCCCTTTATGGCGGGGGTGAACATGGTGTTCATCAGCTCGATGGCCTGCGCCCGGGCTTTGTCCATCACGTCGCTCTCCAGTGCTTCGCGGCGGAACTCCCCCCGCAGGGCGTTGAAATTCTTGTTGAGGTCCACGCTTTGAACCTCCCGCAGCCAGCCGATGTCCAGCTTGTCGATCTTGGGGTAGACTTCGTGGGACAGGATAGTGGGTTCTGGCAGGGTGATGGTGACGATGCCCAGCTTGGGGTTCAGGCTGATGTCGAAGTATTCGTTGAGCCGGAAGCCGACCTTGAGGATGCTGATGGCGGAGACCTCGATATCCGATGAAGAAACAGCAAACCCCAACACTCTGGTTTGCAACTGCTTGTTTAGGCCTTTCTTATCCCTTACCTCCATAGTGGCCAGCTCGGCAATGGCCTTTTCAACCTTTTCCTGCAACAGCCCCCGGGAGCGGCTGAAATCCTGGATGGCGGCCCGTTCCTCCAGGCGTTTCAACATGGGCGTGAGAGCTTCCTGCATGGCCACCCCGCAGGGGGTATCTACGCTCTGCCCCTTGGCGTATATGCTGCCGCCCTTGGTCGGCACCAGGGTAGTGATGATCTGGGTGACCAGGAAGCAGGTGTACTTGGAGGCTACCTCTCGCAGCACGTCGACGGCGTTGGAGCCTTCGTTGTCGTACCACGTCTGGTAAAGGTTGGAGGTGGTGTCCTTCAGGGCTACGAAGTCGTGGAAATAGAGGTTGCGCAGGTAGGGGTGGTGCTTTTCGTATTCCTGCTGCAGCATGCCTTTGTCTTCGTCGCTCAGGTTCATCCGGTTGGCGACGTGGTAGAGAATAGACATATTGATGTCGTACACCAGGCTGTTGAACTCCTTCCGGTACCGGTGCGGGTTGGACAGGATCGCCAGGGCGTTCTCCTCGTCGATGCTGATGTTGAAATCCGAGGGCACATAATTGACCTGAAGTTCCTTGGGCACGTTCGAATAGCCCGGAGGCGAGACGAACTTTTTGTACAGGATAATGCCGATCAGGCTGATGGCCAGGATCAAAAAGAAGGCCCGCATGGTATTCCTCGATCCCGATGGGTTAGGATAATCTCTTTGTGCCATGTACTTGCTTTTCTGAAAGGTAATCAATATTGCCTTAACAGGCTGTACTCACAAAATTTCCGTATGGAAATGCCGCTTTCCTGTTTACCCTGTGAAATAAGAGTTTGCCCCATCGGAGCTATTTCACAGGGTTAATTCTGGAAATCTTGTGCATCCTGTCTAATATTTGACGTAAAAACCCCCGGAAAGGTTCTTTTTTTGGCGGGTTCTTTGGTGCGGCCACGAAGGCACGCAGCCGCTAAGGGCTGAAAACCGGCTGGGCAACGTATAAAGGAATGCACCAATGCACTTATGCACCAATGCACGGCTATTAAAAGTGCGCCTCATAATACTCCACCACCTTCTCGTCGGTAATGATATCCTCCATGCGCACGGGCTGCCGCAGCACGATGCCTTCCAGGCTGCGGCAGCGGCTGAGGGCCACGTAGGCCTGCCCGTGTTCGAATGCGCCCCGCCCCAGGTCGATGATGGCCTTGTCGAAAGTCTTGCCCTGGGATTTGTGAATGGTAATGGCCCAGGCCAGCCTGACGGGGAACTGCCGGAAAGTGCCGATCGTTTCCGTTTCGATCTTGCCGGCCTCGGTGAGGCTGGGCTTGTAGCGCAGGATTTCCCAGTCCATTTTGCCCACCTCGATGCGGCGCGGCTGGCCGCCTTCTTCTTCTATAGTCACGCTGATCGTTTCATCGCCCATATCGGCTACCTTGCCTATGGTGCCGTTGACGAATTGCTTGTCCGGGTCGTTCTTCAAAAACATGACCTGGGCGCCGAGCTTGAGCCGCAGGGCAGGGTCGGTGGGGTAGAGCTTGGGGTTGAAATCGCCGGTAATGTCGGCCAGGTAAACCCTTTCCGGCAAAGGAATCTGCCCGAGTTCCTTATTGTTGATGGCATCTACTGTGGCATTGCGGGCGGAGAGGGTGATGTAGAAATCCTCCGGCTCGAAATGGGGCAGGCAGCGGCGGTTGAGGTCTTCCAGGTCTTCGTAGTCGATGCGGTTGAGGCGAACGGCTTCCAGCAGGCGGAGGAAATGGCGGTTCTCCTGCCGGTAGACCTTGCGCAGCTCCATCTTCTCCAGGTCAAAGCCCTGATCCTGCATGACGCGGGCGGAGAAGAAGTAGGGCGAGCCGTATTCCGACTGGAAGCGCATGGCCTCCACGTCGCTGGCCACCACCGGCGGCAGTTGGAACAGGTCGCCGAAAAACACCACCTGCAGCCCGCCAAAGGGCAGGGGGACGTCCCGGTTTTCGCGCAGGAACCAGTCGATGTTGTCCAGCAGGTCCGCCCGCACCATCGACACCTCGTCGATGACCAGCACTTCCATGTTCTGGTACAGCCGCCGGTTGCGCCGCTTTTTGATCTCGGAAAGAGAAAGCGGCCGGGGCGGGAAGCCGAAGAAGGAGTGGATGGTCTGCCCCTTCACGTTGAGGGCGGCAATGCCGGTTGGGGCAAGTACCACGGCCTTCTTCCGGGTGGTGTTGCGGAAGAGCTGCAGCAGGGTGGACTTGCCCGTGCCGGCCCGCCCGGTGATGAACAGGTTGCGCCCTTCCTTTTCGATGCGGTCGAGCGCGTATTTGAAATCGGGGCTAAGCTCCAGCGGTTTTTTGTCGATCGCCATGGGGTAAAAATACGGAAAATGCTTTGCAGATATAAAGGCACTGCGGTTTTTCAGAGGCATAAACCTGGAAA
>JAGFJD010000559.1 GCA_024102975.1 Phaeodactylibacter sp. | reverse complement strand
GGGCAACCACTTCGGCCTGCACGAGGCCGGGCTGTGGCTGGACGGGGCATCGGCTATGCTGGGCGGCCAGAGCCATACGGAAAATTGCTGGGCCAACGGGGGGCGGGCGGTTTATGATGGGGTGACGGAGACTTTTGCAGCAAATTTACCTTTCCTTGTCGATGCTGGCGATAATCCATGCTTTTTGCCAATGGAGGTGGAGCCGAGCCAGGGGTGGTTTGAAGATTTTAATAATGAGAACCCTATGCCGCCCTGCGCTGCGCCACAATGTGGTTTGGGTGGTTTTGACCACGAATCGCCCGATGCCCACCTAATAGCCGAAGGACAGATCGAGGCGGGAGTTTATACTGACGCCGTACGTTGGGCTTTAAACCGCTACCTATACAAAAAAGCGTATGGCCTGCCGCTGGAAAGTAATATAATGCAAGATTTTTTCGATACCCACCTTCACAGCACAGTCGGGGCCTTTTATGAAATGGACAGCAGGCTAAATGCCCTATACAACGCCAATGCCGAAGATGTGGCTGCAATGGCCGCCGGGCTGGACAGCCTGGCCGCCGGGTTAGATGCCCTGGCTGCTTTGGATATCCAACTGCTGGAAGCTTCGGAAGAAAACAGGCCGGCGTTATTGGCCGTGCGCAGCGAGTTGTTGGACGATGTAACAGAGTGGGCCGGGAATGCAGCTGCTTTATATAAGCTTGTCGCCGAAGAGCGGGCCCAACTGGCCGAGCCGTTGAAAACACAGAATGAAAGTATAAACGCTTCATTCATTTACGAGCAAAATGAAAAGGATGTCAACGATATTCTGCTCAGTAACCTGGAGAGAGGCGGGACAGGCCTGGAAGCCGGAGAATTGCAAACGCTGGAAAGCATTGCTGAGCAATGCCCCTTCTCCGGCGGGCGGGCCGTCTTCCGGGCGCGGGCTTTCCTGGCAGCGGAAAGCAGGGCCATGAGTTGGTATGATGATGGAACGGCATGCAGCGAAGCAGAGCGAACCCAGCCAACCCGAGCAAGCCAGGAAACAAAGCCTGCCTCACAGATACGTTTATACCCCAACCCGGCGAAGCAACAAGCCACGATACTTTGGAGCGAGCCGCTACAAAAGCAGGGCGCAATGGAATTGTATGATGCCTTTGGCAGAAAACAATTGACTGTCGCTTTAGAAAAAGGGTTGCAGGAATACCGCTTATTGCTGCACCGCCTGCCTGCCGGCTTGTATTTTCTCCGTGTTTCGGCAGGCGGCCAGGAAGAGTCCTTTAAATTGATCGTCAAGCCTTAATTAAATTGCTCACCTCATTAGGGTATCCGGATTAACTGGCCGGGTACCCTAATTCTATTTTTTAGCTATGCGATATATGTTTTTTTTCATTTGCCTTCTTGAAGGGCTTGTATGCCATGCTCAAAAGTATGACTATGTATGGTTATTCGGAAGGAATAGCTCTGAAGCGGAACATGCAGGGAGCATTGTAGATTTTAACATGAACCCTCCGGATATTTTCCTTCAATTTTGGGATGCTTATTTCTACCAAACCAACGCCAGCATATGCGATACAGCCGGCAACCTCCTGTTCTATACCAATGGCATATACGTGGCCAATGCCCTGCACCAGCCAATGGAGAACGGCGGAGGCCTCAACCCGGGATTGCACGCCACCCAGCAAGGAAGTGGGGGAAGGGGCTATATTCTGGACCAGGGCGCCCTTATACTGCCCGTGCCGGAAAGCGACAGCCTGTATTATTTGCTGCACATGGATAAAATTGTGCCGGGCGACTCCAGTATCTGGTGGTTTAGTAGCGAGCATTTGTACTACACATTAGTAGATATGAGCGCCAATAATGGTTTAGGGAAAGTGATTGCTAAAAACCAAATCATCCTGGAAGGGGTGTTCGACAAGGGTAAACTAACGGCTGCGCGGCATGCCAACGGGAGAGATTGGTGGGTATTGGTCCGAGCATTTAATACTAACCGCTATATCAAGATAACCATTTCTGCTTCCGGTATTCAAGATGTTGGCCATCAGGAAATAGGCATCCCATTGCCCTCCAGGTCGATTGGCCAGGCCGCCTTTTCTCCGGATGGCAGCAAATACGCTAACATACATATCGCGGGTACCAACCTGGATGAGGACTACATCAGCATTTATGATTTCGACCGCTGTAGTGGCATGCTAAGTAACCCTGTTCACATCACTTATCTGGATACAGCTTCTGCCGGCGGCATCGCTTTCTCCCCGAACTCCCGCTTTTTGTACGTTTCCTCCTTCAAGAACCTCTACCAGTATGACCTCTGGGCACCCGACATCGAAGCCAGCCGGGATACGGTGGCCGTTTGGGATGGCTTTAGCGAAGACGGTTTTTTCAGCACCACTTTTTATCTGGCCCAGTTGGCGCCCGACGGCAAGATTTACATCAACAGCAATAACAGCGTGTCCTACCTCCATGTCATTGAACAGCCGGATTTGCCAGGCGACAGTTGCCAGGTATGCCAGCATTGCGTGGACTTGCCCACCAAAAACTCCTTCTCCCTGCCCAACTTCCCCAACTACCGCCTCGGCCCTCTGCCGGGCAGCCCCTGCGACACCCTGCGCCTGCCGCCTACTGCCGCTTTCGGCTATGAACAGGATGGGGCTGCCTTGCGCCTCA
>JAGFJD010000427.1 GCA_024102975.1 Phaeodactylibacter sp. | reverse complement strand
CACGCCCCGGGACAAGAGGTACGACCGGACCGCCTCCGCCCGGTTCTGCGAGAGGGCCTGGTTGTATTCGGCGCCTCCGACGTAGTCGGTGTGGCCGGCGATCTCCACCTGCAGCCCGTAGGCTTTGACCAGTTCAGCCAGGCGGTTGAGCTCGGAAAAGGACTCTGGCTTGATGTCGTATTTATCCGTGTCGAAAAAGAGGTTCTTCAGCGGAAGGGTGATGTCGCCTTTTTGTATTTCCTCCAGGGTGGGGACTTCGATATTTTCTTCGACTTCGAGCGCAGTGTCATTGTCCCGCAGGTCGATGTTGTTGGTGACAGGATAGAGGTCGGGGCCTTCCACGGTATAGCTGTACAGGCGCCCTGAGGGCAGGGTGACGAAAAACGCGCCGGTTTCGGGGTCGGGCTGGATGCGCCCGGCCGGCTCGCCGGTGCTGAGGTCTTCGAGGATCAGCTCGGCTCGGGCGGGCTTGCCGTCCAGCCCGAGGATGCGGCCCCGGATGGTGGACACCGGCTGGGGGCGGAAGCGCTCCGGGACGGCCACCCGGAAGAGTTCTTCCTTTTTTCCGGGCGCATCCCCGGAGAAGTAGGCCGTCGTGCCGTCGGTGCTGATTTTATAGCCCCAGTCCCTGCCGGGCAGGTTGATCTCCTTGCCGAGGTTTTCCGGCCTGGTCCATTCCAGCCATCCGTCGCCGATGCGGGTTGAGGTGAAAACGTCGAGGCTTCCCAGCCCGCCGTGGCCGCGGGAGCTGAAGTAGAGAGTGCGCATGTCGGGGTGCAGGAAAGGGGACCGGTCTTCGAATGGCGTATTGAGCATAGTGCCCAGGTTGACGGGCGGCCCCCAGCTGCCGTCGGGCCGGCGCAGGGAGACGAAGAGGTCGATGTTGTCGTCGTTGCGCACGCCGATGAGGTCCGTGGAGCGGGCGGCGAAGATGACGGCCTCGCGGTTGCTGGCGAAGGTGGTGGTGCCCTGCCATTCCGGTTTGTAGGCGTCGGGGAAGAAATTGCGGGGCGCTGACCATCCGCCGGCTTCCTTGTCCGTGTATTTGACGATGCCACCGTCGTACATCAGCAGGGTGGTGTTGTCGGCACTGATGGCCAGCGGCGCTTCGTGGGCTACGGCAGTATTCAGGGCGCTGATGGGGTAGGGGGCGCCCCAGGTTTCGCCTTCCCGGCGGGCGGCGTAGATGTCCTCGTTGTTGCCCATGTTGCGGCAGAAAAGCAGCAGTTGCCCGTCGGCGGAGATGACCGGGGCGTATTCCCCCAGCTCGGAGTTGACCGTTTCGCCCAGGGGGATGGGGGCCAGGCCTTCTTCCGGCCGTTCCAGCAGGCCCAGCAGGCCGGCAACCCGTGGGTCTTCCTCGCCGAAATAAGGCGCGAACCGGCGGACGGTAGCGGCTGCCTTTTCCCAGTCTTTGCGCAGCAGGTCCTGAGCGATGACCTGTTGCAGGGCGACGAACGCCTGGTGGACGGGTGCCGCCAGCTCGATGTAGTGTTGGAAAACCGGGAGGCGGTCGTCGGTGAACCCCAGCTTGAGGTCGGGCGCGGCGCGGGCAATGGTGATGGCTGCCTGGATGTTGAAAGAATCGGCATAGGTGGGGTAGCGGTTCTGGAAGCCCAGCAGGTCGCCCCAGTCGCCGGTGATGTAGTGGTAGTAATAGATCACCCGGATGGTCCGGGGAAGCTGGCGGTGGTCCGCGTTGCGCAGGTAGCTTTCTGCCCGGGCGATGAAGGGAGTTTCCCGAAGGGCTTGGCTCAAAGGGGCGTCCAGGCGGGCGGCGGCTTCCGGATAATCGGCCAGCAGGTTGAAAAGGCTGCCGAGGCGGGTGCTGTCCCGCTCCTGGAAATAGGCGCGGAAAATGGCGTCCTGAAGCAACGGCTCCATTTCGGGGCGGTATTCCCGGATGTCTGCTTTTCGGGAACGGGCAAAATCCCGAAGGGCTTCGTAGCTTCCCTGCGTTTGCAGTTCTTCCATCCGGGCCTGGAGGAAAGCCTGCATAGCCTTCTCCTGATTGTCGTGGTCCAGCCGGCTGTAGTGTTCCATATAAAACGTAAGCGCTTCGCTGCCGCCCTTTTCGATGGCGAAGGCCAGCCCCTTTTCGCGAATCTCGTTTTTGAGCAGGCGGATGCCCCGGCTGTCCAGCCCGGCCCGCTCCAGCTTTTTCCGTTCCCCATTTGAGAGCCTTCGGATGTGCCGTTGGGCTTCCCGAAGGTAGGTATAGGCCGTGTCGGGGTTGTACTGGGCGTAAGCCTCTGTAGCGTACAGACGGGCAAGGCCGAGCAGGGCTTCCGTGCCTTCTCCGTCCTCGCGAAGTTCCTGCTCGAAAGCTGCCCGGGCGGCACTATAGTTTTCCTGCTCCAGCAGGCGGTGGCCGCTTTGGGCGGAAAGGGTAAAGGATAGTGTAGTGAAAGACAGGAAGAGGCAGGCGCGGGTCAACATATGGGTTGTTTTTTGATATTTACAAATGAGTAGTTTGAGGAGCTCAAATGTATATTGAACGCCTGAAAGGGAAAAAGAGCCATAACAAAACTGAAGGAAATAAATGAAACAGCCTATTTTCCCGCCCTCCGCCTCAAAGCAGTGAAGAGTAACTTCCCCATTCAGGAGCCGGGGCTTGACAAGTTTCCAAAACATGCCAAGTCTAAAGCAGGAAGTGATTTTCTTCGGCCGCCAGGGGCCGTCCAAATTCCGGTCAGGCAACTTCCTTACAACCCCATCCTTCTGGCCACCCCATTGCTCGCCAGCATCCCGAACAGCACGATGCTGATGGAACTCAGCGGCATCAGGATGGCGGCGACGATAGGAGAGAGGGCACCCTGCACGGCGAAGCTCAGGCCGATGACGTTGTAGACGAGGGCAAAAGCATAAGCGAAGTAGACCAGCTTGATGCTGCGCCGGGCAAAATCCAGGAAGCTGGGCAGCAGGTGGAACTGCCGGGCGTCGAGGATGGCGTCGCAGGCAGGGGTGAAGTTGTTGGTGTCTTCAGCGACGACAATGCCGGCGTCGCTCTGCTTCAGGGCGCCGGCGTCGTTCAGGCCGTCACCCAGCATGAGGACCTTCCTGTTTTCATCCTGGAGGCTGCGGACAAATTGCAGTTTATCCTGCGGGCTTTGTTGGAACCGCATACTGCCATTGTCTCCGAAAATGGGCGCCAGCAGGGGCCGTTCCCGGTTGTTGTCGCCGGAAAGAAGAAAAAGGGAGGCCTTTTCGCCGAAGTAGCGGGCTACATTCCAGGCGCCTTCCCGGAAGTGGTTGTCGATCCGGAAACAGCCGCGCAGTTCATGGTTGACCTGCACGTAGACGCCTTCCCCGTCCGGGCATTGCCCATTCAGGAAATGGTCGACGAATTGGCGGGAGCCGACTTTAATGCGGCGTTGGCAGACAATGCCCTGTACGCCTTTGCCCACCTGTTCTTCCCAGTCGACAGGTTGGTAGATGGTTTCATCCAGGTCGGGCTCGCCCTCCTCCAGGAAAGCAGCCAGCTGTTGGCTGATAGGGTGGCCGGAGGGCTGCACTACGGCCCGGATCATCTGCTTTTCGTGGGCGTCGAGCGGCTCCCCGATGAACTGAATGTCCCCGCGCCCTCTTTGGGTCAGTGTCCCTGTTTTGTCGAATACTACAGCTTGAATATTGGTAAGCGCCTCGATGACGGCCGTGTTTTTCAGATAAAAATGATGCCGGCCCAGGATGCGCACGGCATTGCCGAAAATGAATGGTATGGCCAGCGCCACCGCGCAGGGGCAGGCAATGATGAGCACGGCGGTGAAGGCATTGATGGCAACCGACGGGTCGCGGGGCAGCCAGTAGGCCAATGTGGTGAACGCCACCAGCAGGATGGCGATCGTAAACCGTTTTCCTGCTTTATCGGCCAGCGCGCTGGTGCGCGATTCCGTCCGCTTGGTGAATGCCTCGTCGTTCCACAACTGAGTGAGGTAACTCTGGGATACCCGGCGGGTAAGGCTCAGTTCGATGGGGCCGCCCATTTGCCGGCCGCCGGCAAAGATTTTTTCGCCGGCCTGCCTGCGCACCGGCTCCGATTCTCCGGTGACGAAGCTATAGTCGATCTCCGCTTCCCCTTTGAGCAGGATGCTGTCCGAAGGGATGAGCTCCCGGTGTTTGACGAGGATAATATCTCCGGGTTCAAGCTTGTCCAGGGTGACGGACCGGACTTCGCCTTCCGCTTTCCGGTGGGCGGCAATGGGGAAATAAGACTTGTAATCTCTTTCGAACGACAGGTTGTGGTAGGTGCGCTGCTGGAACCACTTGCCGATCAGCAAAAAAAAGACCAGGCCGGCCAGGCTGTCCAGGTAGCCCGCTCCGGTGTGGGTAACGATCTCAAAGACGCTGCGCCCGAAAAGGGCCAGGATGCCGATGGAGATGGGCACGTCAATGTTGAGGATGCCTTGTCGCAGGCCCAGCCAGGCCGATTGCAGGTAGTCGCGCCCGCTGTAGAACACCACAGGCAGGGCCAGCAGGATGTTCAGGTAACCGAATACGCGAAAAAAATAAACATCGGCGCCGGGATCCAGGCCGAGATATTCCGGGAAGCTGAGCAGCATGATGTTGCCAAAAGCAAAGCCGGCGACGCCCAGTTTGTAATAGAAGGCCCGGTCAGCCAGGGGCTTGTCCTCCCGGTCCAGGTTGCTGAGGTTGATGGCAGGCGCATAACCGATGCTGGCCAGCAGCTCCACCACTTTCCGCAGGCTGGCCTCTTCTTCCGAAAACGTGATGTAGGCTTCCTTTTTTACAAAGTTGACGGTAGAGGCAAGCACACCGGGGCTGAGCTTGTACAGGTTCTCCAGCAACCAGATGCAGGAAGCACAGTGGATCTGTGGGATGAAAAAGGTAACCCTTGTACGGTGAGTATCTGAAAAATCGATGATTTTTTCCCTGACGTCCGGGTCGTCGAGGAAGGCGTATTCTTCCCGTGCCTTTCCCCGGAGGCTGACGCCGGCATTTTCATCCAGCTCGTAGTACCGGCAGAGCCCGTTGTCATCCAGGATTTCGAAGACTGTCCTGCAGCCTTCGCAGCAGAAGGCCTTGTCGTCCAGGCGGACGGCATTCTCTTCACAGGGCTCGCCACAGTGATAACAGTTGGTTGCAGCTTCCGGCATAGTATTGGCCAGCGGTTGATCTTTTAGTTGGCTAACGACGGACATAAATATGGCCATTTTTTGGTTCAATACCCAAAACCATGGAACGGGAAATTGCCAAACCCCATGCGCCTCGTAATGTGATGTTGTGATGATCGGGGCTGGGCTGCTGGGAATAGTTTTAGTGTTACCCGGTTTCGGTATTCCGGTTTCGGCCACCGGAGTGATGGGTAAAGGTAGGCCAGCGAAAAAAAAAGGGGAGTGACATTTGTCACCCCCCTCAGGTGATTAAAATCAAAAAGGGCTAAACGTTTTGCTTTGCGAAACTTGCCGGGGTGCCGGCGGGGAGCAGGTTTCGCAAAGCTGGGCCGCCCCCCGGCCATATAGCTCTCACCAGTATACCCGTGCACCAGTATACCCGTGCACCAATATACCTCCCCCCCGTTACCCTCACCGCTGCACTTGCACCTTCCTGCTCTGGAAGCCGAATCCGGTAACTATGCGCAGCAGGTACGGGCCGGATGGCAAATCCAGAGTGGAAATATCCAGTTGGTGGGCGCCTTCCGGCAAAGTGCCGAAATCCTTTTGCCATACCAGCGCGCCATTTTGGCCGAAAAGCTGAGCCTGGACTGCCGAGCCGGCTTTTAGGGCCAGGCTTACGCGGGTTTGCCCGGCGGCCGGGTTGGGCGTGGGTTGCCCCAGGGCGAACTGGCCGGAAACAGTATTGATCTCTGGGACGGTGGTAACTGCTCCTTCATCCAGCGGTATGAAGGCCACGTAGAGGTCGATATTGCCGTCGTTCGTGCGCCCGTCGGCCCAAACCGGGATGGCATAACCGTCGGTAGCCAGGATTTGCGTGTATTCGCCTACCCCGAAGTTGGCGTTGGCGGTGCCGATCATGGAAAAGTCGGCACCCTGGGTTGACACCGGAAAGTCATCTTCGAACGTGAGGCCTCCGTCCCTGGAGTAGGTCATGTAATACCTGGTCAGGAGGTTGTTGGGGTCTTCCCGGCGGTCGTACCAGCTTACCGCCAGGGTGCCCTTTTTGTTGACAGCCAGGCTGGGGAAAAACTGCTCGGCGCCGGGGTTGCCGTCGTTGTTGAGGATGGCCGGGTCCGACCAGATCAGGCCTCCGTCTTTGGAATAGCTGTAGTAGACGTCAAGCCCCGGGGTGGCTTCCGCCTGAAATCCGTCGGCGGTCCATACGGCGTAGAGGTTGCCGTCGTGCTCGCCGCCCGATTTATCCACCCTCAGGTGAGGACAGGGATAAACGCGGGCCGAGTCGATGCCGACCACGTCGCAGGGGCCGCCGGCGCCGGGAGGGAAACAGGGCAGGTGCAACGGAGAGATGCGCACCGGGACGGAGAAGGTGGCGCCCCCGTCTTCCGAGACGCAATGGTAAAGGCTCAGGACGAAGTCCTGGGCGGTGGCGCCGGCGAAAAGCACGTGTACGTTGCCCTGCCGGTCGACGTCGATGCTGGAGAACTGGGAAAAGACGATCTCTTCCGGCGTAACGTCAACCGCTTCGCCGAACGTGCCGCTGTCAGCCGTTTTGGTTTTGACCAGTATATTATAAGTAGTGTCGGCCAGGTTGATCTCGACATAGGCGGCGTATAGGTTGTTGCGGTAGGCAGAGGAGGACAGGTCGGTGGCCAGCCACTCCTTGTCCACAAAACGGGATTCCGGATCGTCGAGGCTGAGAACCTGCCCGGCGTCGATAACGGACGCCTGCCGCTGCCAGGTTGCCCCGCCGTCGGCGGAGGTGGCCCAGTGCAGCTTTATGCTAATGTTTGTGTTCGGCAGGATGTTGGCCGAGATGGTCAGCCAGGACAGGTAGGCGGTGCCGTCCGTGTCGAAGGCCAGTACGGGGTCGCCGCCGCCGAGAATGAGGGTGAGGGGCTCGAGGTCGTTGACGCCGTTGAATTCGCTGAGCTGCCAGGTATTCCCAAAATCCCTGGTGTAATAAATGGGGAAGGACAAGGGCGCCAGTATGGATTCCGCGTCCAGCACCATGCCGGCGATGATGATATTGTTCGAATCGCGGGGGTTGATGGCGGCATGTACTTCGGATTCCGGCTTGTTGGAGCCGCTGACATTGCTCTCCTCGTTTCGGAAGGAAACGTCGTTCTGGGCGCCGGGCTGGGAGGCAAGCTGCTGCTTCAGGGCCCGGAGTTTTTCGGAAGACGCTTTCGTTTTGCGCGCCAGGGTGGAGCGGCCCTGTTCGTAAATCCACTGTTTGCTGAAAGTTTGCTGAGCCGCCAGCTGGCCGGCGAAGGCGAACAGGAACGCGCCCAGGAGTGTGCATTTCAATCGGTTCATAGATTAAA
>JAGFJD010000414.1 GCA_024102975.1 Phaeodactylibacter sp. | reverse complement strand
GGACATTTTGGGGGCTACTTGTGTAAAGGTGTGAAAGTGTAAACGTGTAAATGATTGGGAGCCAATTTCTTTTACACCTTTACACGCTTACACTTTTACACGGGCCAGAAAATGTCTAGTGGTGTGTGCTGGCTGTATGGTTTTTAACACATAGGGCACATAGGCGTTTTCACAGTAGGCCACATAGGCACTAGACTTTTTTGCCGCACAAGTCAAATAGATGGGGGCGGAGGATATCTACCGTGTTATAAACGGGGGCTAAAATTGGGAAATGCGTGGAAATGGTTTTTACAAACAAAATGCCGTCTTATTTCATTTATTTTTGTGTCTTACTGGCTATAAAAACGCCCTGCACGGCAAATCACTAACAATCAAAACCAACTTATATGGAATACAGAAGGCTCGGAAAGTCCGGCCTGCAGGTCAGCGCTTTGTCGCTGGGCTCCTGGCTGACCTTCGGCAAGCAGATCAGCGACGACGTCGCCGAACAGATGATGATAACCGCCTACGAAAACGGCGTCAACTTTTTTGACAACGCCGAGATCTACGCCCGCGGCCAGTCCGAGATCGTCATGGGCAACATCCTCAGCAAGCTTAACTGGGAGCGCAGCTCCTACCTCGTGTCCAGCAAGGTATTCTTTGGCGACGGCGGCAAAAAGCCCAACCAGTCGGGCCTGAGCCGCAAGCATGTCTTCGAGGCCTGCCACGCCGCCCTGAAGCGCCTCCGAGTGGACTACCTCGACCTGTTCTTCTGCCACCGCCCGGACAAGAATACGCCCATCGGGGAGACGGTCTGGGCCATGAACCACCTCATCCAGCAGGGCAAAATCCTCTACTGGGGCACCTCCGAATGGTCGGCCCAGGAGATCATGGAAGCCCACATGGTTGCCCGGCAGCTCAACCTTATCGGCCCTACTATGGAACAGCCCCAGTACAACATGTTCCACCGCGAAAAAGTGGAGGTGGAGTTCAGCCAGATTTACAAAAAGGTGGGGCTGGGCACGACAATCTGGTCGCCACTGGCCTCCGGTGTACTGACCGACAAGTACCTCGGCAAATTCCCCGAAGGCACCCGACTGGGCATGGAAGGGCTGGAATGGCTCAAAGAACGAAGCCTTAGCGAGGAACGCCTGAATAAGGTGCGCCAACTGAAAACGGTGGCCGATGAACTGAACACCAGCGTGCCCCGCCTGGCCATCGCCTGGTGCCTCAGCAACCCCAACGTGAGCACCGTCATCCTGGGCGGCTCCAAAGTGGAACACCTCCGGGAGAATTTCAAGGCGCTGGACGACGTGGCCAAAATTACGGATGAGGTGAATGAACGAATTGAAGACATACTGGGCAACAGGCCGGAGCATCCGCCGTTCTAGAAAACGCCTGTTTTCTCCGGTTTTGCCCAGAAAATCCAGCCGGTTGGCGTATTTGTCCGGCGGGTTGGGGAAAAGTTCGGGGCGGAAAAGAGCAGGCAAAAGCACTTTTGTGGTACAAGCCGGGCTTTGAAACAGCCGGCAGATTGTCAAACCAAATACGCGAGCCATGAAAACCACAAAAGTCATTTTCCTGGGCATGTTCTTCGCCCTGATGGCCGCGGTATCCTCTGCTCAGGACGCCGCCGGCTTTACCGCCAGCATTACCGAAAGCGAGAGGCCGCAGGCCGTGCTTATTCAGTTGTCCGGACTGGACGGCGCACGAACGGCGGTCAGCATCTCCAACGCCCGGGGCGTCACCGCCTACCGGGAGTACATCTGGAATGAAGACAACTACGGCGCCCACTTCCTTCATCAAAGAAATGGTGAACTTGCTGGGAGGCCAGATCAGCGTCAAAAGCCGGGGAGGGAAAGGCACGGCGTTCTCCCTGTGGCTGCCCATCAGCCGGAATGCGCCGGCAGCAGTTTCCCTCACCGCCGGGGAAATGGCGGAACGGGTTGGTAAATTCGTTGCACCGCCGGAAACCGCCAACCTGCCATCAGCAGAAACAACGGGAAAAGGGCCTCTGGCCCTGCTTATCGACGACCAGGAAGACATTTTGAATTATCTCAAAGTACTGCTGGCCGGCAACTATCGGCTGGCCACTGCCCGCGACGGGGAAGAGGGCCTGGCCAAGGCAAAGGAACTGGTGCCCGACATCATCGTCAGCGACGTCATGATGCCCAAGATGGACGGCATCGAGCTGTGCGCCGCCCTGCGCGCCGGCCAGGCTACCAGCCATATACCCGTCATCCTGCTCACCGCCAAAGCTGACCTGGACTCCCGCATCGCAGGCCTGGAGCAGGGGGCCGACGCCTATCTGGCCAAACCCTTCGACAAGGCCGAACTGCTCGTACGCATGCGCAAGCTGCTCGAACTGAGGGACGCCCTGAAAAAAAGCTACCTGGCAGCGGCAGGGCTGGCAGAAGCAACCGGCCTGCCGGAACCACAGGAACTGCCCGCCCGGGAAGACGCCTTTGTCCGAAAAGTGCGCCAGGCCGTCGCCGCCCATCTCGACGACTTCGAACTCGACGTACAGGCCCTGTGCCGGGAGCTGCACCTCAGCCAGTCGCAACTCCAGCGCAAGCTCAGTGCCCTGACGGGTTTATCCCCGGTCAGATTCATCCGCCGCATCCGCCTGAACCACGCCCGGGAATTGCTGCAGGACCCGGAGCGCTCCGTAACCTCCGTCGCCTTTGACACCGGCTTCAACGACCCGGATTATTTTTCCCGGGTATTCCGGCAGGAGTTCGGAGAAACGCCGACGGAGTACCGGGAAAGTTTGCAAACCTAACTATTGATGCTGCAAAAAGCGCAACAAGTCCCGCATTGCATGAACAAACTGCCCACACTACTGGACAAAATGGTTTTTGACACAGAGCGCACTGAGGGCAACACAGAGTACACGGAGTTTTTCCCATTGATAATCAAGCCTCTGTGTGGCTCTGTGTATTCTCGGCGTACTCTGTGTCCAGAAAAATGTCCAGTGGCATGAACAAACTGCCCACTTATCCGGTAGAAGGGGTATCAACCAATCCGAAAAAATGATGAAACCAACTTTGGAAGCCCGGGGGCTGAATAAGATAGCGGAAGACCTCGATTTCATCCTTTCCCGTTTTCAAGAAGTATTGCAGGCGCTGGGCCAGGGCGGTGTGGCGGACAGCCTGCCCTGGGCGGAAAGTGCCGCAGAGCCATCCGCGTCATCTCCGGAGGCAGCGCTTCAAATCCAGGCCCTGGGCATTTGCTTTCAACTGATGAACCTGGTCGAGGAGAACGCGGCGGTACAGTTCCGGAGGCAGCTGGAAACGCACCTAGGGCCGGCTTCCGTCCGCGGCTCCTGGGCCGAAACGCTGCAGCAAGCCCGCGAGCAAGGCGTCCCGGAAGCGGAACTGGCAGCCCTGCTCACCGAAATTTCTGTGCGGCCCGTCCTGACGGCCCACCCCACTGAAGCCAAGCGGGTGACCATCCTGGAGCTTCACCGCGAGCTGTACCTCCTGCTGGCAAAGCTGGAAAACCAGGTGTGGGCACCGTCCGAACGCCGGCAGTTGGTCGCCGGCATCAAAGTACTGCTGGAACGCTGGTGGCGCACCGGGGAGGTATACCTGGAAAAACCCACCCTGGAAGCGGAACGCAACAACGTCATGCACTACTTCACCCAGGTCTTCCCGGAAGCCCTGCGCCTGAGCGACCAGCGCCTGCTCGCCGCCTGGGAAACGGCAGGGCTAAATCCCGAATTGCTCCGGCAGCCGGAACAATTCCCCTCGCTCCGGTTCGGAAGCTGGGTGGGCGGCGACCGGGACGGCCACCCCTACGTGACCGCCGAAGTCACCCGCACCACCCTGCAGCAACACCGAAAAGCCGCCCTCACCCTGCTTCAGCAGCAATTGCAGCAGCTCGCCGCCCGGCTGAGCTTCTCGGCCGTGTCCAACCCGGTGCCGGGCCATTTCACCCGGGCCATCCAACAGTGGGGCGAACGCCTCGGCCCGGAGGGCGAACAAGCTATAGCCCGCAACCCCAAAGAACCGTGGCGCCAGTTCGTCAACCTCCTGCGGGCCCGCCTGGAACGGACCCGGGCCGAGGCCGGCCACGGGTTTGCCTCGCCCGGCGAACTGGCCGAAGAATTGCAATACCTGCGGCAAACCCTGGAAGAGATCGGTGCCGGACAGGTAACGCACGGCCTGCTTTTTACCCTGGAACGGCAGGTGCAATGCCTCGGCTTCCACCTGGCAAAACTCGATATCCGGCAGAACAGCGCCTTTCACGAAAAGGCTATAGAACAAATCCTGCAGGCCGCCGGCCTGAAAAAAACGAACTATAGCCAATGGACGGAAAGCGAACGGGTAACCTTCCTCACGGAAGAACTGCAGCATCAACGGCCCTTTGTCGTGCCTGGCGCCCCCTGTGGCCCGGAAGCCGATGCTTTGCTGGACTGTTACCGGGCGGTGAAAGATTATGTTGGCCGGTATGGCCCGGACGGAATCGGGTCGTTCATCGTCAGCATGACCCGCGGCCAGAGCGACCTGTTGCTGGTTTACCTCTTCCTGCGGGAGGTAGGGTTGCTGGGACAGCCCCTGCCGGTCGTCCCCCTGTTTGAAACGGTAGAAGACCTCGAAAACGGCGCCGATATCCTCGATGCTTTCCTGCAACATAAGGTAACCCGCAACCGGCGCGAACACCTGGGATCCATCCAGGAAGTAATGTTGGGGTACAGCGACAGCAACAAAGACGGGGGCATCCTGTCCAGCCGCTGGAATATTTACCGCGCCATGCAACAGCTCACCCGGTCGGCGGAGCAGCACGGCACCCGCCTGTGTTTCTTCCACGGCATCGGCGGTACCATCAGCCGGGGAGGAGGCAAGTACCACCGCTTCCTCGACAGCATGCCCCGCGGCGCTATGAGCGGGCACATCAAGCTGACCGTCCAGGGAGAAACCATTGCCCAGCAGTTCGCCAACCGCTTCACCGCTACCTACAACCTGGAGATGCTGCTGGCTGGCAGCGCCCGGCAGCGGATCAATGTTCGGCTTCCTGCCGGGGAAGAAGCCTATCCCGACGACCTGCTCACCCGGTTAGCCGCCTGGTCGCAGGAACACTATCAACGGTTTTTAAACCACCCCGGCTTCCTGCAGTTCTTTGGCGAGGCCACGCCGATCGACGTGCTGGAACAGAGCCGCATCGGCTCCCGCCCCGCCCGCCGGACCGGCAAGCGGTCTCTGGCCGACCTGCGGGCCATTCCCTGGGTCTTCAGCTGGAACCAGGCCCGCTTCGGGCTGACCGGCTGGCTGGGGGTAGGCTTTGCGCTCCGGAAAATGGAAGAAGAGTCCGCGGGCGATTTTGCCCGCCTGCAGAAATGGGCAGACCGGTGGCCCTTCCTGCGGTATACCCTGATCATGGTCGAAACCAACCTGCTGAACGCCGACCCCGGCATCATGCGCCGGTACGCCGGCCTGATGGGAAATGCGGCATGGCGGGAAGAACTGCTGGCTTTCCTGCTTGAAGATTACCATGCCGGCCTGGAACAGATCGCCAAACTGTTTGGGCAGCCCGCCTCCCGGCGGCGCACCAGCCAGCTGGACAACGTCAGGCGCCGCCAGCCAGCCCTGCAACGGCTGCACGAATTCCAGCTGGACGCCCTCCGAAGCTGGCGGCAGGCCCGGGAGGCCGGAGCGCCGGAGGCGGAACAACTGCTGGAACAACTCCTCCTGCTGACCAATGCCATTTCCGGGGGATTGAAGAATACGGGCTGACGCGAGTCCGGAATTAATCCGAAAATCTACGGTTTGGTTTTGTTAGCCGTTGTCGGTTGTTCGTTGTTGGCAACAAACAACGAAGAACTCAGCAGTTCCCGAATATCCGCTTCGGTGGTGAACGGATTGCTGAGGGTCACGCGCAGGTAGGCGCTGCCCCGCAAATTAGTTTTTACAATATAAAACCGCCCCTCTTCCAGCAGGGCCTGCCGGATGGCCTCGTTCAGCGCGTTGAGCGCCTCTCCTTCCAGGCCGTCGGGGCGGTAGCGGAAGCAGACGATATTGCACTGAGGGGCCACGGCCAGTTCGAACCCCCTGGTTTCCTGTACCAGCGCTGCAAACTGCCGCCCCAGTTCCATCACCCGGTCCAGGTATAACGCCCACAGCTCCGGGCCGTAGGTGCGCAGCAAAGTGTATGCTTTGAGGCCCATCATCAGCTTGGTGCATTCGAAGGTGCGCTTGGCCAGGTTAAACCACTCTTCGTCGGTTTCCCGTTCCCAGAGGTACTGCGCCTTCTGGCTGAAGGTGCGGAAGCTGTGCTGCCCGTCGCGGAAGATCAGCGCCGTGGCGACAGCCGGGGTGAGCAGCATTTTATGAAAATCCATAGCCACCGAATCTGCCCGTTCGATGCCGGCGAGGAGGGAGCGGTGCTTTTCAGAAAAACAGAGCGCGCCGCCGTGGGCACCGTCGACGTGAAACCACAGGCCATGCTTTTTGCAAAAATCAGCAATTGCTTCCAGGTTGTCGAAAGAACCAGTGGAAGTAGAACAGGCGCTGCCCACTACGGCAACCACTGTCTTGCCCTCCCGTTGCGCTTTTTGGAGATACTCCTCCAGCAAATCCACCCGCATGCGGTAGCGCTCGTCCGCCGGCACCCTGATGATGCCGCCTTCGCCCCACCCCATGATGCGGACGGCGCGGTCGACGCAATAGTGCGCTTCTTCGGAGACCATCAGCGCCAGCTCTTCCCCGTGCCCTTCCTGCCAGACGGGCGAAGGGGACTTCGCGCTGCGCGCCGCCAGCAGGGCCGTCAGGTTGGCCAGTGTGCCGCCGGAGGTCAGCACGCCGTCTGCATTTTCGCCGAAACCCATCTGGCGGGCCACGGTTTTCACCACCAGCCGTTCGATGGCCGTGCCGGCAGCGCCCATCTCGTAGACGCCCATCCCGTTGTTCAGCAGGCCGTCCACCAGGCTGGCCAGGGCAGCCAGGGGCGCCGCCGGGCTGATCTGATGGCCCATGTAACGGGGATGCTGCACCCGGACGGAACGTTCCAGCACGGAGGCGAACAAACCCAGGGGAGAACCGCCCCGGTTGTGCTGGAAATCCTGCTGCCAGAAGGCATATTCCGCTTCAGGCGACGTGAAAGGGATGGCAGGTTCTTCTTCGTTTTGGCGGACGGCTGCCAGGTGTTCCGCCAGCAGGTCGACCAGTTCGTGCCCGAAGCGGCGGAAGGCCTCCGGGTCGTAGGCCTGATGGATCAAATCGCTCATGGAAAAAGCTTTGTTAGAACACAATTTACCAGCCCTTCTGGTTGCGCCGGCCATTCAGGATTTGGAAATATCCAATTAAGCGCCTACTACATGGATCGTTTTTCCACCTTCCTCTTCCGTCTTCCAGTATATCTTTTCTTCCCAGGCAGCATCTTTCCTTCGGTCGAAAATCACCAGCCAGCCTGTGCGCTCTCCTACCTTGTCCATATAGCCGCCGAGTTGCTCCAGGCCTTCAGGAATGGTCTTGGGGCCGTAGTGCAGCTTGATCTCGATGGGGTATTTGTTCTCTCCGTAGCGCACGCACAGGTCCATCCGCCCTTTGTTGGCAGCGTATTCCCTCAGCACGTCGCCTCCGGCGTTGACCACCCGTTGCAGGAAGGCCTGAAGGATCAGGTGGGGGGCGGCTTCCTTATATTGGTATTTTTCCTCCCAAATCCCGCTGTTCTCCCGCCAGAATTGCTGGAAGGCTTTGAGCAGCCCGTCCATGTCCAGGCTTTTGTCGGGTTTCACCCACCGGTTTTCAACCTGCGATTCCATGTGGTACTGGGTACGGCAGGGATACCTTCCTGAGTTTCTGCAAAAATGTGCGCCTCCTCCAGAGAACAATACAAGGCATGATACCTGCCTTCTGCATTCAGCTGGTTGACGAGCGTTTTTATCAGCGTCGTTTTTCCTGATTGGCGGGCAGCATGGATGACAAAGTATTGTTCTTGCCCGATCAAAGGCAATATTTCCTTATTGCGATCGAGGATGGGAACCATGTAGTGTTTGTCGGGATTGCAAGGCCCTGCTATGTTGAAATATTTCTGCATCTTCTTCTGCTTAGTAGTAATCAGGGTTCCTTAAATTTCAGCAAAGGTAAGGAAAAATTTGCCGCGCCCAGGCACCCCGGGATCATTAACACAGCAGGAATCGAATGCTGGATTTTTTTTACATTTGGGGTTCCTCAACCAGATTAACCAACATGACATGACCTTCGAAGAATACCGAAAATACGACGCCCTGGGCCTGGCCGAACTCGTCCGCAAAAAAGAGGTTACCGCCGCTGAGCTTGTAGAAGTAGCCATCACCCGGGCAGAGAGCGTCAACCCCACCATCAACGCCATCATCCATCCGCTCTATGACATGGCGCGGGAAATGGCGAAAAGCGCGAGCCCGGACAGCCTTTTTGCAGGCATACCCTTCCTGGTCAAGGACCTGGGGCTGGAGATTGCCGGCACGCCCCGGGTATCGGGCTGCCGGGGTTACCGCAATTATGTTTCAAAGGAAGACAGCTATATCACCCGGCGCTACCGACAGGCCGGATTGTCCTTCCTGGGCAAGACCAACACGCCCGAATTCGGGCTGACGCCTTACACCGAGCCCCAACACTTCGGCCCTACCCGCAACCCCTGGAATATTGGCTATACCGCCGGAGGGTCGAGCGGCGGGTCGGCCGCCGCCGTTGCCGCCGGCATCACGCCCCTGGCTACGGCCAGCGACGGCGGCGGGTCCATCCGCATTCCGGCTTCCTGCTGCGGCCTGTTCGGGCTGAAGCCCAGCCGGGGGCGGATCAGCCAGGGGCCCCAGCAGGGCGAAGGCTGGAGCGGCGCCGTCATGGAACACTGCGTCAGCCGGTCGGTCCGCGACAGCGCCGCCCTGCTTGACGCCACCCAGGGATCTGCCCCCGGCGACCCCTTCGTCATCCAACCGCCGGAAAAGCCCTACCTGGAAGTGATCAGTGAAGACCCCGGAAAGCTCCGCATCGGGTTCAGCACCGCCCACACCCTCGGGCAGGAAGTGGACGCCGACTGCATCCTGGCCATCGAAAAAACCGCCCGGTTGCTGGAGTCCCTCGGCCATCAGGTGGAACTGGCGCCCCTGCCCTACCGGCGCGAAGACCTGACCGAGACCTTCCTCACCATGGTCTGCGGCGAAGCCGCCGCCGATATCGAAATCCTGAGCGAACACCTGGGCCGGGCCGCCCGCCCCGGCGACGTGGAACGCGCCACCTGGGCCATGTCAATGCTGGGCAGGAGCTTCAGCGCCAAAGACTACGCCTACCGGCGGCGAAAGTGGAACGACATCGCCCGCCGCCTCGGCGCCTTCCACCAGCAGTACGACCTCCTCCTGACGCCCACCGTCTCCAAAGCGCCTTTCCGGATCGGGGAACTGCAGCCCGATGCCGCCGAAAAGCGGCTGCTCCAACTCGTCACCAGCCTTAACCTGGAAGGCGTGCTCAAGGCACGGGTCGGGCCCCTGGCGGAAAAAATCTTTTCCTATATCCCGTATACGGCCCTGGGCAACATCACCGGCCAGCCGTCCATGTCCGTCCCGCTCCACTGGACAAACGATGGGCTGCCCGTCGGCGTCATGTTTACCGCGCCCGCCGGCAGGGAAGACATGCTGTTCCGCCTCGCTGCCCAACTGGAAAAGGCGCGGCCGTGGATGGGGAAAGTGCCGGAGGTGTGAATCAGGGTGCATGGGGTGCATGGGGTCATGGGTGCATGGGTGCATGGGGTCACTGGTGCCTTGATTCATGGTACATGTTCCGGAACCATGAAACAATAAACCCATGAAACAATGAACCCATGAAACAATCCAACCATTCCAAACACCTCATCGTCGTCGGCGGGCCGACGGCCAGCGGCAAGACAGCCTTTGCCATCCGGCTGGCGCGGCACTTCGGGGCGGCAATCCTGTCGGCAGACAGCCGGCAGTTCTACCGGGAGATGAACATCGGGACGGCTAAGCCGTCGGAGGAAGAACTGGAGCAGGCGCCCCACTACTTCGTCAACAGCCGGAGCATCAGCGAGGAGTACAGCGTGGGCGATTTTGAGCGCGATGCGCTGCAAATACTGGAAGAGCTTTTCGCCAGGCAGGATATCGCCGTCCTGGTTGGCGGGTCGGGGTTGTACATTAAGGCCCTGTGCGAAGGGCTGGACGACTTTCCCGACGTGCCGCCGGCCATTCGCGATCAGGTCGAGGAGGAATACCGGGCCAAAGGGCTGAAGCATTTGCAGGAAGAACTGGCGCGCGCCGACCCGGATTTCTACGAAGAAGTGGACCGGCAAAACCCGCACCGCCTCATCCGGGCAATTGCCGTGTGCAGGGCCAGCGGCCAGCCGTTTTCCCGGTTTCGGAAAGCCGCCCGCCGCCCGCGCCCCTTCACGCCCATCTACCTGCAGCTCCACTGGCCGCGGCGCGAACTGTACCGGCGGATCAACCGCCGGGTAGAACAGATGGTGGCGGCCGGGCTACTGGAGGAGGCCCGTTCCCTGTATCCCGAACGCCAGCTCACCGCCCTGCAAACCGTAGGTTACCAGGAACTCTTCGATCATTTTGACGGCAGCCTCAGCCGGAAAGAGGCCATCGCCCTGATCCAGCGCAACAGCCGCCGCTATGCCAAGCGGCAGCTCACCTGGTACCGGCGCGACGGCCACTGGCTGTTGCTGCGCCCCGATGACCTGGCGCTGGCCCTGGAGTATGTCAAAGCGGTGCGGGAGGAGGGGGTCAGCCTTCAATATCATAAAGAACACCTTGCAGCCCCGGCGCGAAGCCATGAGGCGATGGAAGTCCGGATGCTGAAAAACAGCGAAATATTCGCTGCCATCAATTACTCCGAAAGCAAACGGGAAGCGCTCCTGGAAGGGCCTTTCATGAAGCAACCAGATATCTGGGCAGGGCGGCTGCTCCTGTACCAGGGTGCCCTGCTGGCCGACGAGCGGAAGGTTTTCGCCTTCACTGCCCTGGAAGACGAGCTGCTGGACGAATTATTTGCCGTTGCCGAACCCGGCCCGGAAGAACTCCCCGACTGGATAGCCTCCCGCCGGGAGGTTTTTACAGAAAAACACCCCGGAGGAAGGGTGGTAGGTTTAGCGTGGAAATAGACAGGGGGACTTACGGAAACAGGTTGTATTTAAAAATGCAGTAAATAGCCCGGAAACCATCTTTCCAGTTGATCTTTTTCCCCTCCGCATAAGTGCGGCCGTAATAGGAAATGCCCACTTCGTAAATCCGGATGCCGGGCAATCGCGCCACTTTGGCGGTGACCTCCGGCTCGAAACCAAAGCGCTGCTCCCGCAGGTCCAGGTTCTTGACTGCCTCAGCGCGGAAGAGCTTGTAGCAGGTTTCCATATCCGTCAGGTTGAGGTTGGTAAAGGCATTGGACAGGAAGGTGAGGAACTTGTTGCCGATGGAGTGCCAGAAGAAGAGGATGCGGTGGGGCCGGCCCCCCATGAAGCGGGAACCGTAGACGACATCAGCCACCCCGTCGAGGATGGGCGCCAGCAGGATGTTGTATTCCCGCGGGTCGTACTCCAGGTCGGCATCCTGGATGATGATGAAATCCCCTTTGGCTTCCCGGATGCCGGTATGCAGGGCTGCCCCCTTGCCTTTATTGACCTCGTGCTCGTAGTATTGGATAGGCACGCCGGGATTGTCCTGCATATAGCGCTCTATGGCGCCTTTGGTGTCGTCTTTCGAGCAGTCGTTGACGACGATCACTTCCTTTTTCAGCCCGCCGGCCAGATCTACCGCCTTTACCTTGTCCAGGATGAGGTGAATGGTAGGGGCCTCATTGTAGGCGGGGATAACGATAGAGAGGGTCCGGCTCATTTTTTGGTATGTCGTTTTTAAGAACGGGCAAAAATAGGGAAGTAAGGGGATAAATGGAAATCTGGGAGTGTTGGGGGTGATTTTTGCAGGCCGCTGTTCGCTGTTCGCCCATTCGGCAAACGAAGGCTGCTACTGTTCAGCAGCAGTCCAGCTCCAACAGTGGCTACCTGTCAAAGGCTGGACAACTGTTTCCGGGCGGCATACTACTAGACATTTTCTGGACACAGAGTACGCCGAGAAGACACAGAGCCACACAGAGGCCTGATTATCAATAGAAAAAACTCTGTGTACTCTGTGTTGGCCTCAGTGCTCTCTGTGTCCAAAACCATTTTGTCCAGTGGTGTGGCCGGGCGGTGTACGGCGTACGGGGTCAGCGAACTGCGAACTGCGAACTGCGAACTGCGAACTGCCAACTGCGAACTGCCAACAGCCCCCCCTACCTCGCGATCACCAGCTTACCCACCTTTTCCTGCTCGCCGTTAATGATGCGGTAGTGATAGGCGCCGTTGGGAAAAGCCTGGGTCAGTATCCTCTTGCTGAAGGGCTGTCCGGGCTCAGCTTCCCATGCGCCCCGGAACACCCGTACGCCGGCATTGCTGAACAATTCCATGTGTACCATGCCGCCTTTAGCTTCCGAGAGGGCAGCACGGAAGAAGGAGCGGGCGGGGTTGGGATAAACCTGGATAAACCCGGAATTGGGATAACCGACATTTGCCATATTGGAAAACAAAAAGGCCCCGTCCGCCCGGATCGCTTTCACCCTGTAAATGTTCTGGCCCCGGCGCGGCGCTTCATCGACGAAGGAATAGGTATTCGGCCCTGGCCCGCCCTGTGCTTCGGCAAGCCCCAGCACCTGGAAACTAAAAAAGTCAGCGCTGCGCTGTACTTCAAACAGGCTCACGCTATCCTCCATATCCGCCGTCCATTGCAGGTTGACCTGGCCGGCTTCCGCCCCGGCGGCCAACTCCGCCCATTCCAGGAAAGGATCGCCGCAATAGGGATAGATGCTCTGGCTCTGAGTGTTGGAAAGGCCCTCCGGATCCGTGACGGTCAGCTCGATGCGGTACCAGTATTCCTCCCCGTCGCAGCCCAGGGGGCTGATCAGGGTAAACGTCTCGTGTTCGAAGTCCACCGGGTCCGGATGGAAATGAGCGTTGTGGTGCACGTAGGTCCGCCATTCATAGGTTAGTTCATCGTTGGCGTGTTCCTTGTCTTCTACCTCGGCCGCCAGCCGCAGAAGGGTAGTGCCCTGATCCAGCGGGTAGCGGTCGCCGTCGCGGAAACTGGTGATCTTCACCTGGGGAGGGCTGTTGTTCAGAGAGATGACAGCCTCGGCGCTGGCGCTGGCACCCAGGCTGTCGGCAACGGTGAGCCGGGCGAGAAAACTATTCGGGCCGCTGCCGGGGCTGGCGAAAGTATGGCTGGGAGAAGGTTCATTGCTATATTGGCCGTCGCCAAAATCCCAGTAATAACTGGTGATGGGCAAGTTGGAATCGAAGGATGCCGTGCCGTCGAACTGCACCGTCAGCGGGCTGGGGCCGTAGTACTTGTCGGCATGAATGACCGCCACCGGCGCCGGGTTGCCGCCGAAGCTGATCCGGCGGACCTCCCCCTGAAGGTTGACGTAGTAGAGCTTGCCGTCCGCCGGGTTGAGGGCCAGGTGGATAATATCTTTGGCGTACCGGTGGAAAGGCTCAACCCGGAGCAGGCGGTTGCCTGCCGTGAATTCCATCACCTGAATCCAGCCGCTGAAATCGACGGCGAAGAATTTTCCCCGGTAGGCCTCCGGATAATGGCTACCCTCATAAAACAAGCCGGAAAGGCTGGAGTAGCCGTCGAAATTTTCTCCTTCGACGCCGGCCCGGGGCGTACCGATTTCAGCGCCGTTGATCTCTCCCCGATCGTTGAAAAAGGGAACGATGGCACGGGTCGGCGGGTTCCAGCGGGAGTTGCTCCACAGGATAGCGGGGGGATAGCCGACAACGTAGTTTTCTATCGCCACGGCTGAATCGCAGGGGTTGGCCGGCGGGCGGCCGCCTTCGACGGTCAGGATAGCGAACATATCTTTAAAAGAAAAGA
The DNA here is from genome assembly GCA_024102975.1 of Phaeodactylibacter sp. Taxonomy (GTDB): domain Bacteria; phylum Bacteroidota; class Bacteroidia; order Chitinophagales; family Saprospiraceae; genus JACJXW01. The sequence continues at coordinate 2,569 of JAGFJD010000414.1, read as the reverse complement.
ATTCCTGGCCGCACCCCTCGCCAAAGAGCGGGTTGGGCGCCATCCGGTTAGGCGGGGATTCCCGCGTGTAGAACGGCCAGTTGCCGCCATGGCCTTCCATGATGGGCCATCCGAAGTTTTGCCCACCCGACTCGACGATGTCCAGCTCTTCCCAGCCTCCGTTGCCAACGTCGCCGACGTAGAGCACGCCGGGGCGGCCGTCTTCCGGGAAATGGCTGCCCGAGCCCGGGCGCACCGTAAAGCGGTAAGGGTTGCGCAGGCCGTAGGCCCATACGCGCGACCAGGGCGCACGGGGGGCTTCCGGGTCGTAAAAGGGGTTGCCGGGCAACCCGTCGCCGGTGGCCGGGTCGATCCGCAAGATCTTGCCGTTGTAATTGCCCAGATACTGGGCCCGATAGGAGCCTACGTCCTGGTCCGGGCTGATGATGCCCCGCTCCAATGCCTTGCCGGCCATCGTGCCGAGGCTGTCGCCGCCGGTATCAGGGCCGGCATTGCTGGTGGCGTCGCCGCAGGAGATCAGCAGGGTGCCGTCTTCGCCCACTACCAGAGCGCCCAGGCCGTGAAATTCGTACAACAACGGGATGCCGGTGTCGATGGACTCGCCGAGCAGGACCTTCCGGCTGCCGGGAAGCGCCCGCGTGAAGTTGGTCAGAGGATCGGCTTTGTAACGGGTAACCCGCCCAATGGTCGGCTGAAACAATGCCGTGGAATCGGCATGATAGGCCGGCGTGCCGTAATGGTCGTAATGATGCAGGTCGAGCGCATAAAGCAGATAGAAATAGCCATTGACCAGGAAGCCCGGATCGAGGGCAAACCCCATCAGGCCGTGGTCCTTCCAGTTAGCCACCTCTTCCGATATGTCGATCAGCGGCTCGGGGAAAAGGCTGCCGGTACTGTCGGCTATATACACCACACCCGATTTTTCCCAGATGAACATGCGGCCGCTCCGGTCAAAGGTGATGCCGGTCGGAAACTCGAAAGGGCCCAGGTATTTCTCATCGTAGAATTCATCGGGCAGATTCTGAGCGCTCAATCCAAAAACCATGAAAAGGGCCAATCCTGTCAATGCTAGTCGCAACATGATTTGTCTATTTGAAAAAATTTAAAAGTAATTTTTCCTGCGCTTTAGCTTTTGCGACTATGATGGTACCCGTCAGGCCTGCAGCGGCACCAACCTTTGCGCATACGTACGTTCTTACATTCGTTGGCCCTGGAAGGAGTCGGCCACCCAGCCCGTAGGCCCCCTTACAAATGCACGCACCTACGCCAAAGGCTTCAGCGGGCAAAGCAAATGCACCCGCCTACGCCAAAGGCTTCGGCAGGCAAAGCAAATGCACCCGCCTACGCCAAAGGCTTCGGCAGGCAAAGCAAATGCACCCGCCTACGCCAAAGGCTTCGGCGGGCAAAGCAAATGCACGAACACCCCCCTCCTCCTCACTCCACCACCTGATCTACCAGCTGCAGCACACTGCCCGGAGAAATGGCGTGCAGGCGCCTGATATTCTTCGCAGTATACGATTCTACGACGATCTTTCCGCCCCCGAATTCGGGTTTTTTCTGGAAGCCGACAAAACCTTGTTCGCAATCTTCCATGCTCAGCCCCCGGATGAACAACAGCGACAGGTCTTTGCTGGCCACGGCGATATTGGCACGGCGGATACTGGAGTTGAAGAAGGTGACGTCGCTCTCTTCACCAACGCTGACGCCTTTGTCGCCATTGGCTTCCAGATAGCAGTCGGTTATGTGGACGACGCTGCCCGAGAAGTCCATTCCATCATTGCCGGTGCGCTCAAAGCGGCAGTTGCTGACCGTTCCCTTGCTGAAATCCGAGTCAAAGGCGTCGGACGGCGTATCCCGGAACAGGCAATGGCTAAGTTCGAATTCGGAGCGGATGATATTCAACCCGTCTTCGCATTTGTTGCTCCCGAACACACAGCGGTACAACTTCACGTCGGCTTCGTAGAAGGAGACGGCGCCGGTCAGTTCCCAGTTGCCCTCCTTCAGCGTGTTCAGCCCTTCGAAAATAACGTGTTTCAGCACCGAAGGCTCGCCGGTTTGCAGGACGGTAAAGCCGTTGGCCCTGTCGCTGCCGGAAACAACCTTAATGGGCTGTTCTTCACTGCCCAGGGCCAGCACCGGGGAAAACGACAGGAAGTGGGCGCCGGCCGACAAATCCAGAATGGCGCCGGGTTCGAACACCACCAGGTAACCAGGCGGCACGGCCACGTCTTCCGCCAGCCGGTGAGTGCCCGGCGGGAAAACCACCCGTTTCCCGTCCAGGCGGTAGGGCCCGCCGGGCCGGAGCGCCGCCCGCTGCCGCAGGGCCTGCGCACGGGTGAGGCCCGAAGGAGGCGCCCGGCTGGTTACCGGGCTGCTGAACAGGCTGTCCGTCCCCGGCACGCGGTAGAAGACATACCGGGCAGAGGCGTTGGTTTCCAGGTTGTACAAGGCCGGAGGCGCCTGATCGCCCAGGGCTTTCTCGTACAGGAAACGGGACTGCCCGAAGTCATGGATGCGTTTGTCGCGTTGCAGGCGGAGCCAGTATTCCCTGGGCGTCTGAGCAGGAAGC
>JAGFJD010000412.1 GCA_024102975.1 Phaeodactylibacter sp. | reverse complement strand
TTTGGACACAGAGAGGCACGGAGGTCAACACAGAGTACACGGAGTTTTTTCCATTGATAATCAGGTCTCTGTGTGGCTCTGTGCCTTCTCGGCGTACTCTGTGTCCAGAAAAATGTCTAGTAGTGTGCACTGAGGGCAACATAGAGTACATAGAATTTCCCCCATTGACAATCAAGCCTCTGTGTCTTCTCGGCGTACTTTGTGTCCAAAAAAATGTCCAGTAGTATGGCCGGAAGCAGTAATATCAGCCTACTTCACCAGCCGGTAGCTGGCCATTTCTCCTTTATAGTACAACCGGCAGATATAGGTGCCTTTGCTGAGGCGGGCGGTGGAAACCGGTGCGCCGCCGGAAGAGAGCAGGGTACGCGGCAGCACTTCTTTCCCCTCCACACTCAGCAGTTGCAACTCGAAAGAAGCGCCGGGAGGGGCCTGGATGTTAAGCGTATTGCCCATGGGGTTGGGGAAGACCCTGAACCGGGCGGCCCAGCCGGGTTGCCGGGTGCCGGAGATCACAATGGAGAGGGGTACCGAGGCAGGCATACAACTGCTTCCGTCGCTCACCGTCACGGTATAGGTACCGTCTTCCTGGGGCTCATAGGTCTGGCCGGTAGCGCCGGGGATCGGGGATCCGTTGAGGGCCCATTGGTAGTTGGGCCCGGAACTGGCTGTAAGCACATTGCCGTCCCAGGTTATAACGGGCACCTCGGGGCCGGTGAAGGCAAAGGTGGGGCCGATGCCGCTGGTGAGCGTGAGTTCCGGGCATTCGAAAGGAGAAACGTTGATCACATAGGTTCCGCTTTCCCTGACCCAGTACTCCGGGCCGGTTGCCCCGTCGATGGGTTCGTAGTTCCGCAGCCATTGGTAAGAGGCGTAACTGCCAAAGGCGTTGGAGACCAGCGTGGAATCTCCGTTACAGTATTCGCTCTGCGGTTCATGCTCCACTGCCGGAGGGATAAAAGCCCAGCTGTCGACCACTGCCGGCGGGCTGAGCTCCGTACAGCCGTCGCGGGTAAGTTCGACAAAAAAGAAGGCATAACCGTAATCGCTGACGGGGATTTCCAGGGTGGGGCCGTCGGCGCCGGCGATGGGCATCAGGTTGTTGGTGGCGCCGTCAAAATTGTAGAGCCACTGATAACTGTCGAAAGGCTCTGCCACGGTCGCCGTGACGGTATCATAAGAACAGTATACGCCGTTGGCCCCCGGGGGCTCCAGGTTGATGTCCGACTCGAAACCGCACTGGGCGTAAAGGGCCGCCGGAAAAAAGAGCGTGGCCAGGGCCAGCAAAATACAGGTGTGGGAGATTGTTTTCAGCATGATCAAGGGTTTGTGAAATTAAAAAATTTTGACCTCCAAGTTGCCGGAATTCTGTGGTGATCGTCAAGTCCGGCGGCGCATTTTGTATGCCAATGGCAAAAGAAGGGGAAAGAAGCCCTCTCCGCCAACGTTCCCGGACGGATATTCGTCCTTTTTTTTTGGCGGTTCAGCCAGAGAGGAACCCATGCCGCCACAGCGGGCGATTATTTAAATAGAGTTGGATTTGAAATATTATTTTGTTCTTGCCTTTTTTTAAGGCACTTGTGTTGCGCTGTCTTTTTTTTGCCGCATATTAACAGGCGGATTCTTTTTCCTGCCAAATCCGGAGCTTAAGGTTTCATAGGGAATAAGGTAGGATGCATAGAGCGTACGGCCCCTCTCATCCCCAAAAAATGCCTGTTCATAGAAACCTCCCGTTTGGAGGGATCATTTCGTGCAACTTCTGCGTTTAACTATCGTCTTTTATATCAAAGACACTTCAGGACGAAAAAACTAAAATTATAAATTGAAGAATTACCCCTGATCATTGCACGCAGATAAAAGGGGGAATTCCCGCGCCGTGCCGGCGGCGGGCCTCCTTTGTATTGCAGTTATTTATTTACCCGATTGTTAAACCCTAAATTTTGTGTCATGAAAACCTTCCGTATTAGTTTTGTTCTTTCTATTTGTATGCTGGCAGCCAGCTTTTCCTTTGCGTCTCCTGCCGAAGTTTCTCCCAATTCCGAACTGCGCAAGGAAGTCGCCAGGTTGATCCACGCTCCGGAGTTGAGCAAAAAGGGGATCGCGGAAACGCAGGCATTCATCAACTTTACGGTCAATGAGGACAACCAGATCGTGGTGCTCAACGTCGTGAGCGACAACGAGTACATCAAGGAGTACATCCGGGAATGCCTGAACAACCAGAAGGTGGATGCCAGTGGGCTGCAAGCCTTTACGGAGTACAACATCAGGGTTGCATTCCGGTCGGAAAAGTTGTAATCGCAACTGATGTCCTTTTCCGGCAACAATGCCGAAGCGGCGCCTGCTGCTTCGGCATTGTTTTTTTGGACTGGCCACTTTCAAGTGGCCTGTAAGATCAACAGCCGCGCAATAATTCCGGCAGGGAGGATCATTTCCTGCCCAGGAACTTCCTCAACTGCCGCCCCTGGGGCCGCAACAATTCTCTTAGGGAAAGAATATGGACGCCTATCGCCACCGGAAAGACGAAGCCCGGCAGCCAGACGAAGGGCGCCAGGGTCAGGAAGGCGCTGTCCGGAACGGTGGCAAATGCCCGGTATTGGCCCGGCAGGGAGAACAGGCTGATGAGCAGGGCATTGGCCAGGGATGCTATCCCGAAAGTATTCCACAGCAGGCCTTCGAAGCGCCGGAACCGTCCCTGTCCGAAGAACACATAGCCCGCCATCAGGGCGGTGGCGCCCACCACTATGTCGTAGTTAAGCCATTCGAATGTCATTTGTACCGGCACGTAGTTCCCTTTCATGCCCATCCAGAAAAATAATTCTGTAATGATCCGGCAAGCCTGGAAATAGGTCAACCAACGAATGGGCAGGATTTTCATGGCCAGGCGGAAAAACCGGGAAAGAAGCAGGAGTAAAATGGCGGAAAAAGGCACCCCGAAAGCCAGCAGCAGCCGGATAAAGGCGGTGTCCGGTTGGTAAAAATAACCCATATAGGCCAGCAGGGCAAGGATGGCCAGCCAAAAGTAAATGCCGGTGATGATGAACCGCAGCAGTTGCTCCCGCTGAGGAAGGGGCAGGTGGAGCTTCCCGAACGCATAGGCCAACCCGTAGTAAATGCTGCTGGCCAACCCCAGGGTCAGCAAGGTAATAATGAGTTGGCCAATGAGGAACAAAGTGCCGTCCATAACCAGAGTGATTGGGCGATTTACCGAAGTCGGGCCTGCCTGCCGAACCCGGGTTAAGATAAGACAAACTTTTTGGGACGGCAAACCCCGTTTAAAAACGAAAGGCCATGCCAATCCCTTTTGCCCGTTTGCTGAACACTGCGGAAAAGCTGGCCCGGCCGCCGGCCCGGCGGTGCAGCTCGGGAATGAGTATGCCGAGAGAAGCTCCGATCAGCCCTCCGGCGATAACATCCGAGGGAAAGTGGCGTAGCGCTTTAATGCGATAGTATCCCACTGCGGCCGGCGGCAGGCTGGCCAGGGCGTAGAGCAGGTATTTCCTGCTTTCCAGGCCAGGGTGGTAATCGGCGAAGGCCTTGGCGGCAAAAAAAGTGGCGGTGGCTGTAGAGCCCACATGGCCGCTGTAAAAGGAGTTGCGCAGGTTGCCGAAGTTGCGTTCCTCAAGAGGCAGCTCGTCGTAGTAGACTGCCGGCCGGTACCGCTCCACGAAAGTGGGCCCCAGGGGGCTCCAGCCGTAAAGATTGGAATTGATGGCCTGGGCTTCCGCATACATCAGGCTGATGTCCAGCCAGTTTTTCCGGATGTCTTTATCCAGGAAGAGGAAAAATGGCAGGATGGTGGAAGCATAAAGGATCCGGTCGGATGTTTTGGCAGCTTCGTTCCTGCCCGCCGGGTCTTGCCGCAAGCTCCAGGCATCAAACCGGTTGACGCCTTTTGCGGTGATCCATTTGACGTGTTCTTCGGCCATGCCCGGCTTGCCCCGAAGCCGGCTGTGCGCAAAACTGTTCGTCAGGACTCCGGTCAGGGCAATGCCGCCGCTTATCCAGTAATTGACCGAATAGATTTCTCCGGGTGATCCTGCCTGGGTAATACTGTCGCTCTGAGTAATGCCGGGCTGGCAACAACACGCCAGGCTAAGCCCCAGGGCTAACCGGCTGATGGTGTTTGAGATCATATCGCTCTGTTTTTGGAAAGAGCGGCAAATTGAATGAATTTTCAGAAAAGAACAACCTTTTAGCAAGTAGTTGGAAAAATTGTTACACAATTGCTTAAAAAATCACAATTTAGTAGTTTAATTGAGAGAATACGCAGGAATTGCTATAGTTCGACCACAGAAAAAGCCGGAAAATGAATAAAATGGCGGAAAAAACGATTGTTGCCGCGGCCGAGCGCTACGTCGCTGCCCTGTTGAAGGAGAAACTCACGGACGACCACCGGTACCACAGCCTGCAGCATACTTTCAGGGTGCGGGATGCCGCCCTGAGGCTGGGCCGGTCCATGGAACTGGCCGACGAAGAGCTGGAGTTGCTGGACCTGGCGGCCCTTTTTCACGATACCGGCTTCACAGAAACATACGAGGGGCACGAAGCCATCAGCCGGCAGATCGCGCAAGCTTTCCTGGAAGACCACGATTACCCGCCGAGAAAGATCGAAAAAGTGCTGCTGCTGATCGACGCCACTTATCCCGCCAAGCATCCGGCAAGCAAGCTGGAACAGGTCATCAAAGATGCCGACCTGAGTAACCTGGGCAGTGAAACGTATTTCGATAACCTGAAGGACCTGCGCTACGAATGGGCCGTCTTCCTCAACCAGTCCTATGATGACGAGGACTGGTTTAAGCTGAACTTCAAGTTTTTTAAAGAGCACGAGTATTACACGCCGGCAGCCCGGGAGCTTTACGGGTTTCAGTCGGATGTCAATCGCCAGAAACTGAAAGCGCTTCGCAAAAGCCATGCGAAACCTGAAGTGGAAAAAACAGGAGCTAAAAAAGTGGAAAAAGAACCCTCCAAATCCGGACACATCTCCAGCAGCAAGAGCGCGCAGATGATGTTTAAAACGGCCTTGCGCAACCACCTCGACCTGAGCAACCTGGCCGACAACAAAGCCAATATCATGCTTAGCGTCAACGCCCTGATCATCACCATCGTGATGCCGCTGGCGGCTTCCTACGTCAAGAGCAACCTCTACCTGCTCGTGCCCATGGGCACCCTGCTGGCTACCTGCCTGCTTTCTATGATCTTCGCCACTCTGGCTACCCGCCCCATCAAAATGATGGGCTACACGAGCCGGGAGGTGATCGACTCCGGCCGGTCCAACCTCTTCTTCTTTGGGAATTTTTACAGAATGACCTTTCCGGAGTACCAGGAAGGGATGCAACAGGTCGTCGCCGATGACCAGAACCTGGAAGGGTCAATCATGCGCGACCTCTATTACCTGGGGCATTCCCTCGGCAGGAAGTACAACCAGTTGCGGATTTGCTACACCATTTTTATGTATGGGGTCATCGCCACCGTCGCCGTTTTTGGCGTCAGCTACGCTATTTTCGTGTTCTAGTATAACCTACTTGATACAATCTTTCGGCGGCGTGACAAAAAAGCCGACC
>JAGFJD010000397.1 GCA_024102975.1 Phaeodactylibacter sp. | reverse complement strand
GGACAACTCGGCAGCACAAATCCTTCCGGAGGACGTGATCGTGCCCGCCGGGCCCAGCTGCTCCGACCCCTGCGAAGAGATCTGCGGCAACGGCATGGACGACGACGGCGACGGGCTGGCAGACTGTGACGACAGCGACTGCCCCTGCTTTGAAGACTGCGGCAACACTTTCGTGAAAACGATAGGCAACCCCACCACCATTGACGGAGCGACGGCCATCGTCTCCGCAGGCGACGGCACCTTCTACATCGGCGGCTACCTCGACGAGGAGGCCATGATCGCCAGCATGACGGCAGAAGGGGAAATACTATGGGTGCGGCGCTTCGATTTCACCGACCGCCCCGACCATATCATCTGCCTCTACCTGGATAGCGATGGCTTCCTGGTGGGCAGCAGTTTCGGGGATGACGGGACCGGGCCGTTCGGGCGGGGCGCCACTGCCTTCCGGTATGACCCCGAAAACGACCAGCTCCTCTGGGTCAATTATTTCAACAGCCGGGGCACCCCGGACCAGGTTATTACCAATCCGGCGAACGGCAATTTCTTTTTTATTGGTGGGGACATCCTGACCACCGGTGCCGGCAATGCCGACAACGCCAACCTGGCCGAGCTGGACCGCAATACCGGGGCCGTAGTGTGGCGAAAGGAATTCAACCGAGGCACCAGCGACCGCTTTTTCAGCATGGTACCGGTGGGCAATGTGCTATACTGCCTGGGACGTTATACGTTCAGCTCCAACTTCGTGAAAATGCGGGTCACCCTGGCCGCATTCACCGGCACCGGCAACCTCGAATGGTCTAAGTATTACCTTGTCAACTCCACGCAGGATGCGAGGATGTACGGGCCGAGCTTAAAGCTGGATAACGGAGAACTGGTTGCCGGCTTCTACGGCGACCCCAACGGCATCGATCTGAACGGTTCTTCCATTTCAGGGATCATGAAAACGGATCTGGCCGGCGGGCTGCAATGGGCTAAGACATACCGGCTCACGGGATACCCCTCCCTTCAGGCCGCCTTCCAGCTGGTGGTAGTCCCCGATGGCTATCTGCTCTACGGTTACGCCATTGCCGGCGACAGGGACCTGGTGATCATCAAAACGGACAAGCAGGGCAATGCCCTCTGGGCCAAGGCTTACGGCGGCCCGGCCGATGACGACATTTACTATTCATTCTGCAAGCCGCCCATCCTGCAATCCGGTGGCAACATCTACTTCGTGGGGCGAACCCGCTCCGGCGGCTCGGAAGACGCCCTGCTCGTCAAGGCCCTGGCCGACGGCAGCCTCAGCAGCGACGACTGCAGTTTTGTCCGCGACGTTCCTGTCACAACCAACGACTGGACGAACCTCTTCGAAGCCGACGCCGGCCTGCAGGAACAGCCCAACCCGAATATCAACCCACAGCTACAGTCCGTACAGGGTGTGGCAGCCAGCCCGGAGTGCAACATCCTCTGCCAGGCCAGCCCGGTAGACGCCATCGTCGCCCTCGACAGTGCCTACTGCAACGGCGACAGCCTGGCCGTAACCCTCCGCATCTGCAACGAAGGCACGGATACCCTCTTCAGCGCCCTGCCCTATACCTTCTACGATGGCAACCCCACCGCCGATCCCGGCGCTGCGGTGCTGGCCGATGGGCTCACCGCTCCGGGCCCGATCCTTCCCGGCGAATGCTACAGCACGGCAGTATCCGTACCCTATCCGCAGGGGCAGCAGATTTATTGCATTGCCAACGACAACGGCACCCTGTCTCCCGTGTTCAGCCTGGAAACCGACTTCCCGCCCACCGAGATCATCGAGTGCGATTATACCAACAATATCGACAGCGCAGGTTACCAAACAGCGGTGCCGGACATCGACCTCGGCCCGGACACCAGCGTCTGCGAAAACGGCGTTTTCCGGCTCGACGCCGGCCCGGGCTTCGCCTCCTACCGCTGGCAGGACGGGGCGATCGGCCAAACCTACACCGCTTTCGAGACGGGCACCTTCTGGGTGGAAGCCACCACCGCCTGCGGCGACGTGAAGCGGGACACGATCGAAATCCGGTTGAATCCGGTTATTGCCATTGCCCTGCGGGCGGACACTATCCTCTGCTCCGGCGATTCCATCCGCTTTTCGGCCCCACAAAATCCTGATCATACTTACCAGTGGGCGCCATCCGCCACCCTGGACTGTGCCGGCTGCCCGGCGGTGACGGCCACGCCGGCCGCCACCACTACCTACAACCTGGTGGTGAGCAACAGCACCGGTTGCGTCAGTGTCGACAGCGTGACGATAACCGTGGAAGACTGCGGGGCAATCCTGGATACGGCCATCTGCTTCGGCGATTCCCTGCTGGTGGAAGGGCAGGTTTTCCATCCCAATGAGATGGACACGGTTCAACTGCCCGACGGCAGTGATCTTTTGGTGCGTGTCGCTGCCCTCGATACTTTTTTCCTGGCATTGGAACTGGGCGCCTGCCCCGGAGAAACCGCCGA
>JAGFJD010000377.1 GCA_024102975.1 Phaeodactylibacter sp. | reverse complement strand
CCCATGCCCCACCTCAACGTCAACAACGTCAACCTCTACTACGAAGACACCGGCGCCGGCGCCGAAACCATCGTCTTCTCCCACGGCCTGCTGTGGAGCAGCCGCATGTTTGCCCCGCAGATCGAACACCTGAAAGGCCGTTACCGCATCATCGCCTACGACCACCGCGGGCAGGGGCGCAGCGCGGTGACGCCCGGCGGCTACGACATGGACACCCTCACCGCCGACGCCCTGGCCCTGATGGATGCCCTGGGTATCGAGCGCTGCCATTTCGCCGGCCTGAGCATGGGCGGCTTCGTCGCCCTGCGCCTGGCCGCGCGCCACCCGGAGCGGATCCGGTCGCTGATACTGATGGAAACCACCGCCCAGCCGGAGCCGGCGGAGAACGTGCCCCGCTACCGCATGCTCTCCAACATCGTCCGCCTGCTGGGCACGCGGCCCGTAAAAAAAGCGGTGATGAAGATCATGTTCAGCCAGGCGTTCCTGAACAACCCCGCCCGCCGGGCCGAGCGCCGCCACTGGGAGAAGGAACTCACCGCCAACAAACGCAGCATCACCCGCGCCGTGCAAGGCGTCATTGACCGGGAGGGGGTGCCGCCGGAAGCCCTGGCCACGATCCGATGCCCCACCCTCATCATCGTCGGCGAGCAGGACGTGGCCACCGTGCCCGCCAAGTCGGAATACCTGCATGAACATATCGCCGGCTCGCAGCTGGTGCGCATCCCCAATGCCGGGCATACGTCCAGCGTGGAGGAGCCGGAGGCGGTGAACCGGGCGATTGATGGCTTTTTGGAGAGGCTGTGAGCATTTCCATATATTTCCAAACATCTCAACCCCTTTGCCACCATGAACCCTTACCACCAGGCCAACCGCGCCCGCTGGACAGGGAGCGAACTCATCCAGGCCCTGCTCCACGCTGGCGGCCGGTTGATCGAAGCGGCCGAGTTCAGGACGAATGTAATGGATTGGGAAGGAGCGCCGTTGAAGGGATTGCCGGAGTGGTTGCCATTGGTAGGGAGGAAGGAGTAGGGCGGGCATCCGTCTAACGCTGTACAACAGTTGCCGGGATTGTGCACGGTGCACGGAAACGGCGAGAACCTTTGAGTGTTCGATGTACGACGCTGTCCAACGTTAGAATGGTAGCCAGTGAGGCAGAGACAGGTTTGAGAACCTTGTTCAGAGAGTTGCCGTGTTCACTCATTTGAAAAGAAGTTAAAGAGTGATCGCTTCTTCCCCCCACCCACTCGGATTAAACCCTGTTTCATAAATGTATTTAGGCAGGTGTTCCAATGGCTTGCCTGTTTTTTTGAAATATGCTTTTTCAGGCAGCCCAAGCAAAGACTCGAAAAACAAATCTTTTGGAAATGTAGCAGGATTATTCAGGACCCTTTCATAGACTTCCCTTCCATTAGCGACGACGCAGCAACGCCCGTATAAAAACAAATCTGCTGAAAAGTGCTCTCCATCTTCGATGCTGTGCAAAGCATATTCCCGCCCATCCAGCAGGAACAGCTTTTCGGAAAGAATATCATAGAAGGAGTAAATCGCTTCCTCTGGTAATTCGCTCAGGCACTGGATCGCCGGCTCTAAAACAGCTTCGTCGTCTCCCTCTTTTTCCCAATCCACGGAACCAATGATTTCCCAAAACTGATCCTCCGTCATCAATGCGCCCGGCTCCTCCGACGGGCCAGGCACCGGTACGCGGATTTCTACCTCTACATCCTGGCCAGGTTGTTGTCGCGGTTCGCCGGGGCGTTGTTACCGCGGTTCGCTATCCGGCAGTTCCGCAGATCATTGTTCCATCCCGCTATTCAGTGGGACCGCGCAACACACGCGCCGAACCTACGACTGATGCCCGGTTTGTAATGTACAAAAAACACGCATCTTTTCTGAAAAAAAATCCGCGATGTCGGTGAAGCAGTCCAGGCGGCCGTTTTGTTCCTTTTCTCTGTCGTAAAACTGATCCAGCTCCAGCGTGAGCCGCCGGGACAGGCCGTAAGCACAATCCGGGGGATCGCTTTCCGGAGTTTTGTAATCGGCTCATAAACTGTCCGGCATTGCCTCATAGTACCCCAACACCCGCAGCGCCCGCAACGTATTCCATCTGCTGGGCTGCCCCGCCTGCTCCATGTCGAAGTGCACCTGCCCGGGGTGTTTGGCCTGCAGGGGCCAGGCACCGTCCTTTCTTCGTTTCTTTAACAATACCTCCACAGCAGGCCGCATCCGCTCATCCCAGAGACAGCCGGCGCTGCGGAAATAATCCAGCGCCCGCAGGATGTCGTACTTCCAGCGGCTGGGGTACGGCAGGCGCAGGAAGGCGGGGTTGATGACTTCACCGGTCCGGTCGGACAGGTAGAGGCGGTGGAGCAAGATGAACTCCCGGGCGGCGGCCGCCGCCGCTTCCAGTTCGGGCAGGCGGTAAGTATAGCCGTTCAGGCGGTACTCCAGCAAGCCTTCCAGGACAGATAAGGTGGAATGCAGGGAGCTGTGGCGGGCGCCGCCGCGGTTGAAGCGGCAGTTGAAGCCGCCGTCGGGCAGGCGCTGGGACAGGATAAAGTCGACGATAGAATGCAATTGCGCTTCCTCCGCTCCAAAATAGCAGGCGTAGTTCAGGAACATGCCGTTGACGCAGACATCGCTTTCCTTAATCGTGCCGGCGGGATTGACGCCGCCGTCCTCGCCCTTCTCCCGCTCCAGGATCAGCGCCACGGATTCCCGGACGGGTTCGTTGTCCGGCGATATGCCCAGGTGCTTCAGGTCGAGCAAGGTATAATGAGTGGAAATCCACTTGGGCTGGTAAAAGCCGCGGCCCCAGTGGCCGTTTGCCTTCCGTTCGGCGAGCAATCTGCTCCCCCACCCTTCCCGTTCGATCCGCTGCCGCAGGCCGGGGCGGTCCCGGGAAAGCAGGTCCCGATGTGCCTGGTACTGAATAGAAACGTCGCCGGCCAGCAGCCAGTCCAGGATTTCGTTGTCGTCCATGTCGCGATGGTTTAGCCGGCAGCAAGATACGGGATAACCGGTTGCCGTGCTTTGACGATTGTCATCCGGGGGGATGGCCGAAAAGTTACTGGTAGGCCCTAACTTCGACAATCCAGCATGTTTATCCGGCAGCGGCACGAGGGCCGGCGATACAGCGATAAAGATAGTCCGAAGCATTTCTGAAAAGCGCGCTTGCTTCATACAAGCGAAACAGGAACCCCCAGCGGCCGCCGTAGCCGAAGGCGCGATAGGCGGCGCCCATCCCCCGATACACGTTGCCATTGGGCTCGACCAGGAAAGCGGCCCGGCGGAAGGCATCAACCGGGATCGACGGGAAACGGCCGGCGGCTTCCTGATACGTCTCAAAGAAAAAGCAAGGCATGATGTTCGAATGCAGACCACTGGACATTTTGGGGGCTACTTGTGTAAAGGTGTGAAAGTGTAAACGTGTAAATGATTGGGAGCCAATTTCTTTTACACCTTTACACGCTTACACTTTTACACGGGCCAGAAAATGTC
>JAGFJD010000250.1 GCA_024102975.1 Phaeodactylibacter sp. | reverse complement strand
AGGACGGGCCACCCGTCTTATCTAAGCCGGGCAAGCCCGTCTTGCAAGCCGGGCAAGCTTTTAAGTGGCCCGTACCGTACAAAAGAAAGGCCGGGTAGCCCGTCAGGGCTGCCCGGCCTTTTGTTTTTGCAGGCCCGTTCAAAAAAAATCAGCTCAACTTCAAAGAGGGGAATATAACTCCTCCCGCATTTCCACCAGTACCCGGTTGATCTTTGGCAGGCTTGGTTCTTCGGGCAAAGGGCTTTGATCAAAGAGTTTATCGATCCGGGCCATGCGCTGTTCTGCCCATTCTACCAGTTGCTCATACCCGAACCTGCCGCTGCGGATGTCCAGCAGGAATTCCCGGTTAGGGCGGCGCACCCGGATAATGCCCTCCCGGGCGATCTCCTCCGCCATGTCGAGCAGGCGGAAGGTATGCATCATGTTTTTGGCGTCGTAGTTTTTGCCGTGGGAAAGGGTGTTTTCGTACCGGGTTTCGTTGCGTTTTTCCACCCACTCCCAATACTGGCGGTACTCTTTGCAGTAAGTTTGATACCCGTCTTTGTTGAAGGACAGTATCGTTTCCATCGGGTGGCCTTTGGGAATGCTGCTCAGTGCCAGTTCGTTGCTGGCGGGTTTGCGGATGATGCCGCTGAACCCCAGTTCTTTGCCCGGATCGTAGTACAGCCCATAGGTATCCCGGAAATGGGGAATATTGGCCAGCCCGCACAATTCCTGCCGGTAGCCTTTGCGTTCCAGCCACTTTCGGAGCGGCATGCTACCCTGGTTCCAGAGCACATAGCAGAAATCCAGAGGCGTTTTGCGCTCTTTTGGCATAGGGTTGATGATCTTCTTGTTCAGCCCGCGGGCTTTGCGCACCTGGGTGAAGGCATAACCGCCGAAGGTGTCCCGGCACTTTTTCGACAGGAAGTCTTGCACCCGCAGCAGGTCCATAATGGGTTGCCGGCGTTGTATGCAATCCTCTGGCATAGCCAGCAGTTCCAGAATGTTGGGGTTGTTTTTGGAAAGCAGTTCAACGAAGCGGCCCAGTTCGTAGTAAATCGTATCATTGGTTTCGTCATTCAACTGAAGCGTGTAATCCAGTCCATAGAAAGAAGCTTTTGGCAGCAGGAAAACGCCCCGGATATCCAGGTCTGAAGTGGGCAGGTCAGTTCCATAGGCCCGGCTCCCGCTCCAGGCTTCGAGCAGGATGAGCTGGGGGTGGGTGTAAAGATCAGTGATGGTCATTTGATGCCGGTTATATGGTGCGTGTCAGAAAAAGTCCTTACTATCCCCGTTCCACCGGCAGCCGGATGATGAACTCGGTATACTTTCCCTGTTCGCTTTTCACCTCCATCTCCCCGTGATGGCCGATGACAATCAGGTCGTGGCTGATCGAAAGGCCCAGGCCGGTGTTGCCCGTGCCGGCGGGTTTGGTGGTAAAAAAGGGCTGGAAGATTTTTTCGCGGATTTTCTCCGGGATGCCGGGGCCATTGTCCCGGAAAAAAATGACGGCTTTGCCCTTGCTCAGCTCTGTGCGCACGGTGATGGCAGGCTCGAAGGAAGGCCCTGTGGACTTCTGTTTTTCATCCAGCGCGTAACAGGCGTTTTGGAACAGGTTCAGGATCACCCGCCCCATATCCTGCGGTATGGCCTTCACAGGAGGCAGCGAAGGGTTGTAGTGTTTCTCGATAGCGACGTCGAAGCCGGGCGCGTTGGCGCGATAGCCGTGGTAGGCCAGGTAGATGTTTTCCTCGATCAGGGTATTGAGGTCTACCGGCTGGGGTTCGCCCTTATCTCCCCGGGCCTGTTCCATCATGCGTTTGACGACGCGGTCGGCCCGCAGGCCGTTTTCCCGGATATCTCTGGCATTTTGGTTGATGTCTTCGGCCAGGTCCCGAAGCAGCCCGAACTGATCAGGCGGCAATTTTCCCTCGTTTTCGGCGAGCACTTCCAGGAGTTCGTCCCCTAGGTCGACGGACCCTTCGGCGAAATTGGTGACGAAGTTCAGCGGGTTCTTGATCTCGTGGGCGATCCCGGCGGTGATCTGGCCCAGGGAGGCCAGTTTGTCCTGCATGATGAGCTGGCGCTGAGCTTCGAACTTTTCGGTAGCGCGGATGCGCCGCAGGCGGTAGTACTGTGCCAGGATAACGATGAACACCAGGGCCACCAGCAGGCCTGCCGCTGTGGCATACTGAACGGACCGCTGCCGCCGGAGCCTGGCGTCGAGTTCGTATTCGAGTTGTTGTTTTTCTTTTTCAAACTCGTATTCCGCGCCGAGAAGGGCGACACTTTTGATCTTTTCCTCGTTGAGCAGGGAGTCCTTGGCCGATTCGTAGATTTCGTGATATTTCAGGGCCAGGGTGTAATCCTGCTGCAATTTGTAAACCAGGTAGAGGCCTTTGGCGGCCTTTTGCACTTCCGGCTTCAGGTCGCCGGCGCGGGCCTCCCGGAACGCCTGCTCAAAGTAGGAGCGGGCGCGGAAGAGGTTGGCGGGGGTTCTTCCCCGGCTCTCCAGGGCCAGATAGGCTTCGCCCAGGCCGGCCAGGGACTGGGACATCTCCCTTTTGGCCTCCGCCTTGCGGGCCTCCTGCAAGGCCTGGTTATGAAATTCGACAGCCCGGGTGTAGTCGCCCCGGGCGGCATGCACCTTGCCGATATTGTTGAGGGTGTAGGCGTAGTATGGATCTCTGCCGGAAACGCCGAAGGCGTCCAGGGACTGTTCGAAATAGAAAAGCGCCGAATCGAGCTGGCCCCTTTCCAGGTAAATCTCCCCGAGGTTGACCAGGGAGGTGCCGATGGCGCCGAAATCGCCGATCTCTTCGCTGATCCGCACCGCCCGCAGGGAATAGTCCATAGCTTTGTCGTGATTGGCGGGGCTGTTGAAATAAACGGCGCCGATGTTGGTCAGGGCTGTGGCGATGCGCAGCTTGTTGCCCAGTTGTTCCGATACCCGGAGGGATTCCAGGTAATACTCCAGCGCCCTGGGGTCGTCTCCCTGGTTGAAATAAACAGCGCCGATGTTGTTCAGCAGGTTGCTCACGCCCAGTTGGTCGCCGATAGATTCAAAGATAGACAGCGATTGCTTCCAGTAGTTCAGCACCTCGGGGTAGTCACCCGAAAAGTAGTAGGCCAGGCCTTTGTTTTTCAGCGCGTAGGCTTTTCCCCGGGGAAATCCGAGTTCTTCCGCCAGTTCGATGGCCCGGTTGCTGTAGGCCAGGGCTTCATCCGGCCGGGAAGCCAGCAACTGGCTGCTCAGGCTCAGCAGGAGGTTCACCTTCGCCGTATCGTTGCCGACGGCGCCCAGCGCTGCTCTCAGGCTGTCCGTCTTGCTGTTCTGTGCCCCGCCCGGCACCGGGAAAAGCAGGAGGGCGATGGCGATAATAAGAAAAATGTTTTTCACGGTTTTTTCCTGTTGTGCTTCACGAAATACATCTTGAAGTGGTCTCCGTTCTTGGCCTCTATTTCGCCGCGGTATTCGCATTCGAACTCATCTTTGACCAGTTCAAAGGTGTTTTCCGAAATGTTGATCCTGCCCGGGGCCGAACTGGATTCCATTCGGGCGGCCAGGTTGACTGTAGCGCCCCAGATGTCGTACTGGAATTTCTTGATGCCGACCACCCCGGCCACTACCGGCCCGGTATTGATGCCCAGCCGGATGTCGAAAGGCAGGATGCCCTCCGGCCTGTTTTCCCTTACGGACCGGACGAAATCGGCCATTTCCAGGGCAGCCCGGACGGCGTCCTTGGGGTTGGAGTTGTTCGGGGCGGGTAGCCCGCCGGCGCACATATAGGCGTCGCCGATGGTTTTGATCTTCTCGAGCCCGTTGCGGGTGATGATTTCGTCGAAGTGGGTGAAGTAATAATCGATGCTCTTCACCAGGTGTTCCGGAGAGTTGGATTCGGCAATTTTGGTGAACTCTTTAAAATCCGTGAAAAGGACGGTCACCATGTCGGACCGTTTGGCCTCCACAAAACCGTTGGCTTTCAGCTCTTCGGCCGTTTCTGCCGGCAGGATATTCAGGAGGATTTGTTCCGCCCGGTTGCGCTCCTCCGAGATGATCTTGTTGCTCTTCTGCGCATACCGGTACTGGTAGTAAATGCCGGCCAGGATGATGGCAAGAAAGGCGGCGACGGCGAAGAGAAAGTTGCGCAGGATGTTGGCTCGTTGAATGGCGGCTTCGCTGAGGTCCTGCTCTTTGCGGAGCAATTCGATCTCCGCTTCCTTTTTTTCGAGGTCGAACTGGAACTGTATATTCGCCATCCTTTTGTCGCTTTCAATGTTGTAGAGGGTATCCCGGATTTGGCCGAACAAGGTTTGGTATTTAAAAGCGTTGTTGTAATCCGACAATTCGGCGTAACTCCGGGCGAGGCCCTGGTAGGCGTCTTTCAGCTCTCCGTTCAATCCCACTTCCCGGGCGATGGTTTCTGCCCGCCGGTAATTTTCAAGGGCCAGCGATGTGGTTCCCTGATGCCGGTAGGCGTCCGCCAGGCCGACCAGGGCCTGAGCCAGTTGCTGCCTGGCGTTTTTGCGTTCGGCGATCTGAATGGCGTCCTTGTGGAATTTTATGGCCTGGCCCAGGTCGCCCTGCGCGGCATAGGCCTTGCCGATATTGGTCAGCACAAAAGAGGCATTCCCGCCGGTACGTTCCATAGCGTCCAGGGCTTTTCGGAAGTTGGCGAGGGCCGATGGATAATCCGACCTGGCCATGTAGACCTCTCCCAGGTTGGCCGCGGCGGTGCCGATAGCGTCCAGGTCGCCGGTCTCTTCGCTGATGGCTACGGCCTGCCGGTAATAGTCCAGAGCCTTATCGTGCGTGGAGGGCTTGTTGAAGTATACCGCTCCGATGTTCATCAGGGCGGTGGCCACCCGGAGCTTGTCGCCCAGTTGCTCGGCGGCGCGCAGGGATTCCAGGTAGTACTCGAGGGCTTTGGGGTCGTCGCCGTAATTGAAATGGACTGCCCCGATGTTGTTGTTCAGGTTGCTGATGCCCAGTTGGTCGTTGATGGATTCGAAGATTTCCAGCGATTGATGCCAGTAATTGAGTACCTCGACAAAGTCGCCTTTGACATAGTGCGCCAGCCCCATGTTTTTCAGGGCGTAGCCCAGCCCTTTTGGATAGTTCAGCCGTTTGGACAGCTCCATGGCCTGGTTCGCGTACACGATCGCCGTGTCCGGATCGGAGCGGAAAACCGCCGAGGACAACTCCAGAAGCACCTCCACCTTTACCGTGTCTTCGCCCATATCGGCAATGGCCGCCTTCAGGCTGTCCGCCCTGGCGTTTTGAGCCCAGGAGGTGGCCGGCGCCACCACGGAAAGGATCGCAAAGAAGATCCAATGTTTTCTCACTGTACGAAATTTTGGATGAAAGCCCGGTTGGAGGCCGGGAGCTGTCATTATTCAATACACGCCGCTCCAAAAGGATGCCGGGTGAAATTCGCCCCAAGTTACGCAACAAAGATCAATTTGGTGGCGCATAACTGCTTGTCCTAAGGCAAAGGGCCTACGGGAATTAACGTTATCCGGCCCCTTGGATTACCATGAAAGTTATATATCTTTACAAAATAATTTTTTTACAGGGCTACACCAACACAGGCTGGCAGCAGACAGGGCACTTTCTCCGGCCGGCCTGCTGACTTTTATTGTTTATTTTCGTTCGTTTTCCCCTTTAGCATCGACTCTTTTTGGCACCTTCTTCCAACAGGTTGACTGCTGAAAATAAAATCCCAAAACTATTTTCCTCTTCAAAAACGAAATTTAAACAAGCTAAAGCCTTTTCATGCCGCCGGCCGATACAGCGGATGAGAAGCCGCCAACGTTTCGGAAGAATTTCAAGAATGCTGATAACAAATTATCATCCGCAATGAAGTATCTGATCCCAGCATCTGGCGCCAGCGTTGAACGCCCGGCCCTTTTTCAAAGCCCCCGCCTGTTTTTGGCCGGGATTGCATTTGTCTTTCTGCTCTTCGGGCCGTCGCTCCGGGCGCAAACTTACGAAACGACCGGCATCAGTGCCGACTGGCAGGATCCCGATGCCTGGATTTGCTCGGGCGCGGGCTGCCGGAATAACCGGTTTCCGAATAACAACCTTGAAAATGCCGCCGTTTTCATCCGGCACGACATCAACTTCATCAGCCGGCGGTCGGTCCGGATCGGCGACAACGCTTCGGTCCATATATCCCAGGGGGCAAAACTGGCCATCACCAGCAGGCTGAATATCAGGGAGGATGGCACGTTGTCCATTGAAGACGGTTTTCTTGAAGTGAGCCGGGGCATTTCCAACGACGACGGAACGCTGGAATTCACCAGCGCCCTGGTTCAGGTGGAGGGCAATTTCATCAACCGGGGGAATACCACGTTGAATGATGCCTGCGTAGAAGCCGTCACCGGGAACTTCATCAACACCAAATATTTGTATGGAAGTGGGAGCGTAAAGACGCTGGACGGCAACATCATCAATGGTGGCAGCTGGAGCCCGGGCGTCGCCTACTGCGCTGATGGCAACACCAGCAATTTGCCTGGTGCGGAGGATTGCGCTGCGGCAGAGGAAATCTGCAGGTGCATACTGGTGAATTGCGATATCCTGCCCGGCTACAACCCCACCACCCGGGTCGATGCCCCCTTAGGGTCGGAATTGTCGGCCCTCGCCCAGACATACGACCCCAACGGGCCTCCTCCCTCCAACGCCATTTATACCATCAACAACAGCAACGAAGTACTCATCGAGATCATCGTCCGTGCAGGCATGTACAGCGACCTGCTGGCCTTCCTGGCAACCCTCGGCATTACCCCCGCCGACTTCATTGACGACCGTATCACCACCGTCAACGACGAATTGCTGATCACCTTGTTTTTTCCCATCAACCAGTTGCCCGGCCTCAACCAGCGGGCGAGCGTCATCAACTTCGCCCGCCCCGTTTTCCCCCCGCTGACGAACGCTGGGCTGATAACCACCCAGGGCGACCGGGCCCAGGGCTCTTCCCCGGGCCGCCTGGGATGGAACCTTTCCGGCGCCGGCGCCAGGGTCGGCGTCATCTCCGACAGCTACGCCTCCAATGTTTCTGCCCGGGACAATGACATCAACAACGGCGACCTGCCCGGCACCGCCAACCCGGTCGTCGTCGCGCAGGACTATCCCTTCGGGCCGGCTTCCGACGAAGGCCGCGCTATGCTGCAGATCGTCCACGACGTAGCGCCGGAGGCCCAGCTGTTCTTCCATACCGGCTTCATCAGTGAGGGCAACCTCGCCTTCGCTATCCGCCGGCTGCGACAGGAATACCAGTGCGACGTCATCGTCGATGACGTCCAGTATATCACCGAACCTTTCTTCCGGGACGGGCTGGTGGCCAAGGCCATCGACGAGGTGTCGGCTGACGGCGCCGCCTACTTCAGCGCCGCCGGCAATTTCGGCACCCGTTCTTTCTCCGCTGCCTTCACCCCTGCCCCGGCGCCCAACCAGGACCGGCACGACTTCGGAGGGGGCAGTTTCCTGCAGCCCGTCGAACTGGGCACCGGGCAGTATATCCTCGTCCTGCAGTGGGAAGATGAATTCTACTCCCTGGGTGCCCCGCAGGGCGCTGTGTTCGACCTCGACATCTACCTGGCAGAAGACGACGGCAGCATCCTGTACGGGTTCAACCGCGACAATAACGGGAATGCATCCCAGGGTATCCCCGGCGGCGACCCCATCGAGGTCATGCCCTTCACCGTGGTCAACCCGACGACGACCAACATCATGATCGAACTGGTGGACGGCGCCGGGCCGCCGCCCAATTTCAAATATGTAGTATTCCGGGCCGGAGACAGCGGCACCTTTACCACAGACCCGCCCCTGGGCAATACGACGGATAACGCAACTATCGTCGGCCACGCCAATGCCGAAAGCGCGATGGCCGTCGGCGCCGTGCGGTACAGCAATACGCCCGCCTTTGGCGGCACCTTAGCCCCCGAGAACTTCTCCTCCCGGGGCGGCACGCCGGTGAACGGCGGCACCCTCCGCGAAAAACCCGACTTCATGGCCCCCAACGGGGTGAATACTTCGGTGGGCTTCGGCGCTCCGGACATCGAAGGCGACAACATCCCGAACTTCTTCGGCACGTCCGCCGCCGCACCTCATGCCGCCGGACTGGCTGCTCTCTTGCTGGACGCACAGGACAGATTCGCCATCAACCCGCCCATTGATGTCCGTAACCTGCTTAGGACAACAGCCATTGATATGGAAAGCCCGGGATTTGATTACGTGTCGGGTTATGGCTTCCTCTCGGCTTACGGCGCTTTGAGCGCCATCGCCAACCCCACGCCCATCCTCGGCAACCTGAACCTTGAAAACCTGAACACGGAAATCTATCAACCCGGCGACATCGAATTCACCCTCATCCTGGAAGGGCAGTTCTTTGACGAAAACACCGTGGTGCTCTTTGACGGGGAAGAGCTGGCGACCAACATCGTGGACGACAGCACGGCGACGGTACAGATTCCGCCCTTCGGCGGCAACCCGCCCATACAGCTTTTTACTCCTCCGGGGCCATTGACCAACGGAACGGACGGCGGCGCGTCCAATACCCTAACCTTCTTTGACGCTACGCCCACGGAGGTCGTCATCGAGGCCGCGCCGGCCAGCAAGCGGTACGGAGAGCTGTTGCCTTTTTTCGAATTTGAAGCAACCCTGGCCGCTACCGGAGAGCCAATGCCCGGAGGGGATTTTGAGGTTCTTTTTCCTGCCGTAAGCCTCAGCACGGCGGCCACCAGCGCCAGCAACGTGGGCATTTATGCGATCAACGTCGATACGGCGGGCATCGATCCGGCCCTGTACGAGCGGTACCGGTTCACCCTCGTGCCCGGTGCGTTGTTCATCGACCCGATGCCGGTGACTATCCGCCCGGTATCGCCGGAACCTATCACTTACGGCGACCCCATCCCGGAGATCACTTACGAATATATTTTCGGCGAAGAAGGGGAGGAACTGGATATTGATCCATCGGTAGCGGACGCCATCGCCGAGCAACATGCCACCGCCCTCGGCCTGGCCAACGGCATTGCTCTGGTCAACGGCATCGCTTTGGTCAACGGCATTGCCCTGGTCAACGGCGAGCCCTATATCGACGGGAGCGATGATGGCATCGCCAACGGCATCGCCCTGGTCAACAAGACGTTTTACGTGTCTCAAAGCACGCTGGATGCCGCAGGCACTGCCCTGGAGAACGGCATTGCCCTGGTGAACGGCACCGGCTCGGAAAAGATCGTGGAGATCGGCGCCGACCTGTTCACCGAACCGGGTATCGACAATGGGGATGTATCCGGCATAACGAATGGCATCGCTTTGGTCAATGGGATCGCCCTGGTGAACGGTATTGCCCTGGTCAATGGGATCGCCCTGGTGAACGGCATTGCTCTGGTGAACGGCATTGCCCTGGTCAACGGCATCGCTTTGGTCAATGGCATCGCCCTGGTCAACGGCGAGCCTTTCGACCTGCTGAACGGCATTGCCCTGGTCAACACCAACGGCGAGTATGATCCGGTTTTTGCCGCTTTCGACAACGTGCTCACCGTATTGAATGCAAGCGACACCGAAGCGGAAGGCCCCATCGACATCAAACCCATCACTGTCATCACCGGGCTGGATGCGGGCACTCAGTATATCATTCCGGGCGGGTACATCAACGACAACCTGGTGCTGAATTACCAGCCGGCGCCCCTGGTCATTGAGCCGGCGCCGTGGGCAGTATTTGTGGGCAACACCGAAGTCGAATACGGGCAGGAAGGGCCATTGGCCCCACCGATCGCCTTTGAACCCTCGGATCAGTTCCCTTATGGCCAGACGGCGGAGGACGTTTTCGGCACGTTCCAGTTCAGCCCGGCTGACGGCTGTACCGATGCCACTGAAATAACTGTCAGCCCCGAGCCGGAGACGCCCAACTTCGATGTGGCCTATTTTTCGGGAGCGCTCACGGTGAACCCGGTTCCGCTGACGATCGAAGCAGACACGCTCTATATCACCGAAGGCGAGCCGCTGCCTTCGGGTTTTACTGCTACGGTTTCCGGCCTGGTTTGCGACGACCCGGCCCCGCTTTCCAGCGCGATCACCTTCACAGTGGTGGATGCGAGCGACCCGCCGGCCGCCGGCGTCTACGACGTCATTCCGTCCCTTTCTGACCCGGGGGGAGACTATGCCGGCTACTCGGTACTTCCGGTGGCGGGCAAATTGTACGTCACGCCTATCGTAGGTTGTGAAGACAGGATAGAGGCTCTTGGTATCTGTGTTGACGAAGCATTCCTGCCCGATGACCCTTATGTCAATACGCTGGTGCGCTTCGAGTACGAAAATGTGTTGCCGGTTCCGGTATACATACCTCTCGGGCCGGATAATGCACTCAATGCAGAAGCATACTATATCGGCGAGCCGCCGGAACTGTTCTTGCCTGGTTTTCATACTTTTGACATCTACACGGACGGCGGCTACCTGGCCTGGGAAGTACGGACTCCGGAATGCAGCGAGGCCTCCATATCGCCCAGCACCTTCTCCGAGCCGCCGTTTTGCGGCATAGGCCGGCCGGAGGGCGCGTTCCCACAGGCGTTTTCTTCCGCAATGGAGGAAGGCCGGGAATGGAGCGTAAGGGCATTTCCGAACCCCGCCGGTTCCAGTGTGTGGATGCAGGCCCGGAATGTGGCCGGCCCGGTGACGGTGGACATTTACGATGCCCGGGGTAAGTTGCTGGGGACCCGCTATTGGAGCGCGCCGGGGCCGGAAGCCCTGTATCTGGACCTCTCCGGCTATCCCTCCGGGCTGTTGCTCGTTTTGGCCAGGTGCGGGGCGGAGAGTAAGGTGCTGAGGCTGGTTAAACAGTGAGGGTGTGGTGGGCATAGGATGCTCGTGACTGTCATCAGACAAAAAAACTTCAACCCGGCGTTCGGGATTCAGGGCAAAGGGCCTTATCTTTCGGTGCATTGTTGCCTTTAAGTCACCATTTCCGGCTGTAAAAAGAACAACCATGATCCCTGAATCCCGCTCTCGTTTTTTGGTAAAAGGCCGAAAGCCATTTCCGTTCATCCTGCTGCTCCTTCTGGCAGCCGCCTTTCCGGCCGTTGCGCAGGAGCCGTGCGACTGCCAGCGGCAGGAAGTCATCAACCTCTGCTACCTCTCCATCGAGAACTACTGTGATGAGGATTTGCTGACCTTCAACTGTGAATATTCCCTGGACGGAGGCTTCATGGCGCCCGGGCTGGTGGAGAAGCTGCTGAACGGCCAGAACTTCGGCCAGAACGGCCTGGCCGGCTGCGGCGTACAGCTGAAGAAGCTGCCGCTCATCACGGGGGTGGAGACGATGGAATCCTGCGATTGCGACATCGTTTTTGTCGGTCAGTTTCCCGCCGCCAGCGAATTTGGCACTACGGACCTGTCGATCTCCCATGTCCCCGACGCCATCCTGGAATCCGTTCGGGAGTGGTCCATGCTGTGCGAGAGCAACCTGGTGATCGTCACGCAGGCGGAGGCCAACCCGTGGGGATACATTACCGAGAACGAGAACGAGAACCCCAATAGCCCGGTCGGGGAGGTTTCCATTTCCATTTTCGACGGGCCCTTCGGCAGCCTGGCGAGCTTTCAGCAGGGCGGCTCCTTTCAGGGGGTCTTCACGCAGGTGCCGCTTACCGGTGCCGAGATTCTGGCCGAGGACGCCCTGGGCAGGCCGACCGTCGTGCTGGACGCAGCCACCAACGACATCATCCTGGCGGACGTCGGCATCCTGTGCAGCGGCGGCGCCGGGGAGGTCAGCTTCGGCGGCGGCATTTTAAACAACAACGACATACTGGCCTGCAACCTGTTCGCTCTAGGGTGCCGGATAGCGGAGGGCCTCGTCTTTTCCGATGTGGTGGCGGAGATTTGCCCCGGCGATTCTACCCTGTTGCCGGGGGGCAATTTCGCGAGCCAGCCCGGGCGCTATCTCGATACCCTGCTGGCGGCCAACGGCTGCGATTCCATCATCGAGACCGAAGTTCGCGTGGCGGAAACAGATACTGTCCTCTTTTCGCCACCGCTCTGTGAAGGGGACGGCTTCAGCATCGTCCTAAACGGCAATACTTATGACGCGAACAACCCGGAAGGAGAGGAGGTGCTGCTGGACGAGGCCGGCTGCGATTCGGTGGTGCAGGTCAGCCTCTTTTTCGCGCCGCACTCCTTTGACACCATTCGCGCGTCGGCCTGTCGGGGCGATGGTTTCAGCGTCGATGTCGGCGGGGCGGTATACAATGAGAGCAACCCTTCCGGGCAGGAAATCCTGGCCAACCAGTACGGCTGCGATTCGGTGGTCACCGTCGATTTGTACTTCGAACCGCAGGACACTACCCTCCGGGACTTCGAAGCCTGCGCGGGCGAGCAGGTAGAGGTCGACGGCCTGGCCTATGAGGCGGGGACGATAACGCCGATCAGCCTGCCCGACAGCGACGGCTGCGATTCGGTGGTGCTCATCCGGGTGGCCGCCAAACCGCTGCCCGAGGTGGACGTGGACAGCGTCCTGGAGATCACGCTGGGTCAGCCGTTCTCGTTCGATGTCGGCCTGGCGCCGGGCCAGCAGCCCCAATGGGCGCCGGCCGGCACCCTGACCTGTCTCAATTGTCCGAACCCGGGCCTGCTGCCCGGCCAGTTCCCGGGGCGGGTTCAGCTGGCCGTAGTGGGGGATAATGGTTGTGCTGCCAACTACGAAATAGCCCTTCGTTATATCTGCAACCCCTACGTTCCCAATGCGTTCTCCCCGAACGGAGACGGCCGCAACGACCGCTTCCAGGCCTACATCAACTGCCCGGTCGAAGAGGTTCGCCTGGAGGTGTACGACCGCTGGGGCGGGCGCGTCTTCCAGTCCGAAGGAAAGGGGGATGGGTGGGACGGCTTCGTCCGCGGGAAGCCCGCTCCTGTAGGCGTTTATGTTTATACGCTGGCCTTCATGGAAAACGGGCAGGAGAAGGTGATCAGCGGGGAGGTGAATTTGTTGCGGTAGCCGGCCGGAAAGGCTTTGATGCCGGATTAAAAAATTCTTTCCTGCCGGGTTTGCGGAGCAATCCCGCACGGCTGAACCCGGCAGTGTTTATCAGAGACGCGACAGCTGGCTGCCGAAATGCTGTTGGCGAAAACCATCTCCGACAAACGCTGCCGGGTTCAGCAACAGGGGAGCTTACGCAAAACCCGGCAGGTTGAAATATCGGATAGAAGGGAGCGAAATAGATGGTTTAAAATAAAATACTTTTAACACTGCTTCTTTGCTTTAAATAATCCCTATTTTCAACCCGTTAACTCAATTCCTGGCAGCAAGCCCGGGATTTCTTATTCACCTAAACTCGCTTCCAATGAAGTACTTACCATCCTTGTTGATCCTTGTTTTTTGTTTCTTTTCCACCGTTCTTTCCGCCCAGTCCGAAGTCGTTGGCGACTGGAAGACCATGGTGCCCGACCGCTCGAAAGAGGGCGCTATGATCCCTCTGCACGTCACGATTAAGGCGGACAATATCTATTGGCTGGACTTTGGCGGGGACGGCGCCGTCGAGATCACCGGCAAATACGAAGCCAGCGACGGCCAGATCCACATTCAGGACGTCGAAGGTTCGGAATGTAACGGGAAGGGCGTCTATGCATTTGAAGTAAACGACGAGGGCATGACGATGACCCGCGTGAGCGACGAGTGTGAAGGGCGGGGCGGCCCGGAAGGAAAGATGTCGTTCAGCCGGCGGTGATCAGTCAGAACACCTGCTCTTTTCCGCCTGAAATAAGCTTGCAGCTCCTGCTTCTCCTTTGCTGAGCGGAACCCGGCAAGGAAGCCACGAAGCAACTGTTTTGTCGGCCCTCTGGAATAGTCCGCTGTATTCCAGAGGGCCGCTCTCCAGCCCGCGACACGAAACTCCAGAAACCACATACGGCGGTTTTCCTGCTCATTACCCCCTCATACTGGCCCGATACCCGGATACCTTTGTGATGCCATAGTCCAGCCATTACCTTGCAGGCATTATTTCACGCTAAAAACCCATAGTCATGAAAAAATGCCTGACTTTTCTTGCCATGTTACTTGCCGTTAATACCGCCTTTCAGCCATTGTTCTCTCAGACCCGGGTCGGGGTGCCCATCGAAGGGCTGTCGCCGGGCGATACTTTCGGAGAATCGGTGTCGCTTTCCGCCGACGGGAATCGGATTGCCGTCGGGTGGACTTATGACGGCAGCGACGACAGCGGCTTCAAAGGCGCGGTTGAGGTATTCGAACTGGTTGGCGGAAACTGGGAGAACGCATATGCCAACATTACCTGTCCGTGGTGCGGTGATGCCTACTCTGCCTTTGGCGCTTCCGTCTCCCTGTCTGCAGACGGCAACCGGGTGGCTATTGCAACCCCTGGAGAAACTGACAGCCAGGTGTATGTTTTTGAAGACTGGAATGGCCCGGGTTGGGCGGAACTCGGTTCGTTCGACAGCCCCGATTTTGGATTTGCCCGTTCCATATCCGCTTCCTCGGATTGTGTCCGGGTAGCTGCCGCTACCGAAGGAAATGGGGCATTGGTATATGAACTGATGCTGACTGATGAAGTTCCATTCGAGATTTATGTTCCCATCGGCCAGCGGCTGGATCTGCCGGAGGCCAGCTATTTTGGTTATGCTGTTTCCATTTCTGCCGATGGCAACCGGATTGCGGTTGGCGGGGAGGACAATTCAGGCTTTGGCACGATTGCCGTATTTGATTACGCCGAAGAAACTGAAACCTGGGTTCCGGCAGGAGAACCCATCTCCGGAGATGATCCGAATGGTTTTATGGGTAATGCCAATACTATATCCCTTTCTGCGGATGGCAGCCGGCTGGCGGTTGCCAGTCCATCGTACGGCCTGAATGAGGAAAGCATACCGGGAGAAATCGAGGTTTATGAATGGGATGAAGCAAGCTCGTCCTGGGGCCAGTTAGGCACTGCGCTGGTTGCGGAAAACTTTGGCAACCCGGTGGCCTTGTCGCCGGCTGGCAACCGGCTGGCAACCAGTTCGTATGTAGTAGAAAATGACAGCACCGCTGTATTCTCCGTCAAGGTATTTCAATGGGACGGGGAGAACTGGGCGCCATTTGGCGAAGACATCTCCGGAGACAGGGTGAACGAATATTTCGGTGCTTCCTTATCCTTTTCTGCCGACGGCAACCGGCTGGCCATCGGGGCCTATTCGGATGAAGGCGGCTCTGCCGGCAGGGTGCTGGTGTACGATCTGTCTATGATCTCCTCCTCTGCAACGGTTTCAGCAGAAGATAACCTCCGCGTATTCCCGAATCCTACCTCGGGGTTGATTGAACTTGCCGGCGTGGACAGGGGCCCGGTAAAAGTCATGGATCAAATGGGCCGGACGTTCTACCAGGTGGATGCCGCTCAAACGCCGATTGACCTGACGGGCCTGCCCGGGGGCGTTTATTTCATCCAGGCCCTTTCGGGCAACAAACCGGTTGTCCGGAAAGTGGTGAAAAAATGATGGGTACTGTTTTGGGAGGGTAAGTTGTCTGTTGTTTATCAGGCGGGGAATAAGGCCGGTTGTAACTTTTTGACTGCCTCCGCCGTCTAATGCTGGACGGGAGGCAAGAATGATCCGGGAAATTCCGCCACCGGACATATCAATAGTCCGTCAGGCCGGGAGTGTGGGAAAACAACGCCTTTATCTGCGCGCCCGTACTCCCGGCCTTTCTGTTTTTATCGCCGGCCGGGGCAACATAGCCTGGATTTTTGTGTCTTTTTGTAACTATTTACCACATAGGCCACATCAGGCAGTTCACATAGGCCACAGTAGCCGCAGCCTATGTGCTCTACTGTGAAAACGCTATGTGTCCTATGTGGTTAAACAAAAGACCTAAACAGTTAC
>JAGFJD010000360.1 GCA_024102975.1 Phaeodactylibacter sp. | reverse complement strand
CACAGAGAGGCACGGAGGTCAACACAGAGTACACGGAGTTTTTTCCATTGATAATCAGGTCTCTGTGTGGCTCTGTGCCTTCTCGGCGTACTCTGTGTCCAGAAAAATGTCTAGTAGTGTGGCCGTTGAGTATAATATTCGTGGAAACAATCCAGGAAGGCGATACTTTCTACCTTTCCGGCGAGGGCCGCCGGCAGCTGTGGAAAAAAGTGCCGGTTTTTTCAAAAAAAAACTAATTTAGTACCTGGCTTTGCGCCGCCGGGCATTTTGCGTATTCCAAATGTGTAAACCTGGAAATATTTAAAGGCCGCTCGCTTTTACACCTTTACACGCTTCCACTTTTACACAGCTCGTCAAATGCCCGTTAAAGCAACCTGACTGTTCAAAAAATCACCCGAAATGCTCCGCAATTACCTGAAAGTTGCCCTGCGCAACATCGCCAATCAAAAGCTGTTATCCTTCATCAACATCTTCAGCCTGGCCCTGGGCGTCGCCGCCTGCCTGATCATCTACCTGTTCGTCCGGGACGAGCGCAGCTTCGATGCTTTCCACGCCCGGAGAGGCCAGCTTTGCCGCCTCAACGAAATCCAGAGCTTCCCCGGCACCAACACCCAGCACGTGGCCCTGTCCATGCCCGGCATGGGCCCCAACCTGCAAAAGGACTACCCGGAGGTGCTCAACTTCACGCGCTTCTGGGGAAGAGGCAAAAGGCTGTTCGAAAAGGGAGACACCCGCCTGATCGTCGAAGAGGCGGTGGGGGTAGACAGCACCTTCCTGGAGCTGTTCAGTTTCCAATTGCTGGAAGGCGACCCCGCCACTGCCCTCGACGAGCCGTATTCCCTCGTGCTCACCCGGGAAACCGCCCGGAAATTCTTCGGCGAAGGAAAGGTCCTGGGAGAAAGCCTGGTGATGAACGGCAAGCCTTACAAAATAACCGGCATCGCAGAAAATGTGCCGGAAAATTCGCACCTGCAGTTCGACGTGCTGCATTCCATATCGACGGTCACCCGCGAAAACCCGGAGTTCAACGACCAGTTCGGCTCCAATTACCTGGTGACGTACCTGCTGTTCGACCCCGCCGCCGACCTATCCGCCCTGGAAGCCAGGATGCCCGAATTCCTGAGCCGGCACATGCCGCCTGACGAAAGTAACGGCCAGGACGTCAACGAATTCTATAAGCTTTATTTCCAACCCCTGCCGGAGGTCCACCTCGCGTCCATGAACGTCGAACACGACTACCAGAACTACCGCAAGTTCAACGGGGTGTACCTGGACATTTTTGCCGTCGTCGGCCTGTTTATCCTGCTCATCGCCGGCGTCAACTTCATGAACCTGATCACGGCGCGGGCGTCCTACCGTTGGAAAGAAGTAGGCGTGCGCAAGACAATGGGCGCCCGGAAAGAACAGCTGTTTTCCCAGTTCGTTGTGGAATCGGCCCTGCTGGGCCTGTTCGCCTTTGCTCTGGGCCTGGCGCTCTGTGCCGCTTTTACCCCCCTGGTCAACCTAATGGCCGACAGGACATTGTCCTTGGGTTATTTTCTGGAACACCCGCTCAACCTGGCCCTGGCGCTCCTCCTGGCGCTGGGCCTGGGCCTGCTGGCGGGCATTTACCCTTCGTTCTACCTGGCCTCCTACCGCACCGTCAATATCCTGCGGGGAGGAGATGTCAAAAGCGGCAGGAGCGTCTTTCGCAGCGCGCTGGTCGTCCTGCAGTTCGGCCTGGCTATCGCCATGATCATCAGCACGCTGACGGTAGTGCAACAGCTCAATTACATGAAGAACAAGGACATCGGCCTGAATAAAGACCATATCCTGCTGGTGGACATGAACGAGGAAGCCAATAAAGCATTCGAAACCATCAAGGAGGAACTCCTCAAGAGCAGCGATATCCAGGGCGTCACCGCCTCCGGCCAGCGGCTAGGCAACAATTTCCACCAATGGGGCTTCAAACTGCGGACGGATTCCATCTTCGGCATGACGCCCAGCAACGTCAATGTGGATTACGATTTCCTAGACGTCTACGGGATCGAGCTTCAGCAAGGGCGCAACTTCTCCAAAGCATATGCCTCCGACAAGGACTACGCCTTCATCATCAACGAGTCCCTTGCCAGAGAGCTGGGCATGGACGAACCGGTCGGCGTCTCCGCCGGCCACTCCTGGTATCCCGACGATTCCCTGGGAACGATCATCGGCGTGGCGAAGGATTTCAACTTTAATTCTCTCCATTACGATATCAACACGCTGGCCATGGTGGTACACCCGGACTGGGGGTACGACGAACTGTCCGTCAAGCTCCGGGGAGGCCGAATCGAAGCCGGCATCGCCGAGGTAGAGCGGGTGTGGAACGAGCTGGTCCCCGGCTGGCCGTTTCAGTATTCCTTCCTCGACGAGCACTTCGAGGAACTGTACCGCTCCGACCGGCAGATGGAGGCAGTGGTAGCCATCATGGCTATCCTGGCCATCTTTATCGCCTGCATGGGTTTGTTCGGCCTGGCCGCCATCACTATGGAGAAAAAGACCAAAGAGGTCGGCATCCGCAAGGTGCTGGGCGCCACCGCCGGGCAGATCGTCATGCACCTGTCGAAAAACTTCGCCGGGCTGGTGCTGCTGGCCTTCGCCCTGTTCAGCCCTCTGGCCTTCTGGGCGATGAACCGCTGGCTGGAAAACTTCGCCTACCGGGTTGAAATAAGTCCCCTGGCTTTCCTGCTGGGCGGCCTGCTGGCCCTGGCCATCGCCCTGCTGACGATCAGCTTCCACACCCTGCGCCACGCCCGCGCCAACCCGGCAGAGGCGCTGCGGACGGAGTGAGGAAGGGGGAAGGTGTCCCGGGATGGGATAGTCCAATTTTCTGTGTCTTCTGAAAAAGACCCTTGCTTTTCAGCATACAGCGAACAGCATACAGCGAACAGTACCCGGGATGCCTGACGCTTTTCCATTTTCCGATGATAAATTTAACGCGTCCATCATGAATCTCCTCTCCCCCACCTTCCTGGCCTGGCTGCTGCCGGCCACCTACCTCATCCACCTGCTGGAAGAGCATTTCGGCGGCGAGGGTTTCCCGGTTTGGCTTTCCCGCTTTATGAATGCCAATTTGTCTGCTGCAGATTTCCTGCTCATCAACGGTATTATCCACTCATTTGGGGGACTTTCCGGAGCAGCCTCATTGGTGGAGGCGCCTACAGGCTGGGTGACCGATTGCTTCCAGGGCCAACGTATGCACGAATGCACATATACACGACTCTGCAAGCCTCCTACTGCAAGCCCACCCGGCCCAGCCGCCGCACCGCCTGCATGGGGCGGATGGTGTGGCGTTGCCGCAGGTTGTTGAACCGTTCGGTGTCCGGCAACCGGGATTCGGCATTCTGGTAGATGACGGCAAAGCGGGCCGGCCCCTGGCGCTGGAGCAGCACCTGCTGGGGAAAGCCGGCTTCCAGGTTTTCGAAGAGGGCTTCCTCGCCGTTGATGGCCGCCAGGGCGTAGGAGATGGTTGTATTTCCGCCGAAGTCGGTACTGAAGTATATTTTGTTGTCCTGCCGGTAGAGGCGCATGTGTTCCCGGCTTTGGCCTTCGTCCTCGAAGCCGGCCAGGCCGGCCAGCTCGTCCTCGCCGGTTTGGCGCCATTCTTCGAAGGCCGGGCGCCCCTGTTCGCGGGACTGCCAGCGGCCTGTCATCCACGAGAAGGCCTGGAGGGTGACGCCGACGCTCTCCTCTCCGGGCGTACTGTCGCCGGAAAGGACCAGCTTCTGCCCCGGCGCGCCTTCCGAAATGGGCCGCTGCCGGTGTTCCTGCGCCTGCTGGACCGTCAGGACGGCCCGCAGCTCGCCGCGGTCGGCGTCGGTGAACGCCAGGTCTTCCACAGCGGCGGGCGCCGCCTGTTTGCCAGAAGCGAGCAACAGGCGCTGCTGCCGCCCCAGGCTCAGTGCCACCAGCCCCACCAAGGTAATGAGCACCAACACTCCGGCCGCCATGCCCAGCATCCGGTGGCGGGAGAGGCGGTTGCGCTGCTGATGGGTGTCCAGACGGCGCTCCAGCCGGCGCCAGGAGTGAGCTGGCGGCGTCTCGTCCAGCCGGTGCTGGTTATCCCTGAAAAAGTCAAATACGTCTCTTTTGCGCTTCATTTTTTTTAGTATTTGGGTTGGCTGGGTGGTGTTCGCGGTTCGCTTTTTGCGATTCGCTTTTCGCAAGTCGCTGAGAACCAGGTGGTGCCTTTTAAAAGAACAGACAATTTATACTGCTAAACATGGGGGCCAAAATGGCTTTACAGCCACAAAGGCTCCAAGGCTCTAAGACTCACAAAGCAACTTTCTGCTTCGAGTATTCTTAGTGTTTTCGTGTCTTAGCGGCTGGAAAAGCCCCATGACAGTATTCCCATTAATTCAACTTATCAGTCTCCTTCATTCCTTCATCCCCCCCTCACCCCGCCGCCCCCTCAATCCCCGGGTACCCCGCCTGCTCCAGCAGTTCCTGCAGGCGCTTGCGGGCGAGGATGAGCTGGGATTTGGAGGTGTTGATGCTGATGCCCAGCATATCGGCGATCTCCCGGTGTTTGTAGCCTTCCAGGACGTACAGGTTGAAGACGGTGCGGTAGCCGGTCGGCAGCTGGCCGAGGAAGGCCAGGATATCCTGCTCGGCGAGCCGCCCGACGGCTTTGGCCGGGGCGGGCGCGTCGAAATTGCTGATCTCGAGCGTCATGCTGAAATTGTGCCGCCGCCGCAGGGCCATGAGCGCTTCGTTGACCACGATGCGCCGGACCCAGCCCTCGAAGCTGCCCTCGCCCTTGTACTGGTGCAGGTGGGTCAGCACTTTGAAGAAGGCCTCGACGAGCACGTCCTCGGCGTCCTCCCGCGTTTTCATATAGCGCTTGCACACCCCGAACATGGCGGGCGAGTAGCGGTCGTACAGCAGCTTCTGCGCGCGCCGGTCTTCTTCTCTGCAGGCTTGAAGGAGTTCTTGTTCTGTCACGGGGCCTTGTTTCCGGTTGATCACTTTCAGTCTGTTCATACAAGATGCAAATTTTTTGGGAATTGGTGGGTAGGGTATTCTTTTTTCTGTGATTTGTATTTGGGGAAGGATGGGAAGGTTACCCGGAGGGCGCCATATCGGAGGCGCGATTCATTTTTGTACCCCTTGCTCGGTTTTAGGCATTAGGCTGTAGGTTTTAGGGGCAACCCAGGCCTAATCGGGCACTCAACAGGCGCCTAACGCCTAAAACCTAATGCCTAAATCCTCCAAACACCGGAGGGGGCACAAATTAGCATCGCGCCCCATATCGGCGGCATGCGACATTGTGCAGCCAGGTATTGCCTTGTTTCCGGAAACGGCATGCTCGGTATGTTAAAACCGCTTCATTTGAGTTGAAGCGCTGGAAAAAAGCGTATCTTGAAAACCTGAATTTTTCCTCCATGCGCTCATTAACCAAAACCGATTGACATGAAACGCACTCTTTTACTCCTGATGCTGCCTGCGGTGGCAGTGGCTGCTGCCTTTACAGGCGTTACACACACACGCTTTCCGCCGGTTTACTGAACCTTCCTGAAGAAGGCTGTGGCGGTAGCGTTTATTCCGAACATATTGATGGAGATATGCGAAAATTATCCAGGTTTTCACAAATCGAAAGGAACTCCAGCCAGGCCAGAAGTGGATTTGAAAAGGGCGCTCAACCGTCGCTGGACACACTTCCGGGGCTCCGGTACTGTGGATCGATTGAAATACAGCGGACACCCGTTCGGGTCAAAAAAGACATTTTCTCTGACGGCAGGATACTGGGGGCAGGCACAGCATTCTGGGAAGCCGATATTTCGGCAGGGGGTTGCGGAGTCGAAACCAGCCTGGTGTGGGAATACGTCAATACTTCGGTAAGTTATGACGACGTTTTTCAAACTCCCTTCGTAGTAGGGCAAATCATTTTAAATACGGCGGTGTCGGCCAATGGAGAATGGCATACCCTCGGCATGGACGGCAGCGGCGGATTCGGCAACCCGAATATTGCCGCAGATGATTTTGACCTTTATTCCGTTGTCTTGCACGAAGCTTTGCACATGCTGGGGTTCCAGTCCCGGATACAGGCAGGCGGCTCTGCGCAGAATGGGTTTTATTCGATTTGGGACGAACAGCTCTACAGTTACCTGGATAATGAGTATGTGATCCTCCAGGGGGAAGACCCGGACTGCTGCGACTTTCACGAATACAACGGAAATATCCCTTTGCCGCTTAGCCTGGACAGAGGCTGTACCGGCCAGGCACAGAACCCTGTCGTTTTTGGAGCGGATAACCTGGCCACTGTTTACGCGGATTACCCGCCCGGCCTATTCAATAATGACGACCACCTGGTTGCCAATTTTTTCAGCCACATCAACCAAACCTGCGACGGCGACATGTATGTCATGCACCCTTCATCCGCCCCCGGCGAGCATTTGCGGGCTTTGTCGCAAAGCGAGAAGGATATCCTTTGCAGGTTAGGGTATGCAGCAGGCAACTCCAGTGGAGGCTGTGAATCTGATTGTGCCGTCGTTGCAATTGATGATGGCGTATTTTACGGAGATGACGATTTCACCATAGATTTTGATGTTTTTCTCGAAAATGACGTTTATCCGGAAGGCGAATCATATGAACTTTCATTTTATACTTGTAATGGAGAATTTTTAGAGATTATTGAGCAAGGAAGCCCTGGGTTTGAGGAAGTAAGGTTTGTCAATTCATCCGCAAACTACCCATACATTATTTGTTATGCGCTCGAATCGGAATGCGGCTCATGCAGCGTGGGCCAGTTTGTTGTTTTCAATGAAGATGGGGGCTTGCCGCCTTCAGATCCTACTCCTTGTAACAGCGAGGAGAATTTATTCCCATATGGGGATTTTGAGGCGTTTAGTTCATTAGGTACATCCATAGATGGAGAACGTGACAATTATTTCAGCCAATTGGGAATCCTTAAATGCAACCCTAATTTTTTTGCTGCTAATAATCCTATCAATTCTCCTGACGTCCACCTTTATGCTGACAATAAGATTGTTCAAATAGGAGGTGTATTGAGCGTTAATTCTCCTGCATCTTCATTAATCGAATCCATTTTCGTTCCGTTAGCCAGGCCGGTAAACCCCGGATGCCAAATCAACCTTGAATTTGACTATAAATTGACTCCTTCCTCTGTTGTGATGAACACTGGGCCGGGCAGGCTGGAAGTTTATGGGACGAAGCTTCCGCCTTGTTTTTCTTCCGGAGCGCCAAATTGCAGCGACCCGCTTGCTTCCGGAGATTTTTATTGTTTTGCCTCCGGGATAGACGTGACAAGCGAAGAGGATTGGACGGCATATTCCAGCACTTTTACGAATAACACAGGAGCCCCCATAAACTACCTGATTTTCGTTAACAACTTAATTACATTATTGGGAGAAGGGTTCGATGATGATCTTACATCGGCAATTCAGTTGGATAATATTTTTATCTCCGACCTTTGCGGCGACGAGCTAACCGTCACTTACTTCTCCAATTCCGTAGTCAGGATGCTGGAGGGTGCCCGCATCCTGGTCGAGAATGGCGGCGCCCTGGGCATGTACAACAGCTTTTTCCACGGCTGCGCCGCCATGTGGCGGGGCATCGAAGTGGAACAAGGCGGGATACTGGGCATGAAAGCCAACAACCGGATAGACGACGCCCAGTACGCCGTTTACGCGCACGCCGCCGCCCCGGGAGAGCCGTTGCCCTATATAGCCGTGGAAGGCAATTTCTTTGTCGACAACTTCGTGGGCATATACATGGGCGGCCCCGGCAAAGTGGATGCCTTCATCGCCGGCAACGGATTTTACGGCGCGGAGAGCCTGCTGCCGCCCTTTGCAGGGCAAAGCGCCGCGCCGCAGGGGCTGCCGGAACAAAACGGCTTCTCCCTGGCCGGCATCTATGTAGACAGGGTCAGGACGCCCTTTTCTTACCCGCAGAATATTTTTTCCGGGCTGGCTTCCGGCATCGTGCTGAACTCCGCCAGCGGGAGAATATCCCGGAGCACGTTCGAGTCCATTGAATTTGGCGCCTACCCGGATTATGCATTCGACGGAGAAGCCGCAACGAGCCAGGGAACGGGCGGCACTACCCTCGGCGTAGAAAAATGTGTTTTCACCAACTGCAATGCGGGCATTGTCGCCGCCGAAGTTGCTCTCGAGGCAACGAGCAACACTATGGACGAGGTGCGTTATGGCATTTCCGCCCGCCTTTCCAACGCCGGGGCCGTCACCATCGGCGGAGAGGGAGATAAACGCAATGCCATCCGCCAATCGAAAGTAGGGATACTGGTTAACCACCGGGGGACGGGCCCGGTGGCCATCACCGAAAACGAGGTATCCGTCTCCGATGCCGACTGGGGGTGGGGCATCGCGCTGCTGTTCCACCACGCCCCT
Organism: Phaeodactylibacter sp.; assembly: GCA_024102975.1. GTDB lineage: Bacteria > Bacteroidota > Bacteroidia > Chitinophagales > Saprospiraceae > JACJXW01. The sequence continues at coordinate 1,545 of JAGFJD010000360.1, read as the reverse complement.
ACGCTGGCAAAAAAGAACACCGTCGAAGCTTACGGGGCCACAACCGGCATGTTGCTGCTGTCGTGCAGCGACGCGGACTTGTTTGGAAACTCCGTCACCTTGATGGACATGCCCGAAGCCCACCGGGGCATCAGCCTGGGCAATGCCTACGGCTGTAGGCTGCGGGAAAATGGCGTCACGGGCCCGGGATCCGGCGGCAGCGAAAACATTGGTTATGCCCTGCAGTTCTCGCCCGACAATATCTATTGCTGTAATGCCGTGGACAAGACGCGCATAGGCGTGCGGGTGGTGGACGGCTGCCAGGCAGAGGACAACTTCCGGGGCACGGTATTTGGGGATCATGCTACTGCTTTGTTGTTGGACGCTTCCGGTATTTTAGGCGCGCAAAATCATATGCGGAACCGGTGGACGGGAAGCGGCGGGGCAGAATACTTAGCGCCTCTTCAGGCACCATTTTATCAGTTCATAGTTGATATTACTCCGCCCAACGGGTCATTGGAGTATTTGCCGAACCCTGTCACTCCAAGTGACTGGTTCGATATTGACGAAGACGAAGGCGGCCCGGACGTTTGCCCGGAGGAAAATTGCTTGGTGGACGGCTTCAACCCGGAATCTCCCGACAGCAAGCGCATCGCCAAAGGGGAAATTGATGTAGGCGAACATACCGATATTATCCAATGGCACCTTAGCCGCTTTTTATACCGAAAGCTCAAAGAGTACACTGGAGAGGACGAGGATATCCTGGATTTTATAGAAACCGGCGGCGGCAGTTCAGTCGGCGCCTTCGACGCTCTGGAAGAAGGCATTGAAGCGCTGCTTTCGGAGGGTCTCGAAAACCAATTGCTGGTACAGGCCAACCTCGCCTTCATTTCGGCGCGCTTAAAAGAAGTTGGCGTGCTGGACAGCCTATACCTGGAAGCGGATGAGGCCGGCCAGGATTCCCTGTGGCTCCTGCGGGGCCAGCTCCTGGATACCTTAGCTGCCCTGGCGCTGGAAACCTCTGGCCTCAATGAAGCAGTAAATCATCAGCGCAGCTTGTCGGCGGCAAGCCTGGCCGGGCAAAACGCCGGCATTTAAACAACTGAAGTATACGAAGAAAACCTGAAAACGGTAAACGGCATCTACCTGAACTACCTCATGGATGGGCTCAGCGAGATGCCGGTTGAGGACGTGGGCGTTTTGGAAAACATTGCCTTACAATGCCCGCTGGAGGGCGGAAGCGCTGTTTTCTCCGCCAGGGCCTTTTTGGCCGTGGCTACCCGGCAGGTTTTATGGCATGATGACATTGAGTGCGGCGGCGGAGAAGCTCAGAGGCTTTCTGCTCCGGTTGATGCACAACCAGGAATCGTTGAAGAAGTTGCTATTTATCCCAACCCGGCCAAAGAGCAGGTTATCGTTGACTGGAGACATTCCGAAGGCCAGGTGATCAACATTCAACTCCTGGACATTTACGGCAAAGCCCATCAACAAATACCAATCGAGCCTGGAGCTAAAAACTGTGTGCTTTCCATTTCCCACCTAAAGGCAGGTTTGTACATGGTTCGC
>JAGFJD010000248.1 GCA_024102975.1 Phaeodactylibacter sp. | reverse complement strand
AAATATGATATTTGATTTGCGATTTTTGATTTGCTCCGGACAGCCGGTTGTCCAATGTCAGGCGGGTAGCCCTCAATTCAAAAATACGGCCTGCTCCTCGACATCCAGGATTTGCACGTCGATGTTGTCCATCAGGGTAGTGGCCAGGGACAGGCCGAAGTAGTCGACTTTCACCGGGAAGGACTTGTGGGTGCGGTCCACGAGGACGGCAATTTCCACTTTTCGGGGCAGGACGCTGAGGATGGGTTTCATGGCGTAGAACAAGGTCCGGCCGGTATTGGCCACATCGTCGGTGATGATGATGGCTTTGCCCTCCAGTTGCTCGGGAGGCAGCCCGATCCTGATGTCCTGGCTGAGCGGGGCGGCGGGGTTGATCCGGATGCGGGTCAGCGAGATGGGAATATCTGTGATGGATGTCAATTCGCCGTGCAGCATCCGGGCGAAACCCAGGCCGGTGGTATTGATGCCCGCCAGGATCAGTTCCTTTTCCTCAAAGTTGTTCTCGAGGATCTCGATGGCCAGGCGCTTGATCTTTTGTTGTATCTGTTTCTGGTCGAGGATTTTCATATTAAGTTCTTTCAGGGATACTGCCGTTTTCCACTGAGCTTCTCCGTGTCAGGTAACGACGGCAACAAAGGCCATCTGGGGATCAAAATTAGGGATAAAACCGGCAAATTCCACCCACTTGAGAAAAATCATCCTATTTTAGCTTTTTTACTTCGGGCGCAGCTGTTAATTTAGCGAAAATTCGCTATAGCTTAATCAATTGTAAAATATGATACAACAGATCGCTTTTATCCTGGTTACGCTGGGGGCTTTCGGGCTGGCCTGGCGCGCCTTCTCCCGGGTGCGCCGCAATATCCTGCTGGGGCAGGACGAAGAGATCAGTGGAGACACGGCTCAGCGCTGGCGCAACGTCCTTTTGGTCTCGTTCGGCCAGCAGAAGATGTTCAAGCGCTGGATTTCGGCCGTCTTTCACTTTTTCATCTACGCGGCGTTTCTGATCACGCAGGTAGAGCTGATCGAGATTTTTATCGACGGCGCATCGGGCCAGCACCGCTTCTTTGCGGATAAGCTGGGCGGTTTTTACACCTTTGTCATCAGCTTCATCGAGGTGCTTTCGATCCTCGCCTTTATTGCGACCATCATTTTCCTGGCCCGTCGTAACCTGCTGAAAGTCCCCCGCTTCTGGAAGCCGGAGATGAAGGGCTGGCCGCGCCTGGATGGCAACCTCATCCTCATCTTCGAGATCATCCTGCTCATTGGCATCTTCAGCATGAACGGGGCGGATGTGCTCCTCCAGGATATAGACCCGCAGCACTATCCGGAAACGGGGCAGCTGGCGGTCAGCACCTGGCTGGGCCCGGCGCTGTTTGGCGGGTTGAGCGAGGGCACCCTGCAGGTTGTGGAGCGCTTCGGCTGGTGGCTGCACCTGATGATGGTCTTCGTATTCCTGAATTACCTGCCCTACTCCAAACACCTGCATATCCTCCTGGCCTTTCCCAACACCTACTACGCCCGCCTGAAGCCGCGCGGCGAGATGGACAACATGCCGGAGGTGATGAATGAGGTCAGGAGCATGATGGGGCTGACGGAAGGCGAAGGGGCGGTGGATATGGAGGCCGACCTGCCTGAATTTGGCGCCAACGATGTATTCACGCTGAGCTGGAAAAACATCATGGACGCCTACAGCTGTACGGAATGCGGCCGTTGCACGTCCGTCTGCCCGGCCAACATCACCGGCAAGAAGCTGTCGCCCCGCAAGATCCTCATGGATATCCGGGACCGGGCCGAGGAGATCGGCCGGAATATCGACAGCGGAGATGCGCAGTTCGCAAAGGATAAAGAGAAGCCGGTGAGCCGGGGCAACTACGACGACGGCAAGTCCCTCTTCGATTACACCACTCCGGAAGAGCTGCACGCCTGCACCACCTGCAATGCCTGCGTGGAAGCCTGCCCGGTGCTGATCAACCCGCTGGAGCCCATCCTGAAGATGCGCCGCTACGAGATCCTGACCCTCTCGCAGGGGCCGCAGGAGTGGGTGCCCATGTTCACCAGCATGGAAAACAGCGGCTCGGCCTGGGCGATACCGGATGACCGGGACAAGTGGGCGAAGGAGGCGGTGAAGGGGTGAGGGGGTTACCCTGAGAGTCAGTCGGTTGATTGTTGAATTGTTAAATGGCTGGATTGTTGGATGGCCTACCGGTTGAGGATGTGGGAGTTATTGGTTGTTCATGTTATTTATACTGGCGAACGCGTGGTTTTGTCAGGAGCAAAACCAGCGATGCCAGTATATACTGACCCGGCGGGTTTTGTAGTTGACAAAACCTGCCGTGCGTCAGTATAGTTATCGAACGAGCTGGGTGAAAGGGAGAAGCGGGAGGCCGTTACAAAAATAATCGTTATTTTCAGAATGATTATAAAAATAATGATTATAAAAGTAATGACATGGAATAGGATAGCAGTTATTCATTGTTTGCGGAATAAAAGGTATCTTACTGTTCATTAGGGCGGGTTTTTCGAAGATGCTCGACCTGGAGGTTTTTTGTTTAGCCCCTGTTTGCCTAACCCGTCAGAGTTTGTCGGAGATGGCCCGGCCTTAAAGCACTCAATATCTAAGTGGGCTTAAATCGCACAAGCGATCAAATATGGAAATCAAACACAGAGAGCCGGCGCGAACGCTGCGGGAGTTGTACAACAACCTCAACCCTTTGGAATTCCTTACCAAGGAGAACCGGCATTTCTATGTGAATGTGTACGGCGATATCATTGCTGAAATCCGTAAGGATTTGCTTTGGTCGGATGAACCGAGGCAAACGGTTTATCTCACTGGGCAGTCCGGCAGCGGGAAGACTACGGCGCTTAACTTCCTATCCAATGACGACATTGAGGCGGAATTCGTCGTTAAGCGCTTCGATGGCAACAAGCTGCTGGATTTTACGGATGTAAGCGTCATCGACCTGTTCCTGATGCTGGCTTTTGAACTGGTGGAAGGAAATGCTGATTTAGAGCGTATTTACCTGAAGAGGCTTTCCCAGATAAAGGGCCTGCACGAGGGAAGCCTGGCGGTGGAGACGGTGTCCGAGCAGAAGGAAACGGATGAAAAAGGGCAAGGCGTAAAAGCTGGTTTGGGGCTGAAGTTTCTGGAATTCATTGATACGGGCATCGACTTTTTCTACAACTACCGAAACTCCCGCGAACAACGGGACATCACTCGCAGGGTATTCGCCTTTAAAAAGCATGAACTGCGGGATTTGGTAAATGAAGTCATCGAGCGTTACGAAGAAACGCATGGAGGAAACAAGCGCCTGCTCCTCATTTTCAACGAATTGGACCACATAAAAGACTGGCCCACTATCAATGAACTCTTCCTGGGAGGCGACCGTTACCTTTTGGAGGGCTTGAAGTGCAAAAAGATCATTTCCTTGCCAGTCATTTTGAAGATCAAGCCGTTTAAGGATAAAATGATCTACTTTTTAGGGTTGAAATTATCTTCTAACCCTAATCACCCCGAACAGGATTTGAAAAAAGAGGTAGAAGAGCATAAAGAAATGCTGAGGCGGGTTATTCACGCTCGTGTTGCACCGGAACCTGAATTGATACAACCAAAGGCTTTGGAATATGCCATACAACAATCGGGCGGCATCATCCGGCAGTTAGTTAATATTCTGCGATATGCTATCCTACGTGCTGGTAATGAAGCGGAGAAGATCAGCCTGAATGATGTAGAAAATGGAGCGGAAGCCTTTCGCCCTGTCCTCCGGGATTCGCTGGTAACACCGGACACGATCCTCTTGCTGGAAAAATTCCGGACCACTCACTTTTTTATGTCTGACCACCAAAGCGACAACGCCCTGCTAACGGACTTGTTTCTCGCCAACCAGGTTATCCTCTACGAAAACGGCGATCCTTGGTGCGATGTGAATCCCTTGATCCGAGAGGTGGTGGCCACTTATGCTAAAAGAATAAAACAGGACGATGGCTATTGAACCGTTACATAAGAACCTTTCTGCTCTTTTGTCCAAACGGGACATGCTGAAGCACCGGCTCTTTGCCGACTCATTGGATCGGCTGGAGGCAGGGGAGCCGTATCTGGCGGTGCTGGGAGTGGATACGGAACGGTTGGCAGAGATTTTGCAGCAAGAACTGTTGATTTGCCACTCCAAAGCATTTCTGGAGACAAGGCTGGATTACGATGGCGGCAATCTGAATAACCTTATAAGAGATTGGGCGAAACATGAGAGGTTAATATTGCTCGCCCTGGCTACATATTTGAAGGGGGAAAATCCCGCAATTACGAGGCAGTTATTGCTTCACCGAGATGAGCTGTTTCGCCTACGGCTGCCGTTAGTCGTTTTTGTCTCTGAATCGTTGTACCACGACTTGCATGTTAAGGGTTTCGATTTTGTTTCCACTGCTTCTTTTTCGCATTGCTTCAAAGACCAGGCAAAAGCCATTGAAACTGATTTTAGGCCGTTGGATCAAAAACCAGCTGAAGTGGCAGCTTATGAGGAAGCATTGAGGGAGTGGAGGGAAGAAAAAGAAAAGTTAAAACCAGCCCGTGCAAGGTTAATGATGCGTGCTTTTAGAGCAGGAGAAACAGCTTACAAGGTTTCCAAGTTAGAAGAAGCCCTAAAACTTTACCTTGAAACCACTGAGTTGGCACGCCAATTAAAAAATGATCATTTTCTGAGCGGAGCTTTAAGTAATATTGGCATAGTTTACAGGGATCTGGGAGTACTGGATAAGGCTTTGAGCACTCTTGAAGAGGCTCAAATGATATATCAAAAGAATGGAAACCCGAAAGGGGAAGGATCTGTATTAGGCAACATTGGGTTAATCAAGAAGGACGAAGGGAAGTTAGGTGATTCATTAGAATATATGAAAAAGAGTCTTGAGTTGCATCAAAAGGTAAATTACTTCCGTGGCCAGGCTATTCAATTAAGCAACATTGGCTCAATCCACCTTGAAAAAGGAGAGTTGGAAGCGGCCTTGAAATTTTTGAACAGGGGATTAGAAATGTACCAGAAGTTAGGTTTTCCGCGTGGAGAAGTGTCGGTTTTAAGCAACATAGGAACAATCCATAAATTAAAAGGAGAATTAAACGAGGCGGCAAAATATTATAAAAAAGCTCTGAAAATTGACCGCCAAATTGGTTTTCTTCAGGACGAAGGAAATCAATTAGCCAATTTGGGCGATGTTTTTTTAGAAGCCGGAGAACTTGAAGAAGCCTTGAAGTTTTATTTGGCAGCGCTTGAATTAAATCGAAAGATTGGTTATGTAAAGGGGGAGGCAGTTCAACTAGGCAATATTGGGGCGATTTATAAGACGAAAGGCAATTTGGAAGAAGCCCTAGAATATCTTAATAAAGCTTTAAATATTCAATTACAGGTTGGAACACCAAAAGATGTTGCTACAACGCTTCATAACATTGGTGTCGCCTACAAAGAAAAGGGCGATTTGGATGAAGCTTTAGACTACTTGAAAAGAAGCTTAAAAATTGACAGAAAGATCGGCGACCTTCTTGGCGAAGGTTCAACCTTGGGTAATATTGGATCTGTATATTATCAAAAGGAAGAGTATGAAAATGCATTGATTTACCTGAGTAAAGCCTTGAAATTGCACCAGAAAATTGAATACAAAAAGGGTGAGGCTATGCATTTGGGTAATATTGGTTTAATACATAAAGCCAAAGGTGAATATGAAAGGGCATTAATGTATCATAAAAAAGCTTTGAAAGCCATTCGCAATGCCGGTTATTTGTATGAGGAAGCCATTCAACTCAATAACCTGGGCATGATCTATATCGACAAAGAAGACCTGAACGAAGCCTTGAAATGTTCCAAACAAGCCGAACGCATTTTCGAACAACTCGGCGCCTCTCAAGAGTTGAACACCGTCCGGTCAACCATTGCTGAAATCCGGACAAAACAACAACCTGCGTGAAAGCGGTCCGGTCTGTCCCTACAAGACATATTCGAGATTCAAAAAAACAAAACATAGATGAGTACCCTCAACATCCCCAGAATGGCCGCCCTGGCCGCCGAAGGCCGCGAGCCCGAAATCCTATTCTGGGTGGGCTGCGCCGGCAGCTACGACAACCGCGCTCAAAAGGTGACGGTCGCCTTTTGCAAAATCCTCAATGCCGTAGGGGTGGACTTTGCCATCCTCGGCAACGAAGAGCAGTGCACCGGCGACCCCGCCCGGCGCGCCGGCAACGAGTTCGTCTTCCAGATGCTGGCCCTGCAGAACATCGAGACGCTCAAGATGTACAACGTCAAAAAAATCGTCACGGCCTGCCCGCATTGCTTTAATACGCTGAAGAACGAATACCCCGCCCTTGGCGGCAGCTATGAGGTCATCCACCACACCCAGCTGCTGCAGCAACTCATCGACCAGGGGCGCATCAAAATGAAAGAGGGGGGCGAGTTCAAAGGCAAGCGCATCACCTATCACGACTCCTGCTATATGGGCCGCGTCAACGGCGTCTACGAAGCGCCCCGCAAAGTGCTGGAAGCCCTCGACGGCGACCTGGTCGAAATGAAGCGCTGCCGCTCCAACGGCCTGTGCTGCGGCGCCGGCGGCGCCCAGATGTGGAAGGAGGACGAACCGGGCAACAAACGCATCAACACAGAGCGGGCGGAGGAAGCCCTGGAAACCGGCGCCAGCGTCGTCGCCGCCAACTGCCCCTTCTGCCTGACCATGATGAGCGACGGCATAAAGGAAAAAGACAGACAGGATGACGTGATGGTGTATGACCTGGCGGAGCTGATCCTGAATAATATGAAATTGAAGGAGGAGGGCTGAACCGGACGTGCCACTTTCAAGTGGTGCGTTGAAATAGACAGGATGGACAAGATGAACAGGTTTTGGGGGGCCGGACGTGCCACTTTCAAGCGGTGCGTTGAAATAGACAGGATGGACCGGATCAACAAGCTTTCAGCGCACCAGGACCTGAAATGCGAAAGCTGGCATAAAAACTACCAAAGGATTGAATTGTTACTTAAAGTAAATCACTGAGTACCAAAGACATTAACAACCATGACCAAATACGACACCCTTCCCGGCATCACCCGCGTCTGGGTTTACCAGTCCAACCGCCCATTCCGGCAGGAAGACATACCAGAGATACGCCAAAAAGCACAAGCTTTCGCCCAAAGCTGGGTCAGCCACAACCGGCAGTTGCGCGCCCATGCCGAAGTATTGCACAACCGCTTCGTCGTCCTCATGGTCGACGAAAGCCAGGCGGACGCCAGCGGATGCTCCATTGATAAGTCGGTTTATTTCCTCAAACAACTGCAGGCGGAGTACGGAGTCGACCTGTTCGACCGCATGGCTTTCTCCTACAAAGAGGGAGATGAGGTCTTCACCGTGCCCCGCGAAGAATTTGTCCGACTGTATCAGGAGGGCAGGATAAACGACGATACGCTGGTATTCGACACCCTGGTGAACACCAAGGATGCTTTGGACCACGGCTGGTTAAAGCCCCTGAAAAAGAGCTGGCATAAGCGGATGGTGTAAAGGCAAAGAGGCCTCCTGCGAAAAATGGGCCTTCGTCAAATTTCCGTTGGTGAAATTCCACAAAAAAACAACCATGTTAGGGAAAGTAAAGAAATGGCTGGGCATCGAGGGCGTGAAGCTGGAGCTCGTCCTGCCGGAAGAAGTGAATGCCCGTTCCGGAGAAATCCTCGGCAGCATCCGCTTCCAGTCGCTCAACCCGCAGACCGTTACCAGCATCAAGATCGCCTTCATTGAAAAATACACCCGCGGCCGCGGCAAGGAAAAGCTCATCGATGAGTATGAACTTGGGGTAGCTGAAATCCACCAGGTCATTGAAGTGCCGGCGGAAGAAGCCGTGGAGGTTCCCTTCCGGTTGCCTTTCAGCCTCGTGCGATCCAATGTCGATGAGTTCGGCAAGAAAAACTTTCTCTTCGGCGGGCTGGCGCTGGCTGCCAAAGCACTGCGGGGCGTCCAGTCGGAATATCGGGTGGAGGCCGAGGCGCAGGTGTCCGGCGTGGCGCTCAACCCTTTCGACCGCAAGGCGGTCCAGCTGAAGGTGTAGGTGGTTATCTTGTTTTAACCTGGGCAAAGACATGAAGAAAGAATTCAACATCACCGGCATCTGCTACCCGCACCTCCACTATATGATGGATTACAGCGCCAAGCTCGCCAGCATCCTGGACATGGTGGAACGAGGCAGATATTTCATCATAAACCGGCCGAGGCAGTATGGCAAGACGACGACGCTTTATTTCCTGGCCGAAGCGTTGGGGGCTTCCGCAGAATATCTCCCTATCGACATGAATTTCCAGGGCATAGACGAGCAGTGGCACGAGTCGGATGGTGCTTTTGCCCGTATGTTCTTGGATCAATTGCAAAAGGCCGTCAAATTTGCAATTTGCTGAGCCGGGCACACTACTAGACATTTTTCTGGACACAGAGTACGCCGAGAAGGCACAGAGCCACACAGAGACCTGATTATCAATGGAAAAAACTCCGTGTACTCTGTGTTGACCTCCGTGCCTCTCTG
>JAGFJD010000291.1 GCA_024102975.1 Phaeodactylibacter sp. | reverse complement strand
TGTGTGTCCGCCTCTGCTAAAAGCAGGGCGGGCGCCTGAGCGCGCAGCAAGGCGCTGATAGCCGCCAGCGCCAGGGCGGGCAATACAAACAGGGAAAGCGAACGGGCCATATTAATCGGTTTTGGTTAATGAGCGTTTTGTTAGTGTTGTTTGTCGTGTGCGGAGCGGCGCTCCCGGTGCCAGGCAAGCGTTGTTCATTGTTTTGCGTTGCCGAATATACGCCTTTATCCGGCCCGCTTGTCGCGAAGGGCCGGTAAACACAGAACTTTGAACACTCCCACTGTACACGCTCACTCCTCTTCTTCACTCCCCATCTCCCCCCTCAGATACGCCTCCACCTGCTCCCGGAAAGCGGAATTATCCACTCCCTCCAGCAGCAAAGCCGCAGCCCGCTCCCAATCCTCCGGCGCCAGCTGCCAAAGCTCGTGAAAGGCCGGCTGCTCCCTGGAGTTCTGAATCTCGTATTCCTGAGGCGCGCCTTCGAATTCGGCGAATAGATGAAGCCGCTCGATGGCTTCCTCCAGCTCGGCGTAGCGGACGGCAAACAGGAAGGGCACCAGAGGTTCTTTTGTGTCCAGGCTCAGGAGTTGCGGTTGCAGGCCGTTGACAAATTGTTGTTGCGCCGCCTCCTGCTCCAACAGGAATTCGCCTTTTTCTTTCTTCTTTTTGGGCAGCACCGTCTCCTCGCAGCACCAGAAAGCCTGGTAGGCCGCCGGCAGGAAATCCCGCTCTATGCGCTCGAAGCACTGCAGGGCTTTCTCCATTTCGTCGTTTTCCACGAAAACAAGGCCTGCGTAGTAGCACTGCTCCAGGCCTGCTCCGGACAAGGGCGCCGCTTCTTCCTTTTTTTGCCAGAACTTCCAGCTGCTCTGCTCGGGCGGCAGGTAGGCGGCGGCCTGTTCCAGGGCGGGTTCGAGGTAGGGGGCGTCCGGCTCCAGGAAGTCCCAGCAGGCGAGCAGTTGGTAGTAGGAAGCCATTAAATCCGGGCCTTGCCGGTGCTCCAGGCTTCGGGTAAGATGTTTCAGCGCCGGGGCGGGGTCGCCCATATAATAGTTGGCCAGCCCCAGCAGCTTGTGCCACTGGGCATCCGGCAGGCCCCCTTTTTCCTGCTTTTTGTCCAGCCAGTTCAGGTAGGAAGCCAGGGGGAGGGCTGTGTCGAAGGCATGGCGCAGGTAGCCTTTCCACTTTGAGTAATCCCCGGCAGGCATATAATCCCGGATGATGCGGAAGGAAAAGAACGGGAAAGGAGGCAACTGCGAGAAAGCCGCAAATAAATTGCCGGCGAACGCGCCCTTTCCCAGGAATTCGGCGCGGCGGAAGCACTGTACGCCGTTTTGGGGCTTGCCCAGGGCTTCGAAATAGAGGACGCCCAGGCCGTTCCACGGCTCCGGCGCCTGCCGGTTCAGCTTGATGGACTGCTGGTAGGCGTCCTGGGCCTCCTTCGGTTGTTTGTAAAAGGCGTATCCTCTGGCCAGGGAGAGCCAGAAAACCGGATTTTCTTCCTCCAGGGCGGTGGCCTGCTGAAAGGCGTCGATGGCCTCCTCGTATTTTTCCTGGCTGAAATGCAGGAGGCCCAGCCCGTGCCAGGCCTTGGCCCATTCGGGTTCCAGTTCGATAGCCTGTGTGAATTGCGCTTCGGCCGCTTCGTATGCTTCGGCTTCCAGGTGTTTTTTTCCTTGTTCGTAGTAAGCTTCTGCGGTCATGGCGGCATATTGTGTTTACAGCGCCTAATATAGGGAAAATCCGGCAGAGGGGATATGGTTGTTCGTTGATTGTTGTTTGTTGATTGGGAGCGTTCAAAGAACTGTGTCAACCCGCATTTTTCTAGCCGCCCGCCAATCTGCCATCCTGGCGATATGGCAGGAATGGCAGGCAAGCAGGGAACGGAGAGGAGTGCAGAGCAATTTACTGAATAACAGGCGCTTACGCGCCCTCTGCGCATCTCAGCGCTCCCAGCGGTTTAAACAAAACCTGCCGGCCTGCGGCACAGCAGAGTTTGCCGTCGCAATTAATAATGGAGAATGCAAAAACACTTCCCACCTCTTTGTTTGCAAAGGTAATTGATAAATAATCAAATATTTATAACTTACGCTACGCTATGGGAAGAAGGCAAATTCCTTGACAATAGTGCAAAGAGCATGTTTGGAGGCCGGGTTTGTGATAACAGCTACGCAGTTTTGAACCAAAAACTCCGGAAAAGGAGACTATCATGAGCAATGATCAGCCTTTCAGTTCAGTGGAAAGACCGGTGGTTATTACCGCGTATGCCAATGACCAGGACGCCTATCTGGACATGCTGCATGAAGAGGAAAAAGAAATAATGCATTGCCTGCAGCCCTGCTCCTTTTTAGAACACGTCAACATCCCGAATGCTACGATCGATCAGATATTCGATGTATTCAACAATAATATCAACCGGGTGGGCCTGTTTCACTATGCCGGGCACGCCGGAGGCACTCACCTTCATCTGGAGGACACCAAGGCGAACGCCAAGGGCCTGGCCGGGATGATCAAAGAACACGGCTGCCTGCCGATAGTATTCCTCAATGGCTGTTCGACCGAAAATCAGGTCAGCCTTCTGTTGGAGGCTGGCGTAGGCGTAGTTGTCGCCACTAAAGTAGATGTGGACGATGAAGCCGCCCTGGCCTTTGCCAGGTGGTTCTACAAGCGGCTCGCCGAGAACCATTCCATCGAAAGGGCTTTCAATGATGCAAAAAACTATCTGGTGGCCAGAGAGCTGAGATCCGATGATGATTTTACGGTCCAGCGTCGAAAGCGCGGCGGAAGAGGCATCGATGTCAAGCCGGCCACTTCGGCCTGGGCGCTGTACGTTGGCGATGAAAACGTATTACAACTTTCGCTTCCGGAACTGGCCAGTTTCATCAATCGCCAGCGCCTGGCCCTGCCCTATGCGTTATGGCTTGAAAAACAGCATTCCAAGATACCCATGGCTGGCCTGAAAGGGTCATCGGAAATAGCCCTGGATAAAGTATTTGTTTCCCTTCGTGGAGAATTATCAAAATCCTATGAGATATTCCAGACTCAGAAATTCTTTGAAGAAGAACTGGAGGCTCTGGAAAAAAGCTGGGAGGAACAACCTGTTTCGGAGCTGGAGAAGCAGCAGCAGCGGTCCCGGCTGCTCGGCCGCACCGCAATCATGCCCTCAATCGATGAACGGGACATGAAACTGCGGGGAGGCGAAGCCGCCGGAGCCAACCTGAACCTGGCGGAAGCCTTCATCCGGTATGACAAACTGGTAGTGCTCGGCGACCCCGGTACCGGAAAAACCACGTTGGCCCGGTGGTTGGCGCTGATGTTCGCCCAGGCCATCATTCAGGGAGACAAAACACTTAAAGTGCCTGCCCACCTGGTAAATGCTGCTGGCGCTGCTCCCGGAAGCCATTTCGATTTTGGAGGCAACCGCTTTCCAATATTGATCCGGGTGGGAGAGCTGGCGCAGGCACAAAAGGAAAACCCCAAGCTGAAACTGGATGATTTTATCGGATGCCAATCCTGGATGGGGCGATACCCCTATTATCACGAAGAAAGCCTGCTCGCCAACCAGCCCATTAGCCCGGATGCGCTCCGGGAACTGTCGCTCGATTTTCTTCGCAAAGGAGAAGCCGTACTTTTGCTGGATGGATTGGACGAAATCTCAGAAGAACTGGAGCGCAAAGATATGGTGGCAGCCATCCAGGATTTCATCTGCCGTGTGGTAGACCTCCCAAAAGCAAAGGGCCTGAAAAAAAGCAATAAACTGGTGATCACAAGCCGGATCGCCGGTTACCACACTTGCCCGGTCCAGCACGAAGAACTCTTTCACGTCACGATCCAGGCTATGGAAGAAAGGGCCATTCAACATTTCTGCGGCACCTGGATGAAAGCCGCCCACCAGAAAGCCAATCCGGGAAAAAAGCTCCTGCAGCTTGAATTCGAGGCCGTGGAACTCGCCCGGGGGTTACTGCACCTGATCTTTTCTCCCAACCGCCATGGGGTCCGAGACCTGGCCAGCAACCCCCTGCTGCTTACGGAACTGTGCAAAATCTATTACTCCGAAGACAGAAAACTGCCGGATACGCGGGTGGCCCTTTACAAAAAAGCCGCTGATAATTTTTTTCAGGTATGGGAATCCCGAATCCGCAACCGGGCAGAGGAGGTCGAAACGCTGAGAAAAAAAACAGCATACGTCCTGGAGGATATAGCAGAATACATCCATGAAAAATATCCAACGGGGCTAATCATTGGCAAGGAAGTGGAGATATTAGCCCGTCAGGGCATTGAGTGTTTCTATAAAGACAACCCACAGGTCGCCCCTTCTACAAACATCGATATTGAAGTCCGGTTGTTCCTGAAATCCCTCCGGGAAGAGGTGGGCATCCTGGCGGAAAGGGCAGAAGAATTGTATGGTTTTCTCCACCTTACTTTTGAGGAATATTTTGCTGCCCGCAAACTCATCCGCTACCGGGAAAAGATAACCGAAGCCATCATCAGCAAAGCCTATCAACCGCGCTGGCGGGAACCGCTGCTCATGGCAATCGGCTCCATGAACCAGAGCCTGCTCAAAGAAGAACGGGACGAAGTGCTTCGCGCCTTGCTGGATATTCAGGATCCCATGGGCAACCTCGTGCCCCGAAGTGCCAACCTGGCTGCTCTGTCGTTCGCAGAAATGAGCTACCAGCCCGACGGAGACCTGGTTAGGGACGTTGTCTTTAAACTCATTCAGGCTTACGCCGCAACAGAGTCGTTTGAGGATGGAGGAATCCTCCGCTCAAATGTAGAGGAAACCTTCCTCGTTTTGAAAAAACGCCAGGAGATACACGCCAAGGTACTGGAAATCTTCGATTTCATCATAAAGTCCTCCCAATTTGAACGGCGGCTGAAAAATGCAGTGGCGCACCTGGTGTACCAGTTGAAATGGCATACCCAAACTATCGTTAACGCTGTCATCGAACACCGCAGCCACGATGCAATGGCCTGGGACTGGCCCTTCCACCGCATCCTGCAGGATGTGGCTAACCAAAACCCGGATTTGCTCAATCATCCTTCGTTGGAATTCAGGGCCTATCTGCAGGAATATCCTGAAGTGGCCAGCTTTATCAACAACAATCAAGCCTGGGCAAAGGTGATCTTTCTCCTGTACGGAGGGCTGGTCGAAAAGAAAGAAAACAACAAGTCATTCTTTTCTTTTTCTCCGGGTGGCATCTTTCAGGAGTCCTTCCTGACGGACGACATTATTGAAGCACTGGAAGAGGAGGAAAGCCCAGGCGCGCTTAAACAGCTTTGCCACGAGGAATGGCAGCGCAACCAAAACGGCCTGGAAAAACGCGTAGACTGCCTGTTATGCCTGGCCGCTATGGGAGAACCCATCGTCCCGGAGCTGAAAAAACTGGCGGCGCAACCAGACGAACAGCTTAACCAGGCCGCCATCCAACGGTTGAGCCGCCTGAACATGCTGCTCAAGCGCCCGGTTGGAGTAATGGGGCGGGAGACTTCCGGCTCAATCGGCCGCATTGTCAAGGAGATGAACATGGATAGCATCCAGCGCTTTGTAACCAATGTAGTACAAATCACGACATCCTTCGAAGAAAAAATATCAAGCCCGATAACATGGATTCAGGCCATGCCTGCAGAACTTCAGCCCCGGACACTGGCAGAACTGTGGGTCCACGCCTTCACTTCAGACGACCCTGCTTACAACATCGCAGTCGTCCTGGACACGCTTGGGGAAGAGATCAATAAACTCGGCCCGGAGACCATTGCGGCGAGCTTTTCGGAAGTGAGCCAGGCCATCAGCCTTCCGCCACACGATAAATGGGCTGTGGAGAGAGTACCCTACCAACCCCGTAGCAAGAAAGACGTTCTGGAGGAGGCCATCCGGAATATTGATGCCATGAGCCATGAATTTGACATGCTCAAATTTTGGGCCCTCCGGGAGCTGAAGCCGCTGATAGAACAATACCCCGAACTGAAAGGCACTATAAAGATCGTATTGCTCAGGATGAAAAGCCGGTTATTTGCCGAGGAAACCATTAAATTATTCTTTCCAAAAGAGGAAGGGGAACCCGATACGGAAAAGGGAAACGCCCCGCCCCAAATGGCTGCGGTCAGCTACATCGATTGGGAGTCCCCCCTCGAACCGGAAGAAGACAGCCACAGCCAGTACCCTCATATACTGATTTCAGCCAGAGACAATCAAAAATCCTTCGACCTACGCGGGCTGAGCCGGAACTTCATGAACCGTCCCGATAAATTGCTGCGCCTGTTGTTTGAAGTCCTGGCCTATTACCGGAAAACCGAACTGCTCTCCTACACGGAAAGCGGCAGCCTGAAAGAACAGAGCCTGGCCTCTCTGCTCGGCCTGGCCGAGGAATTAATTGCCCATCTGGAAACGCCGGAACTGCAGGTTCGGGGTTTTCTAAAACTGGTATCCTTTTGCCCTGCATCCGAACGGGAACGCGTTATTGCCATAGCACTGCACCAGGCAGAAAAGATTGCCCCGGGAGACGGCCTGGCCATCAGCCTGCGGGCGATCAAACCCTGGATACTGAACTCGCGTAACCTAAGAAAAATGTTCCTTCAGCAAAAAGCCCGGCTCACCAACCCCATTCACCGTTCGCTTATCGAAAACCGATACTATCCCTATTTTTTAGGACTGCCCGACATTAAAGAGAAAAATGCAGAACTCGCCCTGCTATCGCTCGGTGCCCTGATCCGGGATGGCAACCAGTTGTTCACTTTGCCGGAAAATGCAGAGGAATTGTGGGAACTTGTCCAGGTGCCAGGTTTTCCAAGATTAGAGGAACTCGTCGGCAAACTGTGCCGCATCGGCCAGAAAGACGGCATCCAATTAACGCTCCAAGGTGCGCTGGCTATTTCTTATCTTATCCATCAGGAACATGCAAAACTGGTGTACCAGCTTTTCCCGGTTGTGAAGGCACCCGTTCCCGAAGCTATAACAGTGGTGGCCAATTGGCTGAATTCGGACGATGAGAAGATTCGTTGTTTCTCCAGCCTGCTCCTGCTCGAGTCCGGAGTGATCAACGGCAAATCTTTCCCGCTTCTGGAAAAAATATTGTTCGAGGATTTTGACAAAAAACAGGACCAGTTCAGGAACAGGGCCAACCTGGCGCTAAACCGGACTGCGTTCTCTACTTCATTGATAGGCCTGGATTGCATCAAACAGATTCAAAAGGCCATCAGCAAGCACAGAGATAGCGCTCCTTATCTCATTAAAGCACTCAGCTGGCTGTACGAATCCCTTATATTCGACGATGCAGAGATCATTGAGCAACTGATCCGGGAAGCTGAAGGCAAGGGACGGAAGAGCAAACTGGCATTGAGTACCCTTGCCAGGATTCAGAAGATCAGCGGGAAACCTACACACCAAGCTTACCTCAAAGGATTCTACCATCAGGACAAACGCATTGTCAAGCAGTTTTTGTACAGCTCGATCTTTGTCCTGCACCAGCAGAAAGGCGTCTTTTCCCTGCATGAGAATCATACGGAAGACATCAGAAAAGCTCTGGCGCATAACTTGTCTTCAGATGACCCGGAAGTTCAGAACTTTGCCCTGGATGCATACGGATACCTGCCGGAACTCCTGCAGAGCGACATCCGGCTGCTCCGGGAAAAAATTGTTTCCGGATCAGAATCTCAGCAAAAGCTCGGGTTGATAGCATTGGGAAGAAGCAATTTTGCATCAGAAGAGGAATATATTTCCGGCTTTCTCAATACCGGCAATACGGTCCTGCAACTGGCTGCCGCCGAGGCCATCTGCCGGCACCTGATCCAAAAATACGGAAGCGAGCCGGAAACCGCCCTATCTCATATCGAAGCAGCTCTGAATAATAAAGGCTTGTTGCTGCCCGCTCTGTTGGAAGCCACTAAAGACCGGTGGTGGAGAGCTTACAGTAAAAATTGCGTACGTATTCTGGGTTCCTTTTTTGACCAGCGCCCGGAAGCATACCACGATTTTGCTGGCGAGGTATTGCCCTTCCTGACAGCAGAAAAAGAGCAGGGAGAAAAAGAGACCTATGCTTACAGTGTCCACTGGATGACGCGAATGGTATATTTGGATGCCCTCAGCTCCGGGGCAGAGAAACTGCCATCCACGTATATGCGCCAGGTGAAAAACCTGCCTGACTTTGAAGGAGTGCTGCAACGGGTCGTCCGGCGCAGCCCCATCTTCACCGACCGGATGAATGCCATCAAATGCCTCAGCCTGCTGAGGAAAATGTCCCCTATATCGGTTGAAGCCTTCTGTACTGCCCTCAAGGACATTTCCAATGTGCAGGAAGTAGCAGTGGATTCAACGCAGCGGTTCCAAGAAATTGACCAGCACTTTATCGAAGCTATTGCCGTATCCATGGATGATGTAAGCCTGAGCGCCCGGTATGCCATGGTCAATATACTTGCGGCGATTGGCAATTACAACAAAACGGATTCCTCAACCCGTCAGGAGATTCTTAAAGTATTGTTGAGTAAGTTAGGCCATCCTGATTATAAACACCATGTCTACATCTTAAAAAAATCCAGAGACGGCGCCGAGGCAAACATCCTGGAGCATATTGGCAGGCTCGACCATGAAATTTACCGCAAAATACTCGAGGTGTCGGGAATTAAAGAAAAAGTGACATTTTAAAACATGAAGAAATTTACCATTCCGTGTGATTTTGGCGATAAAAAAGCTCCTTTTGACGTATATATAGGCAATCCGGCTAAAGGCAACCACCCACTGTTTTTTCAGAGTGCCTGGCTGGCTGAAACCCGGGGAGGCAGCATTCCCGGTGAAGTCATGGAGAGCTTTCAGAAGTTGCTGGCGCTCTCAGAAAAAAACGGCGTCTCCTTTGAAGACCTTTGCGTATATGCTTTGGAGGCGGCCAATTCGGAGAAAGCAGAAAAAGAAGGCGCCAAAAAGAACAAGGACCTGGAAAAAGTCAAGGAGCTGAAAAATGGCGTTCAGGTTATCTTTAAAGCCGAAGAATTGAAAAGCCATTTTGATGATGATTTCGTCCTCTTGTTTGTCCGGTGCAAAAACACTGCCGGGAATATGCGCCACGCCGTAGTATTAACCCGAGCTGAACATTTCAGCGAAATGTATGCTCTCGTCATAGAGGAAAAAGTGGTGGCCGAAAACTTAAGCCGGTACGGAGTAATAGAACACATGGGCGAAGGGCCTAAAATATCCAAAGAGGTTTACGCGAGGATCCACCTGAAATACCAACCTCCTCCGAAGCAAAGCACATCCTGAGCAAACAGACCGGCAATTGCCCGTTGCGCGGCAGAACGTATCATGCCCGCAGCAGGCAACTGCCAATCTATTGCTCCTGCGCTCTCTGCCTGTCGCCAGGCGAGCCGCCTGAAAGCCTGGCAGGCAACACTCTACCCAGGCACTTTCTCACAAATGCGCGGCCCCAAATAAAAACATTGTTTTCACTGCACCGCCGCTGCCGCGTCGATCAGCCCCCAGCCAAACTCGCTGTGGCGGCTCGGGTAAATCTGGGAAGCCTGTTTCATGCGGTTCAGCACCTGGCTGCGCGACTGGGAGGGGTTGGTGGCCCACACCAGGGCCGCGATGCCGGCCGTGGTGGCGGTGGCTGCCGAGGAGCCGCCGACGTAGGCCGGCGTGTTGCCGCTGGGCGCCAGGGTCAGGGAGGTGCGGTCCGTATTGGAAGCGCGCTGCATGACCACGACGAAGTCCACCTGAGAGCCGGAGTGGCAGGTATTGCACTTGGTGTAGTAGGGCGCGTCTTGTATGCCGGTGACGGCTACGGTTTCGGGTTCGCTGGCCGGGAAGATGACGCCCCACCAGCTCGTCCAGCTCAGGGAGGTGCCGGCGGCGGCGATCAGCATCTTGCCGCGGTTGTAGGCGTAGTGGATGCCGTCGTCGACGGTGCTGCTGTAGAAGACGTCGCCGATGGACATGCTGACGATCTTCACCGCGCCGTCGTTGCCGGAGATGTACAGGGCGTCGCGCACGCCGGCCTTTTCGCTGGAGCCGTTGATCACCACGTCGGTAGTGGCGCGGAAAGCCTTCAGGTTGCAATTGTAGGCTGCCCCGACGGAGGCGCCGCCCGAGCCGCGGGGGGCGGCGATCAGCCCGGCCATCTGTGTGCCGTGGCCGCACTGGTCGTTGGGGCCGTCGTTGGAGGCCCACCACCACATCCCGCTGATGTGGGTGCCCAGCCGTTCCAGGCTGCGGCCGGAAGAATACCCCGAGTTAAACTCGCTGCCCAGCTTGGGCTGGCTGGAGGACGTCGGCGTGCCCGTGTCGATCAGGGCAACCTTGATGCCCGCGCCGGTGCTGGTGCTCCAGGCGGCGGGGATATTGGAGTAATAGAAATTCCAGGGAATCTTGACCGAAGGGGCGGTCGTGACGTAATCAGCCGTGGGGATGCTGGAAGCCGCCGTGACCCCGCAGCCGGAGTCGCTGCGGTTTCCGATCTCGCCCATGGTGTAGCCCATGGGTTCCAGATAGCGCACCTCCGGCATCTTCAGCAGGGCTTCGATGATGCGCTGGTCGAAGATGCGCGCGTCGAGGGTGGGCAGGTACTGGCGATCGAGGTTGAGGAAAAGGCTTTCGGCGGTGGCGTTCAGGCCAGGGTACGCCTTGTTGGTTTCCTCCACCACGAAGCGGACCAGCTTCTCGCGGGCGGCCG
Source organism: Phaeodactylibacter sp. (assembly GCA_024102975.1). Lineage (GTDB taxonomy): Bacteria > Bacteroidota > Bacteroidia > Chitinophagales > Saprospiraceae > JACJXW01. The sequence continues at coordinate 958 of JAGFJD010000291.1, read as the reverse complement.
CCCAGGCCTCGCTGTTGGGGTCGGTCTCGTGGATGCGGCTCTGGACGTCCTGCTCGCCGGCCGGCTGGTAGCCCAGCGCCATCATGGAATCAGAGCGGACCGATGCGCTCCACAGCATCCGGGCCGGGGCTTGCTGCCAGCGGTAGGGCGTGTTCTGTTCCTGGAGGAAGCTTTCGACGATGCGGTCCATTTCCGCCTTCGTCATGGGTTCCGGCTGAGCGGTTTCGGAAAGAGCCGGGTCCAGTTTGTCTTTGGAACAACCGGCGATGAGCAGGACAAGGCCGGCCAGGGCAAGTAGAGATTGGAGTCTCATAGGGAATTGTGTGTTTATTGGATGAATAAATAGTTGCTAATGATATTTACTATCAACTCCTGGCGCACCAATGCCGGGAACAACGGCTTGCCATCGGTTTTTCAGGACTTAAAAGGGAATAATATTTTTCTGCCGCTGCACCGTCGGGAAGTTTTGTTGGCGACGGCTGAAAAATATGGATTTTTATTTTATCCCCAAACAGGTAAGGGAATTTATGTTCTCGGTTTTTGCCCGCCTCCGCCTTCGGCGGGCGAAAGCCCAAGCGCACGAAAAAGTTTTCTGATGCCGGGGTGTAACATTCCTGCGGCGGCGCCGTAATTATGTCTGGTCCTGTTTGGCAGCACAAGTGTTAATAAGAAAGAGGTTTTCTTTTTTGTCATAACCTGTGTTCCACCACTATAGCAATTATCTGCCCGGATGTCGTCAGGCAACATTCAGGCTGCTTTTCCAATCGTTCGTCCTGTATTGCTTTTCAGAAACCTTTCACGAGAACATACTGACTGGACTTAGGGCCGCCTGGCAGACCACTGGACATTTTGGGGGCTACTTGTGTAAAGGTGTGAAAGTGTAAACGTGTAAATGATTGGGAGCCAATTTCTTTTACACCTTTACACGCTTACACTTTTACACGGGCCAGAAAATGTC
>JAGFJD010000289.1 GCA_024102975.1 Phaeodactylibacter sp. | reverse complement strand
TGTGTGTCCGCCTCTGCTAAAAGCAGGGCGGGCGCCTGAGCGCGCAGCAAGGCGCTGATAGCCGCCAGCGCCAGGGCGGGCAATACAAACAGGGAAAGCGAACGGGCCATATTAATCGGTTTTGGTTGAGCGTTTCGTTAGTGTTGTCTATTAGAAGAGTTCTTGTTGTTCGTTTCGGTGGTGCATTAAAGGCGTTGAAGTTAGGGTGCAACTTAAAGTTGCGCCCTAACTTGCTCTGCGGCCATCAACGCTTTTAATACACTACCGTTCGTTTCTATAAATGTACTTTTTTTTCTGTTTGCACATCGCAAAAAAACAACTTTAACACGAGCGGGGCTGAGAAATACCTGTTTTATGGTACGGGAATTTGCAGGGGTTTCCGTTTTGGCATTGTTGTCGGCCGATGGCTATACAACATTGCAACAAACCATCGGCCTTGTCCCCCCTATGCCGAAGCCTTGACTCCAACGCTCTCCCCTACTGCCGCCAAAAACTCCTCCTGTATACTTCTCGTCTTATCCTTAGCATACCACTTCTGCGCAGCCGCCGTCAGCTCCTGATAGCGCTTTTTCTTAGCTTCCTTATCAGCCAGGGCGTCGAGATCGGCCTTGGCTGCCATCACCATATCCTGCACTTCCGCCGGGCGGGGGCCCCAGTCGCCCAGCACGTCCAGCGAGGGGGCGTCCAGCAGGATCACTTTGGGGATGGATCGGCCGCCGTTGGTCAGGAAGGCGTCCATGATGTCGGGGTGTTCATCGCGCAAAATGAGGCGCAGTTCGACGAGTTCACTGGCATCGGCCATTTTTTGCAGTACGGGAATGACCTGGGCGGCGTCCCCGCACCAGGCCTCGGTGAGGGTGAGCCAGATCATCGGCCGGCGGGTGTTTTGCAGTTGCTCTTTGGCGCTTTCCAGCAGGCGGGTGGTTTTATCCAGGCGGTTCATGCGGGCCACGTTGAGCTGAGTGTAGTGGATCATGGCCTCGCTGTGGTTGCCTCCGGTAGTTTTGCCCCGGGACAGCAGTTCGTCGGTGAGCTGGCGATAGGCTTCGTAGGTCATAGCCTGATTGACTATTTCGCGGCTGATTTTTTTCATGTTGTTAGTCCTGTTTTGAAAATATTCAGGCGTTGATCGGCCACACAATAAAGCAGGCAAAGTGCCTGCTGTGTTCTATGTGAAAACCTCTATGTGTACTATGTGGCAAACAACCTCCTGATCACTACTCAACCAAATGCCGCTGGGCCGCATTTTGTTTGACGGAGGGCAAAAGAAGCTGCACCAACTGTCGCAGGCTGGCCTGATTTTCTTCTAACTGTATGGCATTCAGCACGTCTTCTTTTTCGCGTTCGGTGATGTGGAAAGAGATGGAAGCCTCCAGCTTGTTCGATTGGGAAGGGCGGTACATGAAGCGGATGACGTCGAAACGGCCTCTGCCGAGGATGTCGTAGACGAAGCCCAGGGTATTGTCGTGTTCGAATTCCTGCCGGATGAGCATCTTGCCGGCGATGCCGATGGGGTTGATCAGGGATTCGATGATGCCCTGCCCGCCGCTGGGCGTCACCTCCTCCAGTTTCTCGGAGCTGGTGATCTGCAGCAACACGACGCCGCTGGTGTTTTTCCGGATCCAGTCCTGAAACACCTGGATGAAGCGCGTGGCGGAAATCATGCCGTAGTTGTCGATGAAGCCGGCGTCCATGATCTCAATTTCCGGCTCGCTGGGCAGGTGCACGTTGGGCAGGATGTAGGGGTAGGTGGCGTTCATGCGCAGGGCGGTCAGGAAGCGCAGGTTGTCGGCATTCTGTTCTTTGAACATCCAGCCGAAGTCGACGGCGTCGGCCTCCACGGTGCTGGGATGGCTCTGCCCGACCGGCGCCACCATCATATAGGAGACGCCCTGGGGCGAGATGATCATCCGGCGGGCGTCGTTGATGATGCTGGGGGTAAGGAAAAGCATGGGAATGAGGGCCGACTGTTCGGCCTGCCGGTAATCGCCGATGGTTTTATCCAGGATGAACTCCGTATTTTCGTTGAGCTGCTGCTCGAAGATGTACCCCCGGTCTTTGTGGTAGGTATAGCCCCCCGTCTCGAAGGTTGCCCAGGGCAGGAATAGGTCGTTGGAGACGATGGTGAAGGCGACGGAATTGATCAGGTCTTTGGTGATGTTGTCGATGTATTTCCGGCTGTATAAGTTGACGGGATGCCCCAGCTGTTGCCGGAGGTACAGCTCGCGCAGGTAGGCCATGCCCATCATGCCGCCGGAAGCGCCGGTCATCAGGGCGGTATGGCGGAGCAGCCCTCCTTCCAGGAGGCTGTCGGCGGTTTGCACCACCTGCATGGCCCAGCTCGCCGCCTTGAGGCCGCCGCCGCTGACGGAGAGGATCACCATTTTGGGCATCGTGCCGGCCGGCGCCGCTTTCCCGCGCCAGCGGTTGAGGATTTCGATGGTGGCGGCTTTGTCTTCCCCGATCACCGGCGCGCCGCAGATGCCCTGTATTTTTTCTACGGTATAATCGGCCGGCGGCACCTGGTAATCCATGCCGTAGGCCCGGTTCTGATGGTTGAAGGCTTCGGAGCGGGTGATGAAGTTGATGGCCAGCAGCCCCAGGATGATGACCGTCACCCGCCACTCGCTGAACCAGTAGGTGACGGCGCCGATGACGGCCGTCAGCACGCTGGCCAGGATAAACAGGCTGGCGCCGGCCGGTATCCGGAAGGGCGGATAGTCGATGAGGTAACCCAGGGCCAGCAACGTCATCATGCTCAGCAACTGGAGGATGAGGGCGTTGAGGTGGTTTTGTTTGAAAATGCTCCGCAGCAGGCTGCTGTCGTAGTGGGCCACGCTGCGCACCAGGCGCGGCTGCAGGGATTCGGAAAGGTAAGTGGCCACCTGCCAGCGGGTGGTGTCCAGCTTGATGTACTCCACGTCGACGTGGCGGCGGCCGGGGGCAAAGCTCCGGCTGAGGTCCGGCGGCCTGGGCCCGCCCTTTTCATAAAAGGAGATGTCTTTGTTGGTAAACTGGAAGTATAGAGAATAGCAGGATACCAGGGTGAGGCTGCCCAAAACAAAGCCCAGGCAGTTCAGCAGGATGATGCCGAAGCCCAATCCTTCGTAGTACCGCTGGAAGTGAACGGCCAATATCATATAAAAAAGGAAAAAGCCCAGGGGCAGCACCATATTGTTGATCACGAACTTGGTAAAAGGCCGGGCGAGAGAGGCCAGGAAAGGAAAGTGGTGAGCGGTGAGCAGGTAAATGGTCAGGTTCCAGCTCATGAAAAAGCTGCCGAATGCCAGGCCGACGAAAAAGAAGCTCCAGAGGTTGACCTGCCCGAGGTATTCCGGGTCGAGGAACAGATACTGGAAGCCGTACTTGCGGCCCAACGAACCCGACAGCAGCAGGGCGAACAGGGTCCACGTGCCGATCAGCAGGTGGTTGCTGCGCAGGTGCACGATCAGGAGCTGCACCGGAAAAGAATAATACAGATTATGGAACCATCGCTTCATAACAGTTTAAATTAGGGCTTTCT
>JAGFJD010000278.1 GCA_024102975.1 Phaeodactylibacter sp. | reverse complement strand
GACATTTTCTGGCCCGTGTAAAAGTGTAAGCGTGTAAAGGTGTAAAAGAAATTGGCTCCCAATCATTTACACGTTTACACTTTCACACCTTTACACAAGTAGCCCCCAAAATGTCCAGTGGTCTGATCAGGTACTATAATTGAAATGGCTTGGGGAGGAGGGGTGGATGGCTGAATGGTTATATCATTGAATTGTTGTATGGCGGAGACGGAGTGCGGGAGTGTTCAAACCGCTGTGTTTTTTGTTTAAACCGCAGGGGACGCTGAGATGCGCAGAGGGCGCGTAAGCGCCTGTTATTCAGGAAATCGCTCTGTGGCCCTTTGCGTTTTCTGCGGCTGGAAAAATGCGGGTTGACACAGTTCTTTGAACACTCCCCGGAGTGCCCTCAGCAATATAGCAATCCAGCAACCCCCTTCTTCCGGGCCCCAAAACTTACAACCGTGGAACGCCTAACCATCGACACCCCTTTCGCCCTGGAAAGCGGCGCTGTCCTCCCGGAGCTGACCGTCGCCTACACCACTTACGGCCGCCTGTCTTCAAAGCAGGACAACGTCGTCTGGATTTGCCATGCCCTCACCGCCAATTCCGCTGCGGAGGAGTGGTGGCCGGGCCTGGTCGGCAAAGGCAAGCTGTTTGACCCCCGGCATCATTACATCGTCTGTGCCAATATCCTGGGATCCTGTTACGGTAGCACCAACCCGAGGAGCATCAATCCGGCAACGGGGCAACCGTACAACCGGGATTTCCCTCTGGTGACCATCCGGGACATGGTGCGCGCCCACCAGCTCCTGCAGGCGCACCTGGGCATTGAGCGCATCCGGCTCGCCATCGGCGGTTCGATGGGGGGGCAGCAGGTACTGGAGTGGGCGGTGACGGACCCCGGCTTGTTTGAGAATATCTGCGTACTGGCCACCAATGCGCAGCATTCCCCCTGGGGCATCGCTTTTAACGAGGCGCAGCGCATGGCCATCGGGGCCGACCCTACATTGTACGACGACACGGAAGATGCCGGCCGCCGGGGGCTGGAAGCCGCCCGGGCCATCGCGATGCTTTCTTACCGCAATTACCGCACCTACCAGCAGTCGCAGGCAGAAAAAGAACCGGGCAAGCTGGATGATTTCCGCGCCAGCTCCTACCAGCGCTATCAGGGGTACAAGCTGCACAAGCGGTTTGACGTCCTGTCCTACCTGAGCCTGAGCAAGGCCATGGACAGCCACAACCTGGGCCGGGGCCGGGGCAGCCAGGAAAAGGCCCTGGGGCAGGTGCAGGCCAACGCCCTGGTCATCGGCATACAGTCCGACGTGCTCTTCCCGGTGGAAGAACAGGCATTTATCGCCAACCACATCCCCCGCGCCCGCCTGGAACTCATCGACAGCATCTACGGCCACGACGGGTTCCTGATCGAAAGCGAAGACATCGGGCGGCTGGCCCGCCCGTTTCTCGAAGGCAAAGCCTACCTGAACGGGTACGCCAAGTATACCTTCCGTCAGCGGAAGGACGACGGCTTCGGCCAGTTGGTGAAACGGCCGCTGCCGGGGACGGAGCGGTTTTAAATGCCTGGACAGAAATAAGGAAATGCATTGCAACTCATACAAAAGGCCTTTACTTTTGTTACCCTAGAGAACAAGTTTCATTCCTAAACTCAAAACCTTCACATTATGTCTCTAAGACTTGGAGATACTGCTCCTAACTTCAAAGCCAAAACAACTGAAGGCGAAATCGATTTTTACCAATGGCTGGGCAGCAATTGGGGAGTCCTCTATTCTCACCCTGCCGACTTCACCCCGGTTTGCACCACTGAGCTGGGCCGCACCGCCGCCCTCAAGGAAGAATTCGCCAAACGCAACTGCAAGGTCATCGCCCTGAGCGTAGACCCGCTCGACTCCCATCATAAATGGGTCAAAGACATCGAAGAGACGCAGCACGTTGCCATGAACTTCCCCATCATAGCCGATGAGGACCGCAAGGTGGCTATGGCCTACGACATGATCCACCCCAACGCTACCGAAAAGTTTACCGTGCGTTCCGTTTTCGTGATCGACCACAACAAGAAGGTCCGCATGACCCTCACTTACCCGCCGTCCACCGGCCGCAACTTCCACGAAATCCTGCGGGTGATCGACTCCCTGCAGCTGACCGACAACTACAGCGTGGCTACGCCGGTCGACTGGGAACAGGGGCAGGACGTGGTGATCTCTCCCTCCGTGACCAACGAGGAGGCCGACAAGAAATTCCCGAAAGGGTATAAGGAAATCAAGCCCTACCTGCGCATGACGCCGCAGCCGAATAAGTAAGTTTTGCCGTGAATGGAGTTCTTGTCTCGCTGGAAGCAGGAGAAACTCCATTCACGCCTTTTCCCGGCCAGTAACCAACATCACTTTTCCCGCCTCCGGATTTCCGTATCTTTGCCCAAACAAGCACTTAATTAGCATAGGCTCATGAATTACTGGCAGGAATTTATCGACGGCTATCGCGGTTATGCCCGCTACTTGTGGCACGAAGTGACGCATCCGGACTGGCACAACTACTTCTACTGGCTCATTCTGGTATCCGCCTTCTTCTTTGCCCTGGAGCTGCTGTCTCCCTGGCGAAAGGAGCAGCCCAAATTCCGGAAGGACTTCTGGCTGGACTTTTTCTACATGTTCTTCAACTTCTTCCTCTTTTCCCTGATCATCTACAATGCCGCCTCCGACGTCGTGGTGGTGTTCTTCAACAACCTCATAAAATCTGTCGCCGGCTTTGACCTGCAGGCGTCCAACCCCCTGCGCACGGCGCCCCTCTGGCTCATCCTGATCGTCGGGTTTTTCGTCCGGGATTTCGTGCAGTGGTGGACGCACCGCCTGCTGCACCGCGTTCCGGCATTGTGGGAATTCCACAAGGTGCATCACTCTGTAGAGCAAATGGGCTTTGCCGCCCACCTGCGCTACCACTGGATGGAGACCATCGTATACCGTTCGATCGAGTACATCCCTCTGGCCTTGCTGGGCGTGGGCCTGTATGACTTCTTCATCATCCACATCTTCACCCTGGCGGTGGGGCATTACAACCACTCCAACATCACTGTGCCCGGATTTGTGACGGGTGGGGTATTGGGGCTGCTTGCCGGCATCGCCATCGCCACCGGCGGTTTTGACATCAAAATACTCGCCGATCCGCTGCTGTGGCAACAGTTGGCAGTTGTCGCTCTCGCCGCAGCTGCCGGCAGCCTGCTGCTCGGCCCCTTCATGAAAAAAATATTTAACAGCCCGGAGATGCACATCTGGCACCACTCCTACGACCTGCCGGAGGGCCACCCCCACGGCATCAATTTCGGCATCACGCTGGCGATGTGGGACTACCTCTTTGGCACGGCCGTCATCCCGCACAACGGGCGGGATATCCGGCTCGGCTTTCCGGGAGTGGAGCGCTTCCCGAAGGGCTTTCTGGGGCAGGTGACTTATGGGTTCAGTCCTGAAACAGGAGAGGAGGAGCCGCCGGCTAATAAGGCTTCTTCCGGGAAGGAAATGGTGGCGGGGCAGGGGAGGTGAGAGGATCGGTAACCGGGCTGGAAATGGCGGCGGTTTTTGGGCCGGGCTAGTGGCCAGGCGACTAATCATGCACTAAAATATGCCGGAAAGCAGTAATCTTCCGCCATTCAATTTTGTCCTTTGTTTTTTCTTTCAACTCTTTGGTAAGATGATAAGCCGCCTCGCCAATAATTTCAAAGTTCTTGACGATTGCATATTGCATCATTTTATCTTGAAGATATTCTTCATAGGTTACTCCTTTCGCAAACTCCTGAATGTTTCTGGCTGCTTCAAGAATGTGTTCCAAGCGCTCTTTGTCCTGTGGTTTTTTCTTCATAGATAAGAACTTTATCTTTTTCGACATTGGGGATAGCGAATGATTTTGCTCCGCCTTCGCGTACCAAATCTACCTTGCAACCTAAAAGGCCTTCCAAATCCTGCATGATACCTGCAAAGTCCCAAAGGTCTATCTTGGAATCCGGCTGAAAACGGATCATCAGGTCGATATCGCTTAGTGGAGTGTGCTCATTCCTGGCATAGGAGCCAAATAACCATACCTTTTCCACCGGCAAGCCTGCCTCTTCAAAATAATGTTGGATAGCTTTTATTGCTCCTTCTTTTTTTTCAAGCCGGCCCTCTTCTGAGAACAGCCCATGGGCTTCTGAAAAATCTATACCCTGGAGTTCCAGGATGCCCTTTTCGCTGAGAAAACCAGATTCCTTCAACATTTCCAGAAACGGCCTAAGCTTTTCCGGCTTAATATCCAGT
>JAGFJD010000266.1 GCA_024102975.1 Phaeodactylibacter sp. | reverse complement strand
GACATTTTCTGGCCCGTGTAAAAGTGTAAGCGTGTAAAGGTGTAAAAGAAATTGGCTCCCAATCATTTACACGTTTACACTTTCACACCTTTACACAAGTAGCCCCCAAAATGTCCAGTGGTCTGTTCCTCGGCCATGCCGGGCAGAGCTACCAGGCACGGGGCAAAGCCGCCATCACGGAGGTACATCAGCGCAGCCTGGCGGTGATGCACGCACTGCGCCTGCGCTATCAGGAGCGCTGGCCCGGGCTCCAGGTTTCGGTAGGCGATACGCCCACGGCTAGTATAGTACAGGGATTTTCAGGCGTGGATGAGATCCGGCCCGGAAACTTTGTTTTTTACGACCTGATGCAATGGCAGGTCGGATCGTGTATGCCCGGCGAGATCGCCGTGGCGATGGCCTGCCCGGTCGTCGCCAAACACCCGGGCAGGAACGAGGCCATCCTCTACGGCGGTGCAGTCCATTTTTCCAAAGACCACCTCGTTTTTCCCGATGGCGTTCCTTATTACGGGCTGGCAGCAGGCTGGAAAGGCGGCGGCTGGGAATTGCTGCAGCCCGAAGCGTACCTCCGCGCCCTTTCGCAGGAACATGGCATCCTGCGCTGTGAGAACCCATTGCTGGAGCAACTGGAAATCGGCGGCCTGGTGCTGATCCTGCCCGTCCATTCCTGCCTGACTGCTGATCTGATGAAGCAGTACCGTACGCTGGACGGGGAGTGGATCGGCATGATGGGGGGAAGGGAGGTTTTTGAATCCGGGACGGAATGATGTCAAAGTCGGAAAGCGGAACTGCGAAGGCGGAACTTTTCCGCAGTGTTTTTCGGGGACTGTTTGCTGTTCACTGCTCGCAATTCGCTGTTTGCTCAGCAATTTCTCATGTGGCTCACAAGGTGACATCTTTTTTCGGAGGTACGGAGAAAAAAGGTGTCATCTTGTGGGCCTTCACTTCCCGGCACTTACAAAATATCCGACGGAATAGAAAAAATGGGTGTCCGGGCGTGGTAAGACATCATTTTGGTACGGCTGTAGTTAAACAGCTCTTCCAGGAAATTGCGCTTGTGGGTAACCATCGCCAGTATGTCGATGTCGTTTTTCTCCAGGAAATCGAAAATCACTTCTTTAATGTCATTGCCTCCCAGGACGTGGAAGTGGAGGTTGTCCTGGCCTGTAAAGCTTGCCCGGAAATCGTCCATGTGGTGGGTGATGGATTCGGTATGGGCCAGGTCCACGTTGATGCAATGGATTTGCGGGTGGAAAGGCGCCATGATCCCGATCACCTTTTCCAGAGCTTTCTTCTCCTCGTCTTTATACGTCGTGGTGAAGGCAATCTGGTCGATGCGGCCGTCGAATTCCGATTTTTCCGGGACGGCGATCACCGGGCAATCGGCATTTTCGAGGACTTCGCCGGCGTTGCTGCCCAGGAAAATCTCGCGCAGCCCGCGGGCGCCCGTCGTTCCCATGATGATCATATCGGCGTCTTCCTCCATGGCGGTCTGGAGGATGGTGGGCAGCACTTTGCCGCCGCCCTTGAGCAAATGCACGACCTTGACGTGGGAAAAGCCATTGGCCTCCTGTATATCCCGCAGGGGAGGGATGGCATCCTTGTAGTTCTGGAAATGCTCCAGGTCATAGGAGGCATAGAATTCGCTCAGGGTGTGCGGGAGTTTGCCTCCTCTCACTTCAGGTTTGATATAGACATGGAGGGTAGTCAGCATAGCGCCGACCTTGTCCGCAAAGTGAAGCGCATAAATAAAAGCCTTTTCGGCAGCGGGGGACAGATCGGTAGGAAAGAGAATGTTTTTCATAAAACGCGTTATATACTTTTGGTTCTTTGTTTGACAAATGTTGTGAGCCGACGGCGCCCCGGGAACACACAGGCAATAATAAGCTTTCTTCCAGATAAACGCCACAAATTTTCAGAAAGAACCCTTTTTTTAGTCGATATTATACCGGCAACCGCCAAATTGCCGTTCTTTGGCAACAGCCTGGGCGGCCAGGCCAGTCAGGCGGGCCTTTTATTGCCGGACTGACGAAAATCAGCCGCTTTGGTTGATCGGGGTCAGTATGCCTGCCCCGGGCCGCCGATATTTTTGTATTCTGGGAAAATCCATAAAGCATGAAACGATCCATTGTCTTAGCCGCAGCCTTTCTCGCCATGGCCAGCACTTTTGCCCAAACCGTCCGGGAGCTTCCGCCCCGGGCTATTGAACTCTACCCGACGCTGGAGGATATGTACGGCTACGCCGTCGGGAAATATGCAGACTACCTGCTCATTTTCGGGGGCAGTATCCGCTCGGAGGCCTCCGAACGGTATGCTGAGGACTTCCCGAACCTCGACATTCTGATGATCGACTTCAAACGCAACCGCGCCGCCGCCTACACCAGCGGAAACCTCGACGGCCTGCTCCGCGAACAGATGTGTTCTACCGGAATGGCCTATTATCAGGACGGCAATACGCTTTACCTCCTGGGGGGATACGGCTTCAGCGAAACCAACGGCCAGTTTATCACCTTCCCTTACTTGACCGCCATCGACCTGGAGGCAACCGTCGAAGCGCTGATGAAAGGCAAAAGCCCGGTGGCCAACTTTTACCAGATTTGCGATGAACGCATGGCCATCTTTGACGGCACGATGGATTACAACGGGGATGAGTTCTTTCTCATCAACGGCAAATCAGCCTATAAGCTGGATCCTTTCTCCGATAACCCCATTTACGACGAACAGTCGCTCTCCGGGCAGGCCCGCACTTTCCGGGTCAAAGGGAAGAAAGAAAACCTGGAAGTCACCCGGTTCCAGACCTGGTACGACCTGGAAGGCTTCCGCGACCACTACGGACCCCTGCTGCCGGAGGCCATCGAACGGGAACTCCAGAAGTTGCTGGAAGAGCCGATAGAGTAAGATGACAAAAATCAATAAAAAAGATGACTAAGGTCATTACGCCGGCGTATCGCCTGCCGTACATTTGTAATAGAAACAAACAAAAAACAAGGTTTATAGAAGTAATCGGCTAATCTTCTGTAAATAACATGGTCAATTGGGTGTTCAATCTTTTAGGCCGGTAAGCGTTTAAGTTTTCTATCGAGAAGTTGAAAATTACCGGCTGAAGCTGTCGCTCTGAATAAAATCAGAGCGACAGTTGTTTTTATGCCCCACTGCCAACCATCCCTCCATTTTGCCCGTAAGCCCTTCAGCTAACAACCATCAACCAGAATAAACCCGCTCCCGTAGACATTTTTGATCTCGATATTCGGGTCTTCGGCCAGATACCTGCGCAGGCGGGAGATGAACACGTCCATGCTCCTGCGGGTAAAATAGTCATTTTGCTGCCAGAGGTTTCTGAGCACCTCCTGCCGGGGCAGCAGTTGGCCCTTGTGTTCGCACAGCAGGTGCAGCAGCCTCGCCTCCCGTTCGGTGAGCAGGCGCTCCGTGCCGCTGTGGCAAAGCTTCTGGTTGGCCGGGTCGAAGTGGTAGGCCCCGATCCGGAATCGGGCCGTTTCTGCCTCCGGCCCGTTTGCCCGCCGCAGGACCGCCCGGATGCGGGCGACGAGTTCCTCTTCGTCGACGGGTTTGACCATGTAATCATCCGCCCCCAGCCCGAACCCTTTGAGGATATCCGCTTTCAACCCCCGGGCGGTGAGGAAGATTAGCGGCATCTTCGGCGACCGCCGGCGTATTTCCGCTGCCAGGCCGAAGCCGTCTGTCCCCGGCATCATCACGTCCACCAGGCACAGGCTGGCTGGATACCGCTCAAAATAAGCCAGCCCCTGTCCGGCGTCTTTCCGCCAGGCCAGTTCAAAACCTTTCAGTTCCAGATACTCCTTAAGGGCATAGCCCAGGGTTTCGTTGTCTTCTATCAGCAGGATTTTTGGCATGGATTTGCTGGTTTACTGGTTCATTGGTTCACTGGTTCATTGGTTCATTGGAACCATGGGCCCATGAGGCTGCTTCGGAAAAGCCAAAGGCAGAGATACCAGGAAATAAGAAACACGTTGAAATACTTTGGGCGGAGTGGTATTTCAATGTATTTCAAAATATTTCTATTGTATTTCGGCCCTGAGCAACACCCTGGCTTTCAGGAGCGGCCTCGCCTAAACCCCCAAACCCCTTCTACCCAATAGCAGGCAGCACTAAAGTGAAGGTACTGCCTTTCCCGGCTTTGCTGTCCACCCGCACGGTTCCTCCGTGGGCGCGGGCGACCTGCCGGGTGAAGCCCAGGCCCAGGCCAAACCCTTTGGCCTTACGGGCATTTGTTTCCGGTATCCGGTAGAACTTCCGGAAGAGCAGCCCCTGGTATTGCGGAGCGATGCCCGGCCCGTTATCCGATACGGAGATCAGGACGTGTCGGCCTTCATTCCGGGTAGTTACGGCGACGTCGGGTACTTCCCCGCCGTAGCGCAGGGCATTGTCCAGCAAGTTCTGAATGGCGGAGCGCAGATAGTGTTCGTCAGCCAGGAGGCGGCTGAGGGCAGCGCCGGGAGTGAAGCGCAACGCACCGCCCCGGGTTTCCGCTTTATGCCGGTACTGCCGGATGACCTGCTCGAGCAGCGGGTGCAGCTGATGCTCCCGGAGTTGCAGCGCGTACCGGCCGGTTTCCAGGCTGGCCAGTTCCAGCACCTTGTCAATATGGCCTTTCAGCTGGCCGTTCTCTCCCTGAAGAAGAGACAGGTATTCTTCGCTCCGGCTGCGGTCGCCGGCACCGATGGATTGCCACAGCAGTTTCAACAGCAGCGAGATCGAGAAAACCGGTGTTTTCAGTTCGTGGGCCAGATTGTTGATGAAGTCGTTTTTAACTTCGTCCAACCTCTTCAGTTGCGCCAGCATCCGCACCAGGATCAGCAGGGCGGCCAAAAGCAGGAGCAGGAAAGCCAGAGACGGCAAAAACAAACCGTACAGCCGGTTCATCAGCAGCGGTAAAAGGTTGTTCACCTGGAGGAATAAGAAGAGGTCGCAGCCACACGTTTCGCGCAGTTTCCCTTTCAGTAAACGGCTGTAGGTCCGGTAGCGCTCTTCTTCCTGCCCTTTGAAACGGCCATCCTCTACTATGGGGTAAAGCAACAGCCCTTCCTTAATGGCAAAGGAGAAGTCAACCGCCAGGCCCTGAGCCAGGAAAACGCTGTCGACAAGCCGGGTTATCGAATCGGCTGCGGCGCGTGCGGGCGCTCCGTCCGGGCGGCCACGGGCTGCCTGCAATTGCCGGATCAGGGCCCGATGCTGCTCCAGGCGCCCGGCAATAGCCTGAAGTGCCGTTCTCGCTTCCCGGTCAAACCTTACCTTCTCCAGCTTTATAGCTACCCGCAGGAAATGATACTGGGCAACAGCCAGGCCTGATAACGCGCCAACAACTACCAGGGTCAGGATCAGGTTTCTCATCGTCGTAAATTAGGGATTCCAGTTATACGGCGCAGCCCTTTTAACCATTCTTTGGAAAGATTAACCTTTTGTTGACATTTCCGGCCGGCCCGGCTTCAAAACCAAAGCCTCCGGCGCTGCCTTACGGTAAATCATGCAAATCCTGCCTCTCATACCTGATATTTCAAATTTTTCTCTTTAAGTTTGCCATCGTAGCAAAATCTGCTGGCGCCCCTGGCCCCGGCGCGCGGTCACCAGCCGGCACGCCGGGGCCAGGGGCGCAAAGGACATCCCAATCGCAAAACGTAAGCCCAAAAAAATGAGGAACCGCGTTGTCATTGAAAATGTACACCCAGAAATTAACGGCGGACAGTTTTTCGTCAAGCGCATTCCCGGAGAACAGGTCGACGTTACCGCCGATATCTTTGGCGACGGCCACGACCACATCCGCGCCTCTCTCCTGTTCCGGCACGAGAGCCAGAAACGCTGGACGGAAGTTTTCATGGAAGAACATCCCAATGATGTCTGGACGGCATCTTTCCGCGTGGAGAAAAAGGGGGTCTACCACTATAAACTCGAAGGCTGGATCGACCACCTGCTGCACTGGCACGACGGCTTCAAGAAAAAGTACGAGGCAGGCCAGGGGATGAAGGTCGAACTCCAGATCGGTGCGAAATACCTGCGGGAAACGGCCAAACTCTATTCGAAAACCCAGGCCGAAACGTTGCTCCAGTTCGCCCAGGTCCTGGAGGATGAAAATGCCTACGAACAGGCCATCGAGGCAGCTCTGAGCCCCCGTTTTTCCCAGGCCATCTACGACTGCCCCATGAAGCAGTTCCAAACGGTGTATGACAAAAACCTGCGCGTGCGCGTGGGCTGGGAAAAAGAACTGTTCAGCACCTGGTACGAAATCTTTCCCCGTTCCACTTCCGCGGAGCCCGGCCGGCACGGCACCTTCAAAGATGCCGGGAAGCTGCTGCCCCGCATTAAGGAAATGGGCTTCGATGTGCTTTACTTCCCGCCCATCCACCCCATCGGGAAGCTGAACCGCAAAGGCAAGAACAACTCGGTCAATGCCGGCCCCGGCGAGCCAGGCTCTCCATGGGCCATCGGCAGCGACGAGGGCGGCCACAAGGCCGTCCATCCCGAACTGGGCACCCTGGATGACTACAAAGACCTGATCAAAAAAGCCGGGGAATACGGCATCGACATCGCTTTCGACCTGGCCTTCCAGTGCGCCCCCGACCATCCTTATGTCAAAAAACATCCGGATTGGTTCCTCTGGCGGCCCGACGGCACCATCGCTTATGCCGAGAACCCGCCCAAAAAATATCAGGACATCGTGCCCCTTAATTTTGAAACGGAGGACTGGAAAAACCTCTGGGAAGAACTCAAAAGCGTCATCCTGTTCTGGTGTGAGGCCGGCGTTCGGATTTTCCGCGTCGACAACCCACATACCAAACCGTTCCGGTTCTGGGAATGGGCCATCGCCGAAGTACAGAAAGAATACCCGGATACCATCTTCCTCGCCGAAGCCTTTACCCGGCCCAAGGTCATGGCCCAGCTGGCCAAAGCCGGTTTCAACCAGTCATACACCTATTTTACCTGGCGGACCAGCAAAAAGGAGATGGAAGAATACCTCACCGAACTCACCCAAACGGAGCTGCGCGAGTACTTCCGCCCCAACTTCTGGCCCAATACGCCGGACATCCTGGCCTACGAACTGATGAATGCCGGCCCTAACGCCTTCGTCAAACGTTTCCTGCTGGCTGCCACCCTCTCCTCCAACTACGGCATGTACGCGCCTTCGTACGAACTCATGGAGAATTCGCCCAATACCAACGGCAAGGAAGAGTACCTCAACTCCGAAAAATACGAAATCCGCCACTACGACTGGAGCTACCGCAACCGCCTCACGGAAGTGATCACCAGGGTCAACCAGATCCGCCGGGAAAACCCCGCCCTCCAAACGACCTGGAATATCCATTTCACCCGCACCGACAACGAGCAACTGATGAGCTACGTCAAGTACAACGACGACAAAAGCAATATCGTCTGGTGCATCGCCAGCTTTGACGTCGAATACAAACAGAGCGGTTTCATCGAGGTGCCCAAAACCCTGTTGGGGATCACCCGCAACGTCAACCTCAAAGTGACCGACCTGATCACCGGCGAGGTCTTCCACTGGTTCAACGAATGGAACTACGTAGAACTCAACCCGGACAAGTACCCGGCGCATGTCCTGCTCGTGGAGAAGCCGCAGCGGTAGAGGGCAGAGGGGCGTTTGGTTTTGCCCAGGGGCTTAAACGACAGATTATCAGCCTTTAGCGAACATCGCAAACTGCTGAATTGCAATCACTCTATGCTGACTGTTCAACCTCTTGCCGGCGAAGCAGCCTCCCCTTACATCGACGCCCTGGCCCGCCTGCGCATCGAAGTATTCCGGGAATTCCCTTATCTCTACGACGGCGATATGGACTATGAGCGCCGGTACCTGAATGCCTTCCGGCAGGCGCCGGACAGCCTGCTGGTACTCGTGCTCGACGAAGAGGAGGTGGTGGGCGCCTCTACCGCCCTGCCTCTGGAGCATGAAACAGCCAACATCCGGCAGCCTCTGGAGGAAGCCGGATACGATGCGCGGAAAGTGTTCTACTTCGGGGAGTCTGTCCTGCGGAAGGGCTACCGGGGGCAGGGGCTGGGCGTCCGCTTCTTCGAAGAGCGGGAGCGCCGCGCCCGGCAGCTGGGGCGTTTTGATACCCTGGCCTTTTGTGCTGTGGTGCGGCCCGCCGGCCACCCGCTGCGGCCGGAAGGCTACCGCCCCCTGGACGGTTTCTGGCGGAAGCGGGGGTTCGCTCCGACAGACAGGCACTGTTACATCAGCTGGCAGGACCTGGATGAGGACAAAGAAACGCCCAAGCCGCTGCGGTTTTGGATAAAAAACCTGGAACCATGAAGCACCTTTTGCTGTCCATCCTGCTCCTGGCGCTTTTGGCCTGCCACAGCTCCAGGTCGCAACCCACCGAAGAACAAATGCAAAAAATCCGCTTCGACCTGTCCGGACTGGATGAGGACGGCCTGCTCGGCCCGCCCGGCGGCAAAGTGGCCCTCGACTACGAGTTCTGCATTCCCCGGGATGAAAAATATCTCCGGGAAGTGGAGCGCATCGACCCCACCGTTACGGCGCAAACCGCCCGGGGGCGAATTGGCTGCGGCCGGGATCAGTACCTCTGCCTCGGCCATACGCACCAGGAGAATTACAAACAGGTGCTGTACCGGCTGGCGGGGCTGGCGTATGTGGAAAAGATCGAACGGGCATTTTTTGAGTAGGACATTGCCTGAGAGTGTAAGGTAGATACATTTATTACAGGCTTGAAAAGGTTTGTTTTACCCCTCCAACACCGCCGTTCGCATCCTGCGCACATCCCCCACTTCCGTCCGGCAGCACCCCCCGATGAGGCGGGCGCCCCGGGCGAACCACTCCAGCGGCAGGTTGCCGAAGCCCGATTCCCGTTCCCTTTCTATCCAGCAGCGGCGGGCGGCGTCCCAGCGTTCGCCGCTGTTGGGATAAGCAACCAGAGGCTTTTGCGTTTCCGCGGCGGCCTCCTCCAGCAGCGGACTGATGTAGCGGGGCGGCGTGCAGTTGACGCCTACTGCCACCACTTGCCCGGTACCATCCACCATGTTTACAACATCCCCGAAGCGTTCGCCCTGGCTGATGCGCCGCCCGTCGCGGCAGCTGAAGCTCAGCCAGGCCCGGGCTTCCGGGAACTCCTCCAGCAGGCGCAACAAAGCCTCGGCCTCCTCCGGGCAGGGGATGGTTTCGCAGGCGAGGAGGTCCGGCCCGGCGGCCAGCAAAGCTTCCAGGCGGGGGCGGTGCCAGCCCATCAGCTGCGGAATGCTCAGCCCGTATTGCCCCTTGTATTCCGAGCCGTCGGCCAGGAAAGCGCCATAGGGGCCCACCGAGGCGGCGATAAGGGGGTAAATCCGCCCGGCCCGGTTGTCCGGTTCGGCCCAGAACAGCTCCCGGGCCTCCTTCGCCAGTTCGACGCTGCGCTGCATCAAACCCCGCGCCTCCCGGTGCGAAAGGCCGCGGCGCCGGAAGCCTTCGAAACTGGCCTGATAGCTGGCGGTAGTCGCCACATCCGCTCCCGCCCGGAAATAATCCAGGTGCAGGCGGCGGATCATCGCCGGCTGTTCCAGCAGTATTTTCGCGGACCATAGGGCGTCGTCGAGCCGGGCGCCGCGGGCTTCCAGCTCAGTGGCCAGGGCACCGTCGAGGATGATGGCCTTTTGTTGCTGTAAAACAGATACCCAGCTCACGCGCTTACTTGTTCAGTGTATATTCTAACTGCAATTCCAGCACGTAAGCCAGCCCTACTTCCACCGGAGGAGGGTTGAGCACCCGGTCGAAACCAGAGGGGTTAAACGAGTCGTAAAAAAACGTCCGCTCCCTGGGTACCCGTTTAACCACATAATTGCGCTCCCAGTTTGAGCTGTACACCTCGCCGCTGTCCTTGGCTTCGTAGGAGCGGTAACGGCTCTCCGGCGGCATGGCGTAGAAATGTTCGCGGCAGGGCCTGCCCGCCCCCTTAACCTCCGCTCCGGAAAGGCGGAGCCATGCCTGGCGTTTCCGCTGGATCACCTCCGCCGCCGCGTCAAAAAGCCGGCTGTAGATGGCTTCTTCATCTGTAGAAACATATTCCACCGCCACCAGGTCGTAAATTTGCTGCTCGGCGGCCAGATTCAGCATACGGGCAATCTGATCGTGGCGCTGACAGCGGATGATAACGTTTTTCTGGATTTTGAACCCTTTGAGGCGTTCCTCTGCCACATTCTCTTCTATCTGGTAATCATACACTTTGCTCTGCGCGATGAGATCCACGAAAATATCCGGTTCCTTCACTCCCAGGCTCTTCAGGCTGCCGGTAAAGGCCGACACCCGGCGGTTGAGTTCGGCATTGCATTCCTGCGGCGATTCTCCCACCTGGCTGATGCCGAAGGTAACCAGGTATTCGTCGGCCGGGACATGGACCAACACCTTTGCCTGGACAAGGAACGTGGAGTCTGTCCGGGCAAGTTGTACAGCGTTGCCAACCGGGTCGGTGTCCTGGGCAGAAGCGTTCTGATACGCCCGGTTGCCGATCACCTGCGCCCCCAGGCCGATTGGCAGAAAGGCAAGAAGAAGGAAGATGCATTTTTTCATAAATCGTGCACTGCCCGGCAACTTCTGTCCAGCCTTATTCCCTCCGGTGTTCCCCGAAGAGCGGCAGGCCCCTGTCCCGCCCCGAAAGCACCAGGTCTTGTTCGCCGACCTGCCAGTCGATGTTCAGCTTCGGGTCGTCGAACCGGATGCCTCCCTCGTGTTCTCTGGAGTAGTAGTTGTCGCATTTGTAAAAAAACTCCGCCGTTTCGCTCAGCACCACGTAGCCGTGGGCAAAGCCGCGGGGGATAAAGAGCTGGCGTTTGTTTTCCGCGCTGATCACCAGGCTGTAGGACTGCCCGTAAGTGGGGGAGCCTTCCCGGATGTCGACCGCTACGTCCAGCACTTCGCCCTGCAGTACCCGCACCAGCTTGGCCTGGGCGTAGGGTTCCACCTGATAGTGCAGGCCGCGCAGCACGCCGTAGGCCGAGCGGGCCTGGTTGTCCTGCACGAAGTCGGCAATAACGCCGCCCTGTTCGAACAGGTTCTGGTTGAAGGATTCGAAGAAGTAGCCGCGTTCGTCTGCCCAGACTTTGGGCAGGAACACTTTCAGGCCGTCGATGGGTGTGTCTATAAATGGCATTGGGCCGTTTTTCTGATTTCCGGGTGCAAAGGTAACAGACAGAATGGTAAAATTGCCAGGTTCGGCCCGGTAAAGTGCGGCCGGCAGGGCCGGGATGTGGTTTTAAGGATAGCATTTCGGAGCAGGGCAAGTTCGCAGTTCGGCGTTCGGAGTTCGCAACAACCGCAGGCTGCTTTTGCTCATAGGCTTCCGGCAGTGCCCAACTTTAGATGAGCAGTTCTTTTATATGAGAGTGGCAGGCCGGGATGGCCGCAAACCTGAAAACAAATTTATTTTTTACTTCTTTTTGTCTTATAAAATTTTATTTTACCCAAAGCCAAATTTCAACAATTTATGGATTTTTCCCCGACCGATTTAACCAAAACCGTCCGGCAGAGGAACCTCCCGGCCTTCAGGAAAGTATGCCTGTACTGTGGGCGCGAGAATGTTTCCCGGAACTATACCTGTGACTGCGGCGAAGAGGACTGGCGTGCAGAGTACCGGGCGCTGGGGCTGGAGTTCGATCTCGGCCAGGCCGGCATCCGCCGCGCCCGGCAGTCCTTTTATGAGTATGATTTCGACGATCCGCGAGGCATCCTGCAATATGCCCTGCTGCCATTTGTTAACCAGGAGGGCGATGTGCCGGAAACGGTAGGGTTGACCTCTTTTCATCATCTTCCCCGCCTAAGTGCCGGCTACGGCTGTGGAGTGTACCTCAAAAATGAAGGCGACAATCCCAGCGGCTGCTTCAAAGACCGGGAGACGCTGCTTTGCCTGCTGAACGCCCGCCGCAAAAAGGCCAGCAATGCGGTCATTTACTCTTCGGGCAACGCCGCTGCTTCTGCCGCCCTGTTCGCCCAGCAATCGGAAATGCACCTGCTTACCTTCGTAGCGGGCGACACGTATGAGGAAAAGGTCGAATTCATCCGCAACCGCGGTTCCGACGTCATCGTCATCGGGGATGAGGATACCAGTTTTGAAGCCGGCTACCGGTTATTCTCCCAACTCAACTACGACGGCCTGTATGCCGACAACGGCTACGACAACTGGAGCGTGCGCAACCCGTACCGGGTGCAGGGCGACAAAACCACCGCCCTGGAGATCGTTAGGCAATTATCGGGCCACGTGCCGCCCTGGGTGGCGCCGGATTACGTGGCCGTCCCTACCGCCAACGGCAGCTGCCTGGCCGGCATGTGGAGAGGCTTTCAGGAGCTTTTTGAACTGGGGGTCATCGGCAGCCTGCCCGCCATGGTTTCCGTGGGTATAGAGAACGCCAATCCGGTATACAAGGCGGTTAAAGAACAGGAAACCAACCGCCCCGTGAAGGGCGACATCCATAAACTGGCCGAACCGGATGCCCGGATCGGCAGCATCATCGTGGCCGAAGAAGGCTATGATTCCATTCAGGCGGCCAAAGCGGTGCTGGAGTCCGGCGGCACCGCCGTAGAAGTCGGGCGCTCCCACATCCGGAAGGCATTGTTTGATTTCCTGGAAAAGGAAAAAGAACTGGCCCTGGAGCATGCCATCCTGCCGGAACCGGCCTCTTACACGGCTTTAGCCGCCATTGAAATGCTGGTCAAGGAAGGGGCCCTGAAGCCTTACGATAAGGCAGTGGCTTTGATCACCGGCCACGGCCTCAAAGCCACCGAGGTGATCGATGAACTGATCGGAGAAAATGCTCCTGTTCAGAAAGTGGCCGGCCGGATCATCCGGCAGAAGAGGAAGGAAATGGGCCCGAAAGCTTCCAAAAAGGGCCGGCGGTTACAGGTGGAGGCCAGCCGCAGTGCCGTGGCGAAGGCCTTTATCCAGTTGGACGAAGCACATCAGGTTGGATCATGAGCGCCGCTTTCCAGCAATATTCCGAAACCGCCCCGCTGAAAAAAGTCATCATCGGCAGGCACGAAGGGTACCGGGCGGTTGAAGCCTATACGGAAAGGGTCAACGAATCGCAAAAGCAGGGGCTGCCCACGGAAGCTGACCTCCGCCCGGAGTTCGAAAGCTTCCGCAGGGCACTGGAGGAGGAAGGCGTTGAGGTATTGATCCCCGAATACGTCGGCAAATTCGTATACGACCAGCTTACGCCCCGCGACCTGGGCACCGTCATCGGCAACCGGTTCGTGCTCTGCAACATGGCGAAAAGCAGCCGCCGCTACGAAGCGGCCGGCATCTTTCGGAACCTGCTGGAAATGGAAGGGCCCGAGCCCAACATCCTGCTCCCGCCCGGCAATGAGGCTCTGTTGGAAGGTGGTGACATTATCGTCGACAAAGGCTGCATCTTCGTGGGGCTTTCCCAACGCACCAACCAGGCAGGCTGTGAGTTCCTGCGGGGCCAGTTTGGGGCCGATTTCGAGGTCATCCCCGTCTTTTGCCGCCGCCTTGAGGAAGGGGAAGACGTCCTGCACCTCGACTGCGCATTCAATCCGGTAGGGGAGGGGCACGCCCTCATCTACCCGCAGGGCTTCCGGGAAATCCCCCCCGCCATCATCGACAAATACGAGTGGATCGAAGTGACGGCCGCTGAGCAAGCCGGGTTGGCTACCAACGTCCTGTCTCTGGATTCCCATACGCTCATCAGCCGCAACCATCCGGAGTGCCGACGCGTCAACCAGGCCCTGCGGGCAGTGGGGCTAAGGGTTATAGAGCTGCCGTTCGACGCTGCGCCGTCGACAGGGGGCTCAGTGCGCTGTTGTTCGTTGCCGCTGGTGCGGGGGTAGGTAATATTGTTATATTGTTATATTGTTGGCAGAATGGGGGTCAGGAGTATTGTTATATTGTTGGCGTCGCGTGGGGCAACAATATAACTATTCAACAATTTTAACCGGCTCGAAGAGACAGTATAGCCATCCTCTACTTCTTCCGGAAGAATACCGATATCGGCACTCCCGAAAAATTAAAATGCTTACGGAGCTGGTTCTCCAGGTAGTTCTTGTAATTTTCCTTGACGTGTTTGGGGTTGTTGCAGAAAAAGGCGAAGGCCGGGTAGTAAGTCGGCAGTTGGGTCACGTATTTGATCTTTACGTAACGGCCGCGGTGGGAGGGAGGCGGATAGCGCTCGATGGCTTCGAGCATGACTTCGTTCAGCTCCGAGGTCTTGATCTTGCGCTGGCGGTTGGCGTACACCTCCAGGGCTACCTCGATAGACTTGAAAATGCGCTGCTTTTCGATGGCCGAAATGAATACGACCGGCACGTCGGTGAAGGGAGCGATGCGCCGCTTGACCTCCGCTTCGTAATCGCGGGCGGTATTGGTCTCTTTTTCCAGCAGGTCCCATTTGTTGACGAGCAGGACGATGCCCTTGTTGCGGCGCTGGGCCAGGCGGAAGATGCTCATGTCCTGGGCTTCCAGGCCGAGCTGGGCGTCGATCATGAGGATGCAGACATCGGCCTCCTCGATGGCCTTGATGGCGCGCATGACTGAGTAAAACTCCAGGTCTTCGTGCACCCTCGATTTTTTCCGGATGCCGGCGGTGTCGATCAGGAGGAACTCTTTGCCGAACTTGGAATATTTGGTGTGGATGCTGTCGCGGGTAGTGCCGGCGATCTCGGTTACGATGTTGCGCTCTTCGCCCAGCAGGGCGTTGGTGAGGGAGGATTTGCCTACGTTGGGCTGCCCCACGATGGCAAACTTGGGGATGTCGCTCTGCTCTTCCTCGTCCTCGTCGATGTGTTCCACCACGGCGTCCAGCAGCTCGCCGCTGCCGCTGCCGGTGAGGGAAGAGAGGAAGTGGGTCTCCTCGAAGCCCAGGCTCCAGAACTCGTTGGCGTCCATCATCCGCTGGTTGTTGTCCACCTTGTTGACGGCCAGGAATACCGGCTTGTCGGAGCGGCGCAGCAGGTCGGCCACCTCCTCGTCCAGGTCGGTGATCCCGGTGGTGACGTCCACCATGAAAATGATGACCCGGGCTTCCTGCACGGCGATCTGTACCTGCGAGCGGATGGCGGCCTCGAACACGTCTTCCGAGTTTTTTACAAAGCCGCCCGTGTCGACCACCGTAAAGGTCTTGCCGTTCCAGAAGCTGCTGCCGTATTGCCGGTCGCGCGTCACCCCGCTGGTGTCGTCGATGATGGCCTGCCGTTCTCCGATCAGGCGGTTGTAAAGGGTGGACTTCCCGACGTTGGGGCGCCCCACGATTGCTACTATATTGTTACCCATGATTTTTTGGCTTGGTGAGTAGGGGGTTGGTTGTTCATTTGATCATCTTCATAAAAGTACCCACAAACCAGTTGGAGTCGGACTTGACCAGCGTGTCGAGGGTGGAGTCGGCCTTGTTGGAGAAGAGCTTGATCTCGCGGATAATCTCTATAAATTCTTCGGCCTCCTCGCTTTCCGGGTTGACGCTGGAGATTTCGTCCAGGACGCGGAGCATGGGCTCCAGTTCCCGCTTTTTGCGCTGGATGATGATGTTTTTCACCACTTCCCACATGTCTTTCTCGGCAACGAAGAATTCCTTGCGTTCGCCCGGCTTCAGTTCTTTGAATACCAGCCCCCAGTCGATCAGCGCCCGGATGTTCATGTTGGCGTTGCCCCGGGAAATCTGCAGCTCCTCCATGATCTCCTCGGCGGAGAGTGCTTCCGGGGAAATCAGGAGCAAGGCATGGATTTGGGCCATGGTGCGGTTGATGCCCCAGCTCGAACCCAGGGCGCCCCAGGATTGTATAAACTTTTCCTTTCCTTCTTTTAATGTCATTTGGAGTGGGTATTAACGAACGCTCAATGGAAACAACCTCTTGTTAGCAAAGTTTCAAAAAATACTGAACCGACAAAATAAATAAAAATTTCCGGAATTTGTTTATGGCGGTGATAACCAATCAAACGCAACTGGTGTTTCGGTGTTTCGGTATTATGGTGTTGCGGCCTGGCGCTTGTGCAGGCTTTAACGGCCAGCCAACCGCAAAACCATAACACCGAAATACCACAACGCCAATAGGCGTTAAAATCATCCCTTATAAAACGGCGGCCTGGTCACCGTCGCCTCCAGCCGCTTTTTGCCGGCCACCACAAAGATGGCGGTGCCGGGCTCGGCGAACGCCTTTTGCACATAGCCCATGCCGATCGGGTAGTCGAGGGAGGGAGACATCGTTCCGGAGGTCACCTTGCCGATCTCGTTGCCCTGCGCATCTTCGATGGGATAATCGTGCCGCGGCACCCGCCGTTCTTCGGGCAGGGTGAAGCCCACCAGTTTGCGGCTCACGCCCTCTTCCCGCTGCCGGGCGAAGGCGTCCCGGCTGATGAAATCGCCTTTTTTGGTTTTGGTGATCCACCCCAGCCCGGCCTCGATGGGGGAGGTGTTGTCGTCGATGTCGTTGCCGTAGAGGCAGTAGCCCATTTCCAGGCGCAGGGTGTCGCGGGCGCCCAGTCCGATGGGTTGTATGTCATGGGATTTGCCGGCTTCGAAGACGGCGTCCCACAGCTCTGCAGCCCTGGAGGAATCCACGTACAGCTCGAAGCCGCCGGCGCCGGTATACCCGGTAGCGGAGATGAGCACGTTGTTGATCCCGGCAAAGGTTCCTTTGGCGAAGGTATAATATTTAAGGCCCTGCAGATCTACCGGGGTGAGCGGCTGCAGGGCTTCTGCGGCCAGCGGCCCCTGCACGGCCAATAGAGCCGTCTGGCCGGAGATGTTGATCAGGCGGGT
Source organism: Phaeodactylibacter sp. (assembly GCA_024102975.1). GTDB lineage: Bacteria > Bacteroidota > Bacteroidia > Chitinophagales > Saprospiraceae > JACJXW01. The sequence continues at coordinate 556 of JAGFJD010000266.1, read as the reverse complement.
GTCAAATTCGTTGTGGCGGTTGGCCCACGCCCAGTCCTTGTCGATATTGGAAGCGTTGACGACCAGCATGAAAGCCTGTTCTCCTTCGGCGCACATGTCCTCCGGCAGCCGGTAAACCAGGCAGTCGTCGACGATGCCCCCCTGCTCGTTGGGGAAACAGGAGTACTGCGCATCCCCGATCTCCAGCTTGGAGGCGTCGTTGGTAGTGATCTTCTGTACGAGCTGCAGGGCTTCCTTCCCCCGCACGATAAACTCTCCCATGTGAGATACGTCGAAGACGCCAACCTTGTTCCTCACCTGCTGGTGCTCCTCCTTGATGCCGGCGTAGGAAATAGGCATGTTGTATCCGGCAAACTCCGCCATGCGCGCGCCCAGCGCAATGTGCTTTTCCGTTAAAGGTGTATTTTTCATATTTTGGTTTTATCTTCTCCCCTGTCTCCCTGTCTCCCTGTCTCCCTGTCTCCCCGTCTCCCCGTCCCCCCGTCTCCCCGTCTCCCTGTCCCCCCGTCTCCCTGTCTCCCCATCTCCCTGTCTCCCCATCTCCCCGTCTCCCCAT
>JAGFJD010000259.1 GCA_024102975.1 Phaeodactylibacter sp. | reverse complement strand
AACCGCTGGACTGTTTTACCGTGAAAGTCCCCGTCCTCCTTCTTGCCAACCAGAACCTGAACCCCCTCACCGCTTGTGATTTCGACCTTTCCGGTACGGTAAGCGGCGGAAACGCCAGGATTGAGGATGTCATTTGGGACTCAGGTTTTGATGCGTTTAATATTACCAACAACCAAACCGGGTTTGAAATAATGGGCAACCATGTTAGTACAGGCTATAGCTTTGGCCCATTGCAGCCACCGCTCTTTGAAGTCATTGTACGGGTGGACCCGGGAGAGGCCTTCAGTTTTGATTTCACCGACATTGACCTCAACTTTGGCTGTACGTCTTTACCCAATTTCCAATGCGACAAAAGCCACTTCACCATTTCCCCGGTCGGCCTGCCCTTCGAAGGGCCCGTGCCGGCCACCTGCACCAGCGAAAGCCGCGACGTGAAAGTCTTCCTGGAATACCCGGATCCTTCGACCCTCTCGGCGGCTACCGTCGAAATTCTGCTGAAGATACGGGATGAAGACAATATGGGTGGCACCATCGTCCTGGAACGGCTGGATTTTGGTATTTCGTATGAGGATGTGTATGGAGGATTGGATGTTGAACCTATTTCATCCCTTAATGCTCCAAGCCTATCCGCTGGAAATGGCTATCTCAGCGGTACTTTTATTCCTGATGTTGGCAACACCTTCACCCTCGACCTCAACCCCAACGGCGAAGCCGATTTAGCCAAAATCACGGTCAACACCCCCACCGAGCCCATCGCCGGCGGAAAGATCAACTTCACTTTTGACTTTGCCCGCATACAGGAGTACGATTCAAGTGTCGGCGGTGCCTGCTGCTCCCCGGAACTGGGCAGTGCCGGCGCCGTTACCTTCCAAAACGAATCCTTCCCCTGCCTAGATGCCGAAGGGCTGGAAGTGACGATAGAAGCACCGGAAATCATTGAAGAGGGCAAGTATAAATTCCCGGTGTTGTTATCTGCTACAGATCTTTTTTCAGGTACTGATATTTTTGAGATTGACAACCTGCTGTTGGAAATTGAATTGATAAGTAGCGGCGATGCCATTATTGACCCGCTTACAGCCAGCACCGCAGCACCTCAATACTGCCCCGGCACCTCCTGTGCCTCTCAAGGCCCCAATTATCCCCAAAACGGGCAGTGCATTGAAATCCGGGAGAACAGCAAAGTAGTGGCTTTCGGCCTTTGCCAAAGCGCTACGAATGCCTACCCCGCCAAAGTATTTGATATCATTGTCAGCAGCACGGCCAACTGCGTCAGCATCAATAACCTAAAGGTCCGGCGAGCGAAGTGGAACAACCTCGACATCGACGACGGCTTATGTGTGATTTCCGCGCTGGACAAAGGCTTTACCATAGGCGATGCCGGCGATTTCCCGGTGGGCGAAGTGGCTATGGGGTGCTATGATCACCCTTTTTTAAGAGCCCCGGTCGAAGGCGTGGACATCTGTGTATTGCCGGCCGGCACCACTTCCTGTTCCTGCGCTGCGCTGCCTCCTTGCGAATCCACTTACACGAGCAGCAAAGAAGGCTACTTCCAAACCCCGGATTGCGCGCAGGGGGAGTCGTATGTGCTCGCCGCCTGCAAAACGGATACCGAAGACTTGTTTTGCGGCGTCAGCACATTAGACTTGGTGCTAATAAGCAAGCACCTCCTGGGGGTGGAACGGTTTGGCGACCCTCGCCAATACGTCGCTGCCGATGTCGACGGCAATAATAGCGTAACGACACTGGATCAAATCGAACTCAGGAGGGCCATCCTGGGCATCAGCCCTACCCTTGCCGGAGGGCCACACTGGCGCTTTATCCCCTGCGGCTATGACTTTTATGACTTTCCAAATACAAACCCATTGGCAAATGGGGTGCCAGAGTGCCTGGAGTATAGTTCGGACACGGGCTATAAGGCCTGCTTTGACGCCATTAAAGTTGGCGATGTGGATTGTAGTTGCGCCGAAGGCCTTCTTACCAGAGGGGAATTTGTCATTGCCCTGGAGGAAAACGCCCCTCCTGAGGGCAGCGGAGAAAATGACGTGCGCGTAGACTTGGCGCCGGACAACGCGGCCTATTTAGCCGCCTTGCAGTTTGCCTTACGCTTTGACACCAACTATCTCAGCTTCAGCGGCTTTGTGCAAGATGCCATGCTGGTGGATTCCAGTGCCTACAGCTTTCAGGAGGAAGCCGATGGCGTGGTGCGGCTGGCCTGGTACGACCTAACCGGAGATAGTACGTCTTTCTCCCCCAATGACAATATCCTCAGCCTGGTATTCACCCCCCAGGGCGAAGTGGAGGATGCCCTGTCCCACCTCAGCATCGACAGCGCTTTGCTGCGCCCCCTGGCCTTCACCAACAATGGCACTGCCCTGGAGGTACGCCTGCAATCCCTGGAAGAAGGTGGCCGGCCCGCGCCCGGCATTGGGGCAGCGGGCAGCGAGGCCCTTAGCATCACTCCTGTGCCCAACCCCTTCCGGCAGGGCCTGCCCTTCCACATCTCCGCCCCGGCGGCATTGGAAGCCCGGTTGAGCATCTTCAATGCCAGTGGCAAACAGGTATACGCCGAGGTGCTGGCCCTGGACGCGGGCCGACAGAAGGTACAACTGCCTGCTGCCAATACCTGGCCCGAGGGGACCTATTTCTACCGCCTGCAGGCCGGCGAAAGTATACAGTCTGGCCGCGTGGTGAAACTACAGTAAATACTATTTTCTAACCACCGCCCTGAAGCCGTTGTGCAACGGCTTCAGGGCTTTCCTATATTCATTCATCTCATGAAAAGGCATCTTCTTTCTTTCTCGTTCTTTATTTTGTTTTCGGTAAATACCAGCTGGGGACAGTGCTGGGAGCTGGTGTATGACGATTATGAAGACGTTTTTAATTTCTCATTTTTTGAGGACATCCATTTCATTAATGATTCTATTGGCTGGATTTGTGGCTTGAATATTGTCTCAGGGGGTATTGAGGATGGTTTTTATATGAGGACCATAGATGGTGGCAACAATTGGACGCTTTATTCTTCTCCCGGGCCTGGGGCAAACAACTTATTTTTTGTCGACGAACAAAACGGCTGCCTCTCCGCTAATAGCTTAAGCTCTACGTATTGGACTAATAACGGAGGGGAAGATTGGTACGAGTCTGCCTTTGATATAGCGCCCGGCCAAAACGGGATCATCGGCGGGCTGTTTTTCATCAACCGCGACACCGGCTGGATTTCCGCCTGGAACGTTTCCACTCAGAAAACCACCGACGGCGGAAGAACCTGGCAAGCCCAATCTCCCAGCCCTGATTTAAACGCCCGGGAAATCCATTTTGTAGACGAAAACAATGGTTGGGTAATTGGCAATTCCGGCCCCACTAGCCATGCTGGGCGCCTATACCACACCACCGACGGGGGCGAAAACTGGGAGCTGCAGTTGTCTATGTTCCGCGATTATGATGACGTCTTTTTTCTCACCCCCCAACTGGGCTGGGTGGCTGCCGAAGACAATTCCGTCTGCCGCAGCACCGACGGAGGGGATAAGTGGGACTGCTACCCAGTGATGGGCGATGAGCTCTTAGGCGTCGAGTCTATCTACTTTGCCAACGACAGCCTGGGCTGGATAGGCGAAACGCTTCACCGGGGGGTGTTTGTCACTTCCGATGGCGGCGAAAGCTGGAAGCAGCACTATATTCCCGAAGTGGCTGCCAATGAAGAAATATGGGGCCAGGAAATCTTTATGACCAGCGATTCGGTAGGCTATTTCTGTACCAAGAGGGGCAAAATCTACCGCTACCGCGGCCGCCCTGCCCCCTGCGGCCCGGCGCTGCTGCCCGTGCCCGACAGCACCCTCTACCCCCTGCTGCGCTGGCCGCCCGCCGAAGGCTGCTTTGACGGCTACTTCCTGCAGCTCGGCTCAGCTCCCGGAGGGGAAGACATCCTGCCCCGCACCGATGTGGGCTGGGACACGGCCTACCAGATTACCCAGGCCCTGCCGGCCAGCACTCAGCTTTTCGCCACCATCGTGCCCTACAACCATGTCTATGGCGCGGCGGAGGGCTGCAACAGCACCGCTTTTACCACCATCGACTGCCCGCCTGCCCCTGCCGCCATCGATACCGGCTTCTGCGAGGGCGGGGCCTTTCACTTTATGCACGCCGTCTTTAAAGAGCCCGGCGCCTACCCCTTTCCCTTCACCGACGCGCAGGGTTGCGACAGCACCATAACCCTGCAGCTCGCCGCCTGGCCCGTTTACAACCTGACGGTGGATACGGCCCTGCAAGCCGGCACGCCTTTCCAAGGGGTGGTGTATGAACAGGACACCTCCTTTATCCAGCACTATGCCAGTGCCCATGGCTGCGACAGCACGGTGGCGGTGAATATAAATATTTTGGTAAATGCGGAGAGTAGGCCAGCAAAGCCTGCCCCGGCTCTGCGTTTGTTCCCCAACCCGGCTACGGACGTATTGCACCTGGAGTTCGACGGCTTTCCCGCCGGCCTGGCCCGGCTGAGCATCCGGAGCAGCACGGGGCGGCTCGTGTGGCGGGAAAGCTTAAGCCTCCACGGAGGCAGGGCACGGCACCGCATTGACCTGGCGGGCTGGCCGCCGGGGGTGTACTTTGTAGCGGTACAGGCGGGTGGAAGTACGCAATCCGGCCGGCTGGTGAAACTTCGATAAGCATGATCTTCGTCCAGGGCAAACGGTCAGATTAGCTGGAACTGGAGTAGAGCCCGCAAAACATCACCTTGCGCACCACCCGCAAATATTTTTATTCCAGCCCCTCCATGTCATATTTGCCCGGTTCCAGGCTCACCGCGCCCTTCTCCGCCATCTGAAAATCGCCGGCTTTGTTCTGGAGGTAAACGCTTTCCTGTTTTTCGATCACTTTTTGGGACGAGGCATCGGTGCGGCGGTACTTGGTGAGGATGTCCAGGTCGGTGTCTCCGTCGAGGTCGGTGATCCAGCTGTCCTGCTGGTAGCAGGAACCGCTTTGGCAGAAGGCGAAGGCCAGCAACTGGAGGGGTTTGACGATTTCGCCTTCCACGGTGAACAGCCAGAGCGTATTCGGCCCCTTGTTGGTGGGCAGGCGGACGATGTAGTGTTCCCGGGCATTGCCTTTGATGCTGTAGGCAGCGTAGGCGTTCCCGGCCCGGATCAGCTCGCGGAACTCGGCGGTGAACAGTTCTTTGTGAATTGCGCTGATCTTCTCGCCGGCGAAGTAGTAATCGGAAGAGGGCTGTTCGTCAAAGTCGGAATAAACTTTCAGGTTGCCCACTTCGCTGTCTTCAAACTCGGCCATGAAGCCGGCAACTTCCGGAGAGGGAGGGATATTGGTAGCCGGATAGGGGCGTTCGTTATAGTCTTTGTAAGGTTCTTCGACCGGCTCTTCTTCGACGACCTGGGCGCTGAGCATCCCGGCGGACAGTAGAAGGGCGGCAAAAAAAGTGATGGCCTGTTTCATGCTGTTGTGATTTTCCTGATTTTTGCGAAAAAAATGTAGATTGAATGTGCCGGCATTAGGGAAAAGCAATCGCCGGCACCCCGATTATTTAACAGTTCTGGTGGGGAGTCATGTTCGAATTAACATTTTCGCTCCCGGCTCTTAGTGTTTTTTTAACCTGTCTCATCACTGCCGTTCACTTTTTCTTAACGGTAAAATTGAAATACTGCCTGTATTTTGGAACCAATCAAGCGCTCATTCTTCACTTTCAAAACGGTTCGCCATGAAAATTTTCTACGTTCCCCTCATCCTGACAGCCCTTTTATTCTTCAATTCCTGCCTTTCCGTCAGCAATAAGTCGTTCGTCCGCAGCCCGGATTACGATCCGGATAAAACAGTAAAGATCGTTGCTATCAATACCAACGACGTAATCCTGGGCCGCCTCGAACACCACCTCCTGGAAAAGGGCATACCCGTGGTTTCTGATAACTACCTGCGAGGCGCAGTGCCTACCGGAATGGGCATCACCATGCAATCAAGTGATACAACTTATACCATCCCTCAATTTCATCCCGTTACGCTCGAACTCTTCCAGGAAAAGCCGGCGGATTATATCCTCAGATACGAATACGACTCAGGCCTTTCAACCAACAGGCGCTCTTTCTCTTATTTCAACGCCCGTTTAATCAATACGCAAACAGGCGTTTTTGACGCATCTTTTACCTTCACCCAGGGCAGCCTGGGCTGGAATAAACTAGATGTAGACATGGTGCTGTCTATGTTCGCCCGGGCACTGGCGGGAGATTGAATGGGGGCGCGATTCCTTGTTGTGCCCTTTACCCGGTTTTAGGCTGTAGGTTTTGGGGCATCCCGGGCCTAATGGAGTACTCAACAGGCGCCTAACGCCCGCCCCAGGGAGGCACAGTTTAGCATCGTGCCATTGAACGGGAAGATGGTTCCATAGCCGTATGGCTGCCATAACAATATAGCCATATAACCATTCAACAATGAGTCCATCTTCTTCCTACCCCCTCCTCATCAACACCGCCACCTGTCGCACCACCACCGGGTAGGACTTCACCTCCGGGACATCTTCCCCCTCCCGCTCCTCCCCGCCGGTGATGTTCCGGGGTTCCAGCCTGCCGGAGACGATCTCATAGTGCAGGCCGTCGCCCTGGAGTTCCACCGTGCTGAGCAGCAGGTTGCCGGCTACCTCGAAGCGGCTGCAGAGTTTGCCGCCGATGTAGATGGCGTCGAGCACGATGGAATTCCGTTCGTCAATGCTGTACAGGCCGCGCTCCGGGATGACGGGCCGGAGCAGGTATTCGCGCCGGTCGGCCTCCTCGCCCTTGCCGTAGATGATCGTCCAGCTGTGGGCGCTGTCCCGGGGTTCGATGAGCAGTTGCATTGGCACATCCTGCACCTTGCCGTCGGGATTGAAGACCTGCAGGTTGCCGGCCCAGCGCCCTTCCCAGCTCTGGGGGAAAAAGCCGTCCTGCGCTGCGCCGATTTGCAGGAAAACGACTATAGAAAGCATCAATATCCAGGTTATCCTCTTAATTTTGAGCATGGTTGATGATTTTGTACATGACTGCCGCCTTTTGATATGCCACGAAGACACAAAGACACAAAGATGGCACGAAGGCGTTGTGAATTTTTACACCCTGCGGGCCCGTCTTTTTGCCAGGCAGGAATTGTGGCAAAAAGGGCAAAGGCTATGTTTCTTTTGCCTTCCCGGCTTTTTTGCTTTGCTCCTGGCCTTGCCCCGCCTTACGGCTCAGGGCAGTTATTTCCAGCAGGATGTGCAGTACCAAATTGATGTCCGGCTGGACGACGAGGCGCACCAGCTCCAGGGGCACGTGGCCATTTCCTATCAAAACAACGCCCCCCGCGCCCTGGACAGCCTCTGGTTTCACCTCTGGCCGAACGCTTACCGCAGCCGCCAGACTGCTTTTGCCCGGCAACAGGAGCGGATGAACCAAAGCCGCTTTTTTTTCGCGGAAGATAGCGAATTGGGCGGTATCGACAGCCTGGATTTCGAAGTAAATGAAAGTCCCGCCCGCTGGGCACTGCACCCCCGGCACCCGGATATCGCCGTGCTGGTGCTGAACGAGCCGCTGGCTGCCGGGAAACAGATTCTGATAACCACCCCTTTCCGGGTGCAGCTGCCCCGCACTTTCTCACGCCTGGGCCACGAGGGGCAGGCTTATCAGGCTACTCAATGGTATCCGAAACCTGCCGTTTACGACGAGCAGGGCTGGCACGCTATGCCCTATCTCGACATGGGCGAGTTTTACTCGGAATTCGGCAGTTTCGACGTCCGTTTCACCCTGCCGGAAAACTACCTGGTGGCGGCCACCGGCACCCTGGAAACGGAAAGCGAGCGGGGCTTTCTGGAAGAACAGATAAGGATCAGCAGCGCGCACCTTCGCGCCCTGTCCGGTGAGGAAGCACCTCAGCTGGGCTTTCCCCCGTCCAGCCCCCGCCTGAAAACCATCCGCTTCACGGCAGAGCGGGTACACGACTTCGCCTGGTTCGCCGACAAGCGTTTTATGGTGCAAAAAGATACGCTCCGGCTTCCGTCAGGCAGGACCGTGGATTGCTGGGCCTTTTTCACCCAGGCGGAACAGGAATTGTGGAAAGAGGCGGCAGGTTACGTCAAACGGTCCGTCGCCTTCTATTCCCAACATGTCGGCGAATATCCCTACCCGCAGGCCACCGCCGTGCAAACCGCCCTGGGCGCCGGCGGCGGCATGGAGTACCCCATGATCACCAACTGCGGCCTGACCGGCGACGCCCAGTCGCTCGACGAACTCATCGCCCACGAGGTGGGGCACAACTGGTTCTATGCCATCCTTGCTTCCAACGAACGGACTCACGCCTGGATGGACGAAGGCCTCAACAGCTACTACGACCACCGCTACAGCCGCCAGTACTACGGCCAGGCCGGCTTTGGCTACCTGCCCGACTTCCTGATGCGTACCTCCGAAACGGACATCTTCGAGCTGGCCTACCTCTACCAGGCCCGCCGCCGCATCAACCAGGCACCGGAAACCCACTCCGATGAGCTGAGCGAGGTCAATTACTTCCTGGGGGCTTATGAGATTCCGGCCAAGGCCCTGCGCTACCTGGAAGCTTATTTAGGCACCGAACGCTTCGACGCCATCATGCAGGCCTACTACCAACAGTGGGCCTTTCGCCACCCCCGGCCGGAAGACTTTCGCAGGGCCGTGGAGGAAGGGGTTGGAAAAAAACTGCCCTGGCTGTTCGACGGGCTGCTCTTTTCCAGTCAAAAACAAGACTATGCCATTACGGGCATAAGAGAAACCGGGGATTCCATTTTTGTCAGGCTGAAAAACAAGGGCGATATCGCCGGGCCGCTCCCCGTCAGCGCCATGGCGGGCCCCGATCCCGCCGCCGAACTTTGGGTGGAAGGCTTCGAAGGAGAGCGGGAAGTAGCGTTCCCCGCCGGCATCTACACCGAGGTCGTGCTCGACCGGCAGCGGCTCACTTTCGACCTGTACCGGCAGGATAACCGCATCCGCCCTCATGGGCTGTTCAAAAAGATAGAGCCCCTGCGCCTGCAGTTCGGCGCCGGCATCGAGGACAGCCGCCACACCACTTTCTACTGGGCACCCCTGCTCAGCTGGAACAACTACGACAAGCTGATGCCCGGCCTGTTGTTATACAATACCACAATCCCGGAGAAACGGCTGGAGTGGGCGCTGGCACCCTTCTTCGGGCTGGGCAGCGGTATCCCGGCGGGCATCGGCGACGCCCATTACAATTTCTACCCCGAAGGCAACTTTATCCAGCGCATCACCCTGGGCGCCAGTTTCCGGAGCTTCCATTATGATTTCAATCAGGTTTTCGATACCCGCCTGCGTTACGTCCGCCTGCAACCTTACCTGCGGATCAACCTGTCCAAACCAGCCACCAGCAACCTGTACAAAACCATTCTGTTGCGCACCATCTTTCTCAGCCAGGAACGGCTCAGTTTCGCCGGCAGCGGCGAATTCGCCGGCGCCGTATGGCAGGAAAGCGCCATCCAGGAACTCAGCTTCCAGGCAGAACGGCGCAGCGCCATCAATCCCTACAACTGGCGGGCCGCCCTCGAACACCAGGCCTACAACAACCCCTTCAGGCAGGCGCAGCGCTACCTGAAGGCCTCCCTGGAGTGGGAAGGCAATTACACCTACCAGCACAAACGCAATATCAGCCTGCGCCTCTTCGGCGGGGCTTTCCTCTACCATTCTGAACGCAGCGCCGGCTATATCGCCCCCGGTGCCTTCAACCTAATCTCCCAGGGTTTCAACGACTACCGCTTCGACGATTTCTACCTGGGCCGCAGCGATTCGGAAGGGCTCTGGCTACAGCAGGTGAGCATCCGCGACGGCGGCTTTAAAAATGTCATCGGCAGCGGCTTCAGCCTGGGGCGCAGCAACAGCTTCATCGTCGCCGCCAACCTGAAGGCGGACTTGCCAAAGGATTTGGTTTCCTGGCTGCCTTTAAAGCCTTATTTCGACTTCGGCTATTTCGACAACGCCATGCCCACCGGGGCGGAGGATGCTTTCAAAGATCAAATGCTGTGGAGCGGGGGATTGATGCTGGGAGCGTTCAATGACGCCATCGCTATTTACTTTCCCCTGATCAATTCAAAAAATATCCAGGATCGGTATGTGGAAAGAGGGGATTACTGGAAGCGGGTGGCGTTTAGTGTGGATTTGCAGCGGTTTAATCCGTGGCGGATGGTCGATAGATTGGAGTTTTAACAGCTTAGTGCCCGGCGCACTAGTGTTTATATTTCAAAATCAAAGCACTATCTAAATCAGCCAGCACTTTTGTGGTTTAAAGTGGAATGCTCTTATGTAATAGTAAAACCCACTAAGATACAAATAAGCTTGCAATTAAAACAAATAATTTTAATTTAACGCAAATGGTTTTACTTTTTGGGTTATTCGTGTTATTTTCCGGGATGAAACCCAAAAAAGAAGCCAACAAATACGACAAGATCATCAAGGAGAACCTGGAGGCGCTCTTTCTGCCATTCCTGGAACAGTTGCTGGGTATACGAATCCTGTCAGTCGAAAAGCTACCTGTCAGGCTGCAAACCACCCTGGAACGGGAACCTGACTTTGTTCGTAAGATCTTGGGCGAAGAGGGCAAAGAAAGCATCCTGCATGTTGAATTCGAATCCGAGGCGAAACGCAATATGGTATACCGGGTATCCGAATACCATGGGATACTGCTAAAGAAATACCGGCTTCCGATTTTTCACGTGGTGGTTTACCTGGGCAAACGCAAGCCGAATATCCCTGCTCAACTGAAGAAGGAAGAAGTGTTTACCGGCTTCGAATTGATCGACCTGGGGCGGCTGGACTACCGGCAAATGCTCAGCAGCCAAATCCCCGAAGCAGTGGTGTTGGCAATACTCGGCGATTTTAAGGGAAAACCGCCGGAAGAAGCGATACGTTCTATTGTAGAACGCCTGCAACAGGTGACTAAGGGCGAACTATCCTTGCAGAAATACATCCGCCAATTGAATGTCATGTCAGGATTGCGTAAATTGCATGAACTTACAGTTAAAACTATAGAAGCTATGCCAGTTGCTTACGATATCAGAACGGATTTCCTTTATAAGAAGGGCAAAGAAGAAGGCAAAGAAGAAGGCAAGGAAGAAGGCAAGGAAGAAGGACTGCGCATCGTCGTAACCCGTGCCTGGGAAAAGGGTATGGCGCCCGAAGAAATCGCCGAGCTGGCGGATATGCCGGTAGAATGGATAAAGGGCGTCATTCGGGAAATTGAGGCGGAAAGGAAGAAGAAAAATTAAGCTCTCCCCGATCCGATATTTTAGTAGGTTGCCCAAATTCAGGCCTATCTAAAAGATTTTTAGTTCTGGTTTTGAACAACCTGCCGGTTTACATAGTAATTCTTTTTCGGAAACTAAATTGGCAACCAAGGCGAGCTCAGTTTTTTATCACTTTGGCGAAAACAACCTGCCCGCTTTGGTTTTCTTTGAACCGAATGAAATATATTCCTTGCGGGAATGGACTGAAATCCAGCCTGTCCACATCAAAAGCGCTTAGCATTAACTGCCCGTTAGTGTTAAAAACCTGAACTTCTTTGACTTTGCCGTTTTGCCAATGTATCCAGTCGTTGGTTGGATTGGGGAAGACAGAAGTTGCCAGATCAGATGAACGCATTTGATGATTAGAATGAGAAAAGCCACCTACGAAATTTACAGAAGAGGACGAACCAAAAATTGCTGGTACGCACGCAGCTTTATAGGTCATAGGTTTGCTCATGACCCCTTTTGGAAAAACCCCGCCGATTAGACCAACTGTGATTCCATCCGGAAACTCTGATTCCATTTCGGAAATTGAGCCGCCGGCAAATGGGACAAATTGATCATAAGGAGGGGTCTGAGGAATAGAGTGAATTTCTTCTGGATTAGCCCCATCCCAATAATAAAACCAATAATAATCAGCAACATCTACCGAGTTAACAACATCTGCATCCGTTATTACGACATTTTGCATTTCTATCCATCCAAACAGCCAGGCATTAAATCGAATGACTCCAGTATCAGATTTATTTACCAACCCTCCCCCTAAGAAATCATCACAGTTTGACTCGTCTCCTTCTCTTAAAATAACTGCGACCTCATTCATATTGACTGAATTCCAATTAAAAATCGGAACTCTTGAATAGCACACTCCCCAAGGACCGTCAATCCATTCACTTTGGGGATCAGGTGCCCCCCCGAAAAGCCCGAAGCATCCTTGCCCTAAATCGTTACAGAGGTTATCTGCTTGATAGATAGGGCCTGGCAATTTGAATCCCCCAATTTTCTGGTAAATATTCCCAAAATTCAGGCACTCAAAAGAAAAATCACATGTATCCTGTTCATTTTCACAATAATTGTTCGCAATTTGATCAAAATCATTGTCGTAATCTATCAATACATTGGGATTGTGTATATGCAAGCCTATAGAGGCATAAGGCCCATGACAACATTTATGATCTTCAGCATTTTCCCAAATAAATGCTCTTCTAAGCATTAGTAAAGTATCGCCGATCTCCATTGAAATGACCGGAGTTTCATCCTTTACATTCCCTCTATCAACCGGAATCCAAGCAGTTGGCAAAGGGGAGGCTCCTGAAGTCAGGCAACTTATTTCCAGTATGGAACCAGCATATTGACTGGTACCTCTTATCCCCTCCGCAGTTTTTTCAGAATAAATAAAATTGCCAGGATAGGCGGTACTTAATGGAGTGCCAACCCATGTTAATTGAATTGCAGCACCAGGCTGTACCTGCCAACTCGGAGTACTCGGAATAAAAGACGTATCCGGAATGGGACTATTAGGATTGTTTGCCAAAACAGTGTCAGCGAAATGGATTGTAACACTTTGTCCGATATCTAAGTGATACGAGTCTCCTTCAAACCCAAAAAATTCATAAACGATACACTGTTGTGCATTTATCATTGTACCCTCAGTGAAAAGGATGCATATTATCAGTATCTTTTTCATAGAAAAATCTTTTGTAGGATTATTGTGGTTGAATAAGCACCAAAACTAACCCTTCCCCGGCCTTCAACTCTGTCATCGCCTTTCCAATTACTGCACCACGGGACTTTCTACGGTTTGTAGCTTTCATTGCCCGTCCTGATAAATGGGATGTGGTAAGTAAGTCCCCCGGTTTTATTGCACCATTTGAAGCAGTCGTCCGAACAAATACCTTTCCGGAAATAGCCATAGGTTGTCCTTTATCCAACTTTCCTTTTTGCTTCAGGATCATACCAGGCTGGACTCCGCCTGCGCCACTAATTACCCCTGCAACTCGTTTATCATAAGAGATTGTCGATTCTTTGAATTTACCTGGGTTCTCGGAGTCTATAACTACCACGGAACCTGCTTCAAGCTCCAGCCCACCGGTAATCTCGCCAGGTTCAGCCACATCATTTCCGCCTGTTATTTCCAGTACTTTACACGTTAGGCGGTTGCCCTCCACAAAGGTTCCTCCTTCAAAATCTCCTCCATAGTTAATCACTAATCTATCATTGCTTGTGTGTACCAAAGCCCGTTGTCCATCTAGTTGTCCAGTATCTTCACCATCATTAGTACCCAAAATGAAAGTTGAGCCCTGAACCCGTGTATTTCCTGCGATATCTACCTTATACTCAGGCGAAGATGTTCCAAAGCCAACATTGCCATTATTGAAGTAAGAATTTCCTATTGGGCTGATTAATATTTCCGGATTCGAGGAACTGGGCAAGAAGAACTGCAGTCTGCCGTTATCTATTATGTCAAAATCCCCCTGTAATTTAGCCTTCAAAACACCCCCATTGTCACTATTAACCAAGCTAAACTGCTTCGGCGCCCCCGTTACGCCCCCCTCCACCGAAAAAATAGAAAAATCCGGAGCATCCGTTGCCGAATAAAAATGCCTTATTGACATTCTGGACATTGGGTTGTCATCATTGACCCCCAAATACCCTTTTTCATTGATGACTAACCTGCTAAAGAGCTGATCTTCTCCAGTCAGAAAATATAAACTAGACGGAATAATGCCATCGGCTGGGGCCCCGGAAATCCTGGCTTTGATTTGGGCACCATCTACAAAGCTTCGAGCAGTGCCTCTGCCTTGGAATCTGATAGTACCAAGCTGTGCTCCTATAGAATATTCTCCCTGGGTTTTGATGAATTTGTATTCTGGATATTCTCCGGATGAAGCCTGGCCAAACAAGGTTAAAGATGAAAGCAAGAAAATAAGGGGTAGCCCCGACAGGACAGTAATGGCTTTTTTCATGGTCATTCAGTTTTGATGTTTTTTACTTCTCTAATCCATAGCTTATTTAGATAATGCCAACGACAAACATTTGGGGCTTCCCTAAAAGACTATGGTTTGATTCGGAAGCAAACGTATCCTCATTCATCTATTCTGTCAAATATTCACTATTCCATTAATTGTTCCTTTTTTTATTCCGGCCGGAATTTGCCAACTTTGCTGTAAGTCTAAAGTACTCAACCTCAACGCTAATGGCAAGGACACTGAGATTAACCAATGAACAGCTTGACGATCTAAGGAAAAAGGTGAAGGTGAAATTTGAAGCCGGAAATAACGGGCAGATATTAAAGGGAAGTACATATAAAGAAGGGTATGAAGATTTAAGAGCAGATATTCTCCAATATATTCCTGATTCAGAAGCTTCTATAAGTTTAAACCGGCTGCGAAAGTTGTTTTATTATACAGATTCTAATATTTGTCCCGCAAGCCAATTAAAAAATCCTGTTTTCGGGAGAGATTTTCTGGAAGTGCTGGAAAAATACCATGCAAGCTTAAAGGAAGGAAAATCAGAAGTTGAGCTAATTAATGAACAAGGGACAGTAAGGAGTTTAAAAAAAACTTCCTCCCTGAAAAAACCCTGGAAAAAATGGAGATTGGGCGCATTAAGCCTTCTACTACTTTTTACTTCTCTGCTTCTTCTGGTCTTCACTACAGAGAAAAAGTCAGAAAGTTTTGAAGAAAAATTTGATCATGTTTCTCTCTCGGGCTTGAAAAAAAATGGTTGGGAAATATGGGATTTGGACGCTGTATATTGGAACAAACAACGTCAAAAAGGCTATCTTACCCTGTATACTTTAAATGGAGACTATTGGGTCAAACCTGACGAAAAGCGGTTTATCAAGAATTTGTTGGTCAGAACCCTGGATTGTGACTGTTGCATCATCAAAGCTAAGCTGAACAGTTTTCATCCTGATGAAAACTGGCAACAAGCCGGGCTTTTTGTCATGGCAAAGGATGATCCTCAATTCAATCATTTCAGGTTAACAGTATCCTTCAATGAATATTATATTCCATTGTACGATTCAATTGCAAATGAGCTAAAGATTCATGCTCTTGTCCAGGAACGGGGAATAATTGCTCAGGCTTTTAATGATCCATTTTGCTTTCCAGAAAAGCTTCATCCTTACCAATGTTTTGACTCACTTCAAATGAAAATTACCATTTCAAACGGATTAGCGCAATATCAGCTGAAATTTCATGAAGACAGGAAGCCTTTCTTGGCCATAAAGGAAGCATTCCCATTGCCTTTTAAACCTTATTATGTCGCTTTGGGGGCTTTTCAAGGACAAACCAGTGAGTACGGCGATTCTTTATGCGCAGAAAATATTCCGGTTAATTTTGATTTTCTCACAGTAGAACCTTGTCAATGGGTTGATTAAAAGTCAAAAACAAATGAGAAGGAGCCTGTATGTCGTCCCAAGCACCCAAGCATTGAAGCCCAGCTATTGATTGAAACTTATCCAAACTTTCTCACTCTACCCCACCCGCATCATCACCAGCAAGCTCCGGAAAAAGCCCGTAAAAATTACCTGTACGCCCAGGATAGCCGAGATCAGCCCGGGGATGACGATACGCAGAGTGTGCGAAGGCGCCAGGTCGCCGTAGTCGGCGTTTTGCCAGATGAGGTAGCTCCAGACAGACAGGCCCAGGCCGGCCAGCAGCAGGAGCAAGCCGGCGGCAATGCTGCGCTCCAGGCTGAAAATCTTTTCAAACCGGCGCAGGCGCGCGCTTTCCGGCAGCAGCCCGGCCTGCACCCCGTATGTCTTGGAAAGGAGATAAAAAGAGATCAGCTGGAAGCCGATGATAACACTGCCGGCGGCGTAGAGCAGGGTATGGATGTCCAGCCGGACATCGTTGAGGTAGATGGGGTTGATGATGAGGACGGTGGAGAGCAGGCTGCCCAGCAGCATAAATATCAGCCCGGGGTAGAAGAACATCCAGCGGGGGCTGTAGATCAGCAGGAAGCGCAGGTGGCGCCAGCCGTCGCGCCAGGTGTTGAGGTGGGGGGGGCGCGAGCGCCCATCCGGCGAAAGCGTGGTCGGCACTTCTGTTATTTTCAGGCCGCTGAGGGCAGATTTGACGACCATCTCGGAGGCGAACTCCATGCCGGGCGTATTCAGGCCGATGGCCAGGATGCTGTCCCGGCGAAACCCGCGCAGGCCGCAGTGAAAATCGCCGATGCCGATCCGGAAGAAGAGCCGGCCGATGAAGGTCAGCACCGGGTTGCCCAGGTAGCGGTGCAGGAAAGGCATGGCGCCTTTGGCGACGCCCCCTTTGAAGCGGTTGCCCATCACCAGGTCGTAGCCTTCCCGCAGTTTGGCGACGAAGGGCCCGAGGTTCAGAAAATCATAGCTGTCGTCCGAATCGCCCATGATGACAAACTCGCCTCTGGCTGCCCTGATGCCGCCCAACAGGGCGCTGCCGTAGCCTTTTTCTTCGACGTCGACCACCCGGGCGCCCAGGCGGCGGGCGATGCTTTTGGAGTTGTCCGTACTGCCGTTGTCTGCGATCAGCACCTCGCCGGACACCTGGTGCTCCTCCAGGAAAGACAGCGCCTTGCCGATGCAAATCCCGATCGTCTCCTCCTCGTTCAGGCAGGGCATCAGTATGGTCAGTTCTATTTTTGCGTCCATTGATTGCCATTTGTTTACTCCGGGGCGAAGGTACGATGTATATGCTGTTATGCCGGCTTTCAGAGGCGGAAATCCGTTGTTTGTTGTCGGTTGTTTGTTTAGAGGGGACGGGCCATTCTTTATGTCCGAGGCAAAGTGAGGCATTTTCAAACGACTCCGGACAGGAATCCAGAACCTTGGGCCACTTACGGTTATAAGCCGGAATGAGCCTCCCCCAAGGGATTGTGAAAAAAGTATAGTTGGCTTTTTTTACCCATGTGGAGTATAATCTAATTAAGCCCAACCACATCGCTGGCCTCCTGCCGCCGGGATGCTTCCAAATACTGCTGTCCATCCAGCCCCCCTCAATCCCCGAAGGGGGAGTGGTCAAAACGGAGCCTTCAAAACCTGCCCATCCTGCCCATCCTGTCTGCCCCAAAGCGCCACGCCCCAAAAACCTGTCCATCCTGCCCATCCTGTCTCCCCCCAAAGCGCCACGCCCCCAAAACCTGTTCATCCTGTCCATCCTGTCTCCTTTTATACCGGCGCACAGCAGGTTTTGTCAAATCCTTTAAATCTTTGTCCCTTTTTGGCCTATTTTTGCCCATCCCCATTCAACACTAAACCGACTCAGATATGTATCCCTACAAAGTAGAATACATTTACGCTTCTTCCGAAAAAAAGAAGTGGTACCAATCCAAGAACCCGGTCGACGCCTGGACGTTGGCCAAGGAACTGGAAGCTTTGCTGGTGGAATTTCACGCGAAGGGCTACGAACTGGCCAACATCACCCCGATCCTGACCCATGAGGTTATTCACGGCAGTTTTGCCGGCACGCGGACGGACGGGCTGATGGTCACCTTCCGGCAGAAAGAACCGGAAGCATGACCAGGGCGGAATTTCGGAAAATTGTCGTCAAAGTGGGCACCAACGTGCTGGCGCGGGAGGATGGGCGGCTCGACATCACCAGCATCAGCCACCTCGTCGACCAGATAGCGGCCCTCAGGCAGGCCGGCACGGAGGTGATCCTGGTCTCTTCCGGAGCGGTAGGCGCCGGCCGCAGCCTCTACCAGGCGCCGGAAGGCATGAGCAAAGTGGTGCGGCGGCAGGTGCTCTCCGCCATCGGGCAGGTGCGGCTGATGGAAATCTACCGCCAGCTGTTTGCCAACCACGGCCTGTTCTGCGCCCAGGTGCTGGCCACCAAAGCGGATTTCCAGGGGCATACCCACTACAACAATATGAAGAACTGCTTCCTGGCCCTGCTGCGCGACAAGGTAGTGCCCATCGTCAACGAGAACGACGTCGTGTCCGTCAGTGAACTGATGTTTACGGATAACGACGAGCTGGCAGGCCTGGTAGCGGCGATGACCAACGCTCAGGCGCTCGTCATCCTCAGCAGCGTCGACGGCCTGCTCAGCGCCCCGCCCGGCGAGCCGGGCAGCGAAGTCATCCCGGAGATTCCCTATGACGACAAGCAGTGGCTGAAAGCGATAGCGCCCTCAAAATCCTCCTTCGGGCGGGGCGGCATGCACACCAAGTTCCGCATTGCCCAGAAGGCCGCCAAAATGGGCATCACCACCATCATCGCCAACGGCCGGCGGGCCGACATCCTTCCCGACATCCTGAAAGGCAGCTTTACCGGCACCCGTTTCCTGCCCGCAGAGTCCCTCTCCAACGTAAAGAAGCGGCTGGCTTACCACGTGGCCGAAAGCAAGGCTGCTGTCCACATCAACGCCGGGGCCGAAGCTGCCTTGTGCTCGCCGGATAAGGCTTCCAGCCTGCTTCCGGTCGGCATTACCCGCATCGAAGGCGATTTTCAAAAAGGCGATATCGTGCGCATCGTCAACCCGGACGGACAGCCCATCGGCCTGGGGCAGGCGCAGTATGGGGCCGATACCGCCCGGCAGTATATGGGGCGGCAGGGAAAACGGGCGTTGGTGCATTATGATTATTTGTATATTGGATGAAAAGGCGTTGCCGGATAGAAAGGCTGATGTTGGACACCCGATTGGACAGACGTACATCCCCGAATCGAGTTCGGTGCAGGCGTACACAGCCCGGCAGTCTCCGTCCAGCCATAGCCGGATAGAATTTGAACTTTTCCCGCAAAATTCCCCTATCTTTGCCCCGTAAAAATCAGCCGCAAAGCAGAGCAACGCTTTGGCTTCGCGGCAGGTACAGTTGGCAGCCAGGGCCTGCGCCCAACAAGCCTGCAACTTGTCGATATTGCTTAACGTACCAAACCATTCAACATGCCGAGATTGTACAACCTCGTCAACAGCGACGAGCTAAAGCGCCGTATGCTGGAGAGCGAAGAGGCGCGAACCACCCTTTCCTTTTACCGCTATCACCAGATCAAAGACCCCGGGCAGTTCCGCGACGAGCTGTACCGGCGCTGGAGCAAGCTGGGCGTCTTCGGCCGCATCTATGTGGCCAGCGAGGGCGTCAACGGGCAAATCTCTGTGCCGGACAAGAATTTAGAGGCCTTTCGGGAGGATATGTACAGCATCCCCTGGCTCGATGGTGCCCGCCTGAACATCGCGGTGGACGACGACGGCAAGTCCTTCTACAAGCTCAAGATAAAGGTGCGCGACAAGATCGTGGCTGACGGGCTGGACGACAAGAGCTTCGACGTCACCAAACGGGGCAAACACCTCAGCGCGGAAGAAGTCAACGAGCTGATGGACAACCCCGACACCATAGTCGTCGACATGCGCAACCACTACGAGAGCGAGGTCGGCCACTTCGAAGGCGCCATCTGCCCGGATGTGGAGACTTTCCGCGAGGCCCTGCCCATCGTAGAGGAGATGCTGGAGGACAAGAAGGACCACCCCATCATCATGTACTGCACCGGCGGCATCCGCTGCGAGAAGGCCAGCGCCTATTACCTGCACAAGGGATTCGGCAAAGTCTGCATGATCGACGGCGGCATCATCGAGTATGCCCGGCAGTGCCGGGAGAAGGGCCTGCCCATCCGGTTCCGGGGCAAGAACTTCGTCTTCGACGAGCGCATGGGCGAACGCATCGGGGAGGAGGTCATCGCCCGCTGCCACCAGTGCGGCCAGCCCTGCGACACGCACGTCAACTGCGCCAACGACGCCTGCCATATCCTGTTCATTCAGTGTGAGGAATGTGCCGAAAAGTACCGCAATTGTTGTTCGCAAAAGTGTAGTGATTTCATTCAGCTGCCCGGGGAGCAACAGGAGGAACTGCGGGGCAAGGTAGAGTTTAACGGGACGAAGTTTGGGAAGGGCCGGTATAAGGCGTTCCGGAAGGATGAGGAGCTTATACTTAAGTGATCATATCACCAAATCGCTTACTTTGAAAGAAGCTTTAGCTGGCTTGACGAATATTTCGTCATCAAGCAGAAATAGTTCGTTTAATCAAGCTTGTTTCAAACCGGCCGCATCAACCCTTCCTGCACCACCGAGGCCACCAGCCTCCCTTCCTGGTCAAATACGCTGCCTCGGGTAAATCCCCTTGCCCCGGAGGCGCTGGGGCTGTCGATGGCGTAGAGCAGCCAGTCGTCCATCCGGAAATCGCGGTGGAACCACATGCCGTGGTCGAGGCTGGCCAGCTGGATATTGGCGCCGGCCACCTGGTCGCCGTGGGGCAGCAGGGCGGTGGTCAGCAGGTTGTAGTCGGAGGCGTAGGCCAGCACGGCCTGGTGGGCGGTGAGGCCGTCGGGCATGGCGCCTTTGGAGCGCATCCAGACGTGGCGCTGAGGATGCCGCTTGCCCGCCAGCATGGGGTGAATCCGCTCCACCGGCCGGAACTCGATGGGGTGGTCGATCTCCAGGAAGCGGCGGATATTTTGCGGAAGTTTGCCGCCAAATTCCTCCACCAGCTGGTCCCAACTCATCAACCCATCCGGCGGCGTCACGTTGGGCATGCTGATCTGGTGGTCAAAGCCTTCCTGTTGTTTCTGGAAGGAAGCCGACATGTTAAATATGGCGTGGCCCTTCTGGATGGCTTTGACGCGGCGGGTGGTGAAGCTGCCCCCGTCGCGGATACGATCCACCTCGAAAACGATGGGCAACTCTATGTCGCCGGGCAAAATGAAATAGGCGTGCAGGGAGTGTACGAAGCGCCCTTCCGGCACTGTGTGGATGGCCGCCTGCAGGGCCTGCGCCAGCACCTGGCCGCCAAAGACGCGCTGGCTGCCCACGCTGCGGCTCTGCCCGCGGAATATGTTCTCCTCGATGGCCTCCAGATGGAGCAGGCCGAGCAATTCTTCAATGTTTTTCATGCCGGGAAGTTATGGTTTTATAACTCCTTAACAATAATTTTCCCGGAAGGCATTACCGGATGTCCTGAAAAAATCAATATTTTGGTTCACAAGGTTGATATTACTTTGTCACTTTAACAGGAACGCGGGCCTCATTGGTTTTCGAAAAATAAACAGGGGGGCACTTAAACCGTGATAGTCGACAGGCGAGCGACAACGCAGCGCATGCCGGAGTCGCCAGCCGACATCACTTCCCCTTATTCATTCATGAAACTCAATCAGGCCCGCGAATTCGAACAAATTACATTTTTCAATGCCATATGGCCAAAAGAGATAAGAAGGCAAAGAAAAAGGTGGTAACTGCCCCATCCCGGGCAGCCAGCCCTTCCGGAAGCGCCCCCGCCTTGTTCGCTAACAAACGCCTGGTAGCTGGTGGGCTTTTTGCCCTCAGCTTCCTGCTCTATGTAAATACCTTGTCTCACGATTATACTCTGGACGACGCCATCGTTATCTATGACAATATGTTCGTAAAAGATGGCGTTTCCGGCATCCCCGGCATTTTGTCCAAAGACACTTTCTTCGGTTTCTTCAAAGAAGAAGGCAAGGCCAGCCTGGTGGCCGGTGGCCGCTACCGGCCTCTGTCGCTGGTGTTCTTTGCCCTGGAGGTGCAGCTCTTCGGAGAAACGCCTCTGATGGGGCACCTCTTCAACGGCCTGTTCTACGGCCTGACGGCAGTGGTGCTGTACCTGCTCCTGCTGAAGCTCTTCCATTCTACCCGGAATCCAAACCGGGCCGGGTTCATCGCATTGGCAGCCGCCCTGTTGTTCGCCGTGCATCCGGCCCATACCGAGGTGGTGGCCAATATCAAGGGGCGGGACGAGATCCTCGCCCTGCTGGGCAGCCTGGCGGCCCTGTACTTTTCCTTCCGGGCGTACCGGGAAAACAAACCTCTGTTGAATGCCGTTGCCGGGCTGGTGTTTTTCCTGGGGCTGCTCTCCAAGGAGAACGCCATCACTTTCCTCGCAGTGGGGCCGCTGGCATACTACTTTTTCACCAAAGCCAGCCCGGGCGCCATCGTGCGGCAAACGGTTCCTTTCCTGGTGGCGGCGGCCGCCTTTCTGGCTATCCGGTTCTCCGTGCTGGGCTTCGGCCTGAGCGAGCCGACGATGGAGATGATGAACAATCCGTTCGTCAAGGTAGAAGGCGGACAGTACCTGCCGTTTACCGCCCAGGAGCGCCTGGCTACCGTGTTCTATACCCTGGGCAAGTATCTTCAGTTGCTGGTTTTTCCCGACATCCTCACCCACGATTACTACCCCCGCCACATCGGCGTGATGGATTTTAGCGACTGGGGCGCCTGGGCGAGCCTGGTGGTTTACATTGCCCTGGCCATTTACGCCCTCCGCCAATTGCCCAAAAAAGATCCGGTGAGTTTTGCCATCCTGTATTACCTGGCAACGCTGTCCATTGTTTCCAACCTGCTGTTTCCCGTAGGCACCCACATGGCGGAGCGCCTGCTGTTCATGCCTTCGGCCGGCTACTGCCTGCTGCTGGCTATCCTGGGATACCGGTGGGCAAAAGCACGGGCGCCGAAAGGGAAAGAACCGGCGCTCCGGCAATTTACGCCGGTACTGGCAACGCTGGCTATTGTTTCCCTGGCTTATGCCGTGCGCACCGTGCTGCGCAACCCTGCCTGGAAAGATAACTATACCCTCTTTACAACCGACATACAATATTCGCCCAACAGCGCCAAGCTGCGCAACGCCGTCGGCGGCGAGCTGGTCACCCAATCGCTTGCCGTTCAGGACCCCAACCAGAAAAGAAATATGCTCACGCAGGCAGTGGGCCACCTGCAGCAGGCCCTGCGCATCCACCCCAATTATAAAAATGCTTATCTTTTGCTCGGCAACGCCTACAACTACCTGCAGGAGTACGAAAAATCCATTGAAGCGTATAAAAACGCCCTGGCCATCGACCCCGGCTATGCGGAAGCGCAGCGCAACCTGGGCATCACCTATAAGGACGCCGGCCAATTTTTCGGCGAAAAGCAGGGCGACCTCAGCAAAGCCGTCCGCTACCTGGAGCAAGCCAGAGAAATTATGCCCAACGAATATGAAGTGCTGCGCCTGCTCGGCGTCGCCCACGGCATCCGCGGCGACCGGGTGGAGGCCATGGAGTACTTTACCCTGGCCACCCAGGCGGACCCCGGCAACGCCCGCGGCTGGTACGACCTGGGCACCGCCCACTACAACCTGGGCAATACGGCCCTGGGCGACCAGTACCGCCAGAAGGCGTATGAGTTGGATCCCAGCCTGCAGGTAAGGGTGGAGCAGGGGGGAGGGCAGTAATGAGAGAAGTATAGTATAGTCACCTCAATAAATGAGAACTGATGAGAATAAGCGTGTTCCTAATTTCAAGAAATAAAGCGGTTTTCAAATCTGGCGATGTAATTGACATAACCCAGGATATTATTGACAACACAGGATCAGATAAGCAAAAGTTAATTGATGGCCTTAAGAATGATTTTAGGTTAACACTGAACAAAATGAATGAGGCAAGCGAATTATATAGCGTAGATTCGTTTTTTGACGATGGAGAGTATGTGAATATGGAGGCTTCGAAAATTGGGAATGTTCAATTGATATTGGAGAATATGAAAAAAAGGAAGCTGCTTCAGCAAAAGCATTGAACAAGATAAACCTTATCAGGAAATTTTTTGTACGCAGAGGCGCACGCACGGGCGTTCAAAAAATTTCCTGATGACCTTTAATGTATGCTTTGTTTTATACTGGCGAACGCGTGGTTTTGTCAGGAGCAAAACCAGCGATGCCAGTATATACTGACCCGGCGGGTTTTGTAGCCGACAAAACCTGCCGTGCGTCAGTATAAAAGTAGGATGTGAAGAACCAGGCCCTGAGAAGAAAAAATAAACATCTCCGAAGATGTTTCACCTGTGAAACCGCGTAAACATGAAAA
This sequence comes from Phaeodactylibacter sp., assembly GCA_024102975.1. GTDB lineage: Bacteria > Bacteroidota > Bacteroidia > Chitinophagales > Saprospiraceae > JACJXW01. Next base: position 18,068 of record JAGFJD010000259.1, on the reverse strand, counting down.
AAAGACGACTGATCCTACCTCTGATCCTGGCCATCCTGGCGACGGCTTCGGCTTTCTATGTGCCCCGGGAGCGGGATACGGCTCCGGGCGAACAGCAATGGGTGGATTCCGTATACAACGTCATGAGCGAACACGAGCGCATCGGGCAGCTCTTCATGTTGCGCGCCCATTCCGACCTGGGCCAGGACCACGTCGACAAAGTCAGGCGGCTGATCAGCGAGTACCGGGTGGGCGGGTTGTGCTTCTTTCAGGGCACGCCGGAGAAACAGATCGAGCTGATCAACGAATACCAGAAGCTGGCCGGGCCGGTGCCCCTGCTGATCGCCACCGATGCCGAGTGGGGCCTGGGCATGCGCATGAAGGAGAGCGCCATCAGCTTTCCTCAGCAATTGATGCTGGGCGCTATTAAGGACAACCGCCTGATCTACGATATGGGCAAGGAGATTGCCCGCCAGTTGAAGGCCATCGGCGTACAGGTCAATTTTGCGCCGGTGGCCGACGTCAACAACAACCCCGCCAACCCCGTCATCAATACCCGTTCTTTTGGAGAGGACCCCATGAATGTGGCGGTAAAAAGTTACATGTACGCCAAGGGCCTGCAGGACCACGGTGTGCTGGCCTGTGCCAAGCACTTTCCCGGCCACGGCGATACGGATGTCGACTCGCACTACGACCTGCCGGTGATCCGCCATGGCCTCAGCCGCCTGGACAGCGTTGAGTTGTATCCCTTCCGGGTGCTGGCGCAATACGGCGTCGGCAGTATAATGGTCGCCCACCTCAACGTCCCGGAACTGGACGCCCGGGAGAACCGCCCGACCACCCTTTCCTACAATACTGTCACCCGCCTGCTGCGGGAAGGGCTCGGATTCGAAGGCCTTATCGTGACCGATGGCCTGGATATGAAAGGCGTGACCAAACACTTTGCCGCCGGGCAGGTGGAAGCCGAAGCCCTGCTGGCCGGCAACGACCTGCTCCTGCTCCCCGAAGACCTGGGCGCCGCTTTCGCCGAAATCCGGAAATACATCCGGGAGGGGAAGCTGAGCTGGGAACGCATCGAAAACAGCGTGAAAAAAATCCTGGCTGCCAAGTACCGCCTGGGGGTCACCCGGTTTGAACCGCTGCATGCGGAAAACATCCGCCAGGTACTCAACTCCGGGCAGGCCCTGCAACTGAAACGCGAGCTTATCGCCAATGCCCTCACCCTGGTGCGCAACCCGGAGGGCCTGATCCCCTTCCAGCGGCTCGACACCCTGAGCCTCGCTACGCTCAGCATCGGCGCCGGCGCGCCCACCCCCTTCCAGGAGCGCCTGCTGGCCTATCAGGCCATGCCGGCCCTTCAGGCAGGCAAAGAAATCTCTTCAGGGAAAAGCCAGGATTTGCTGCAGCAACTGGCAAAATACGAAGCCGTTATCGTGAGCCTCCATGGCATGAACAACCGGGCCGGCAGCAGCTTCGGCGTCACGCAGAGCGCCCGCAGCTTCCTGCGCGCCCTCAGCCGGGAAACCCGCGTCGTCCTCGTCCCTTTCGGCAACCCCTACAGCCTCCGGTATTTTGACGACATCGACTGGGTGCTGGAAGCCTATGACGACGACCCGGATACCCAGGACCTGGCGGCCCAGGGGCTCTTCGGCGCCATCGCCTTCCGGGGGCGCCTGCCGGTGACCGCCTCCACCCGCTCGGCTTACGGCATGGGCGTTCTCACCCGAAAACTCCAGCGCTTTGGCTACGCTCCTCCGGAAAGCATGGGCCTCGACCGGGGCACCCTCGCCCGGATCGACACCATTGCCGGCAATGCGATCGCCGCCCGCGCCACGCCGGGCTGCGCCGTCCTGGTCGCCAAAAACGGCAACATCGTTTTTGAAAAAGCCTACGGATACCATACCTACCGGAATGAAGAACCGGTAGAGCGGGACGACCTCTACGACCTGGCCTCGCTGACCAAGATCGCTTCGGCCACGCTGGCGGTTATGAAGTTGTCCGAAGAGGGTAGCCTCAGCCTCGACACGCCCATCGTCCGTTACCTGCCCGAACTGGAAGGTTCCAACAAGGCTGGCCTGGTGCTGCGCGATATCATGGCCCATCGCGCCGGGCTGGTGGACTGGATACCCTTCTACAAGCAGACCATGACGGTGCGCCGCCGCCGCGCCCGCCAACGGCCGGAATATTACCATCGTGTACCCGACGCCAATTTCTCCGTCGCGGTGGCCAGCAACCTCTATCTTCGGAATGACTTTGTCGACAGCATCTGGGAACAAATCTACCATTCCGAATTGCGGCCGGACAATGGCTACAAATACAGCGACCTCGGTTTCTACCTCATCGCCCGTATCGTGGAACGCCTCAGCGGACAGCCCCTGGATGAGTATGTGAATGCGCAATTCTACCACCCCATGGGCCTGAGCCGCATAACGTACACCCCCTGGAAAGAACAACCGAAAGAAAAGCTGATCCCCACCGAGCGAGACGATTATTTTCGCCTGCAGACCGTACAGGGGTATGTTCATGACATGGGTGCTGCCCTGCTTGGCGGCGTCAGCGGCCACGCCGGCCTTTTCTCCAACGCCCACGATGTGGCGGCGCTGATGCAGATGCTGCTCAACAAAGGAGAATACGGCGGCCAGCGGTTCCTGCAGCCGGAGACGATCAATGCTTTTACCACCCGCCACCCTCGGGAGACCCGCCGCGGCATCGGCTTCGATATGCGCCAGCTGGATCCCAGCCGGTGGATCAACCTGCCGGCCCAATCTTCGGACCGCACCTTCGGCCATACCGGCTTCACCGGCACCTGCGCCTGGGCCGACCCGGAAAAGGAACTCGTCTACGTCTTCCTCTCCAACCGCACCTATCCCTCCATGAACAACTACAAGCTGAACAAAATGAAGACACGCCGCCGCATCCTGACGGCCGTTTACGAAGCCATGGAGAACTTCCCGCAGTATGAAGCGGGGCTGGACGGGGCGGCCCGGCATTGAATACTTAAAAAACCAGGATAATGAACACAGGCCGGATGATTTTGCTGATGCTGGCTATCTTGCCGGGCCTTGCGGCAACAGCGCAGGTAAGAACCATCAGCGGCACGGTTGTCGACGCCAGGAGCGAGCAACCGCTGATCGGCGTCAACGTTGCCGTCAAAGGGCAACAGCGGGGGACGGTTACCGATGTGGCGGGCAGGTATGAGCTGGAGGCCGCCGCAAGCGACAGCCTGCTGTTTTCCTATATCGGTTATGCTGCGCAAGCGGTTGGCGTCGGGCAGTCGGACATCATCGATGTAGCCCTGGCAGAAGAAGGTGCCCTGCTCGACCAGGTGGTCGTCACGGCCCTGAGCATCGAACGGGAGAAGGAGAAGGTGGGGTACAGCGTCAGCCAGGTGGATGCGCCGAGCCTGCTGCGCACCCGCGAGCTGAACGTCGTCAACGCCCTGTCCGGAAAGGTGGCAGGGCTACAGGTGGACGCCGGGCCGGTGCCGGGCAGCTCTTCCAAGATCAACCTGCGGGGCATCCGTTTCATCAACCAGGACAACTCGCCCCTGATCATCGTCGACGGCGTTCCCATCAATTCGGACATCGAATCGTTCGAAGAACAGGAGTTCTTCGGGCTGGGCGGGCAGGATTTCGGCAACGGACTGACCGAGCTCAACCCGGAGGACATCGAGAGCCTCTCCGTCCTGAAAGGCATCACGGCAGCCGCGCTCTACGGCTCGCGGGGCGCCAACGGGGTCATCATCGTCACCACCAAAAAGGGGCGGTCCTCCAAAGGGCTGGGCATTACCCTCAACTCCTCCTTCCTGGTGGACGAGCCCTTCCGCTGGCGGGAGGTGCAGAGCGAATACGGCCAGGGTGAGTCCGGCGCCTGGCTGCCCCTGGCCGACAACGGCGACGGCACCTACCGGCGGCAGTTCGTCAACTTCTGGCAGTCGGGCAACAGCTGGGGGCCGCGCATGGAAGGGCAGCCCGTAAAATGGGAGGACGGGCAGGTGAAGCCCTACGAGCCGCTGCCCGATAACTACAAAGACCCGCTGGCCAACGGCTACCAGTCGAACACTTCGCTCTATTTCTCCGGCGCGAGCGACTACATCCGCTTCCGCGGCGGCTTCAGCTATGCCAATACCGACCGCATCTTCCCAAACTCCGGCCTGGAGCGGATCAGCCTCAAGGCCAAAACCAACGCCTACATTTCCGACAATTTCAGCATAGAAACCACCACCATCTTCTCGCAGAACGAGAACCGCAACCCTCCGGTGCTGGGCAACAGCGAGCGCTCCTTCGGCAAAAACTGGCTCTACAACTGGAACCGCAGCATGCGCCCCGACGTGCTGTCCAACTTCCGGCAGGGGCCGGATGGGCAGCAATTCGTCAACATCGGCTTCCGGGGTTGGGAATACTACAAGGAAGTGCTGGAAGACCGGATCACCGATAAAACGGACCGGCTTATCGGGGGTTTCTCTCTCAAGTACGAGATCGCCGACTGGCTGCGGCTCACCGCCCGAGCCGGCCTGGACTACCGGGTGCGGCAGCGGGAGTTTCGCATTACTAAAAACGAGCCGGGGTCCTTCACCGGCAGATACGATACGGGCAAGGGTACGCAGCAGCAGCTCAACCTGGAGGCGCTGCTTTCTTTTAATAAGAAAATCAGCCCGGCGTTTACCTTCGGCGCTTCCGTAGGCACCAGCGAATGGGCCCAGAAAGATGAGTTCCTGGGCTTTTCCACCCAGAACAAGGGCCTTACCAAGGAAAACATCTTCCACGTCTCGGCGGTGAACATACAGCTCATCGACGAATTCGGAGAGCTGGGCGTCAGTCAGGACCTTTACCGGAAGACGATCCGGTCGGTATTCGGTTTCCTGGATGTATCGTACAAAAACCAGCTCAACCTGCAGCTTACCGGCCGCAACGACTGGTCGTCGACCCTGCCCCTGGGCGACAACGACTATTTTTACCCTTCCGCCAACGCCAGCTGGCAGGTTTCCAACACGCTGGAGCTGCCGGCAGCTATCGACCGCCTGTCGTTACGGGCGTCCTGGGCGCAGGTGCGCACCGACGAGGCCCCCTTCCTGCTGGGCATCACCTACGCCGAGGGCAGCCGCCTGGGCCAGTACTCCGCCCTGCTGGCCGAGCGGAACATCATCCCGCCCGCTGATTTGCAACCCTCCCAACTGGACGAGGCCGAGCTGGGCATGAACCTGCAGCTGTGGGGCGGCCGGGCCGGGCTGGACCTGACGCTCTACCGCTCCAAAGCCTCCCGGCAGAGCATCCTGGCACCGGTACCGCTGAGCTCGGGCTTCAGCTTTAAACGGTTCAATACCGCCGAAATCCGCAACCAGGGCGTGGAGGCTGCTTTGCTGCTGAGCCCGGTTTCGCAGGCCAACTGGAGCTGGGACGTCAACCTCAACTTTACCCTCAACCGCAACGAGGTGCTGAAGATCAGCGAAGGCGTCGAGCGCGTGTCCCTGGGGCGCTTTGCCCCGGGCACGGAGTATGTCTGGGCAGAGCTGCAGGCCGTGGTGGGCCAGCCCTATGGTGTAATCCTGAACAACGACTACGTTTACAGCCCGGCCGGCGAACCCGTCGTCAATCCGGACGGAAGCTGGAAACAGACGGAAACCATCGTTCCGGTGGGCAATATCCAGCCGGATTTCCTGCTCGGCCTGACCAATACCATTACCTGGAAGGGCCTGCAACTGGCTTTCCTGCTGGACGGCAAGTTCGGGTATGAAGCCTACTGGGGCACCAAAGACTGGGCAGAGCGCCTGGGGCAGGACCCCGTCACCCTGCCGGGCCGGGATGCCGCCCTCGGGGGGCTTAACTGGACAGACCCCAACGGCAACGAGCGGGACGACGGGGTGATCCTGCCCGGCGTCAAAGAGGTGTTCGACGCGGAAGGAAATGTAGCGGGGTATGAACCCAATGACATCATCGTTCCTGCCAGGGAGCGCTGGAGCGGCCAGCCGCACGCCGCCAACGTGCTGGACGGTTCCTTTTTCAGCTTCCGGGAACTGTCGGTGGGGTATACCCTCTCCGGCCGGCAGCTGGAGCGCCTGCCGTTCAACAGCCTGTCGGTTTCCCTGGTCGGGCGAAACCTCTTCTATGTGTATTCGGCCCTGCCGGGCAGGTACAACCCGGAGGCGGTAGTGTCCAAGCAGGACGAAAAGCAGGGGATCGAGTTCGGGGCGCTGCCGGGAGTGCGGAGTTATGGGGTGAGTGTGGGGGTGGGGTTTTAGGAAGTCGGAAGGGGGAAGTCGGAATCATCACGACATAAATGTTAAACACCAATTGATGGAGCTAAAAATTTACATATTAATCGTTTCGTTATTCCTCTCCTCGACGGCCTGCGACCGCGGCTTCGAAAGCCTGAACACCGACCCGGCCAACCCTTCGGAGACGACGGTGGACCGCCTTTTCGCCGGCTACCTGAGCCTGGCGTTCTGGAACTACGACTACTGGGCCAACAACGCCAAAAACGGTTGGATGATCTGGACACAGCAGATTTCCTCTACCAACAACCGGGGGCTGTCCGAATTCCGGCAGTCGGACCAGGGGCGGGACAATATGTGGCAGTTCCTTTACCAGGGCATCTTTCAAACCTACCGCGCCATCGAACAGGAAATGGACGGGCAGGCGCCGGAGACGCAGGCCCGCAGCCGGTACAAATTGGCGGCGGCCCGCATCCTGCTCTACTTCTATGCGGCCAAGGTGAGTGACCTGTACGGAGACATCCCCTTTACGGAGGCGGGCCGGGGCCTGTCGGCGGAGAATCCTGTCCTGCGGCCGAAGTTCGACAGCCAGGAGAGCATCTTTCGGGCCATGCTGGAAGACCTGCGCAGCATCGACGCGCTCTACGCAGCGGATGATCCTGAGCAGTTCGGCTTCCGGAATACCGAAGACGAGATCGACATTTATTACTTCAACGACTGGTTGAAGTGGCGACGTTTTGCCAACTCCCTCCGCCTGCGGCTGGCCATGCGGCTAACCGAGGCCCGCCCGGATTTGGCTGAGCAACATGCCCTGGAAATCCTGGACGGCGGCCTCCCCCTCATCGAGTCGGCGGCCGATCATGCGGAGTGGACAAAGGCCACGCCGGGCTATGAGAACATCGGAATGAACGACGCCCACCGCTTCGACGAGGCGCAGGGCATCAAGTCGCGCGCCAGCCGCCGGATGTGGGAGCAGTTGGCTGATGGCCTGAACGACGCTGACATCTTCGACATCCGCGCCCGGATTTTTTATTCCCGGAACGCTTTCAACCAATGGGTGCCCATTCCCTGTTCTCCGAAAGCCCAGGAAGAGCAAAACATCGATCCGGACCCCTTGTTCGACCCGGATATCCCTGCCCGGTACAGCATCCTCGCCCCTCGTTTCATGGGCGGCCGCAGCACCCGGGAACGCCATTTCCTCTCTTCCGAAACGGCCTTCCTGCGCGCCGAGGCCATCTGGCGGGGCTGGGCGGCCGGCGATGCCCGGGCGGCCTACGAGGAGGGCATCCGCCGGTCGGTCGACTGGTATGTTAAAGCCTGGAACGAGGTAGCGCCGAGCAATATGCAACTGGCGGTACCCTCCGAAGAGGATTTACAGGCGCTGCTCGACAATCCCAAGGTGCGGTGGGAAGAGCCCCGCGGCCTGGAGCTGATCCTCACCCAAAAATGGATCGATTTCATGCTGGACCCACTGGAGGCTTACTCGGAATGGCGGCGGACGGGGTTCCCGGTGCTGGAGGAGACGGCCTCTGCTGCCGGAGCGCCAATGGCGCCGCCCCGGCGGTTTGTTTTTCCGCAGAGCGAGGCGATCGACAATGCGGAGAACTACCAGGAGGCGGTGAGCAGGATGGGAGGGGATGAGGCAGACGGGAGGGTCTGGTGGGATGAGGAGTAGGAGTTGTTTGGCAAGGAGATAGTTTAGGCAATTCGGATTAACCCCAAAATGAAATTCCTTCCGACAACAAACCACTTCAAACATATCAAAAAACAAATACTATGTTTTGGGCTAAATAACTGATCTTCATTTAATTAAATTATTCGACTCCGGATTTAGCCGTCCATTGCTCAAATTAACCTTTTGAAAATTTGCAAAAATCGTAGTTGTGCGAACCCCTAACTCCCCCTATTTTTGAACCATAGATCAGAAGGAATTCTGGCAAGCCTCCAACTTCATAAGTAAATGGATTTTCCCGGGGCCCACGCCCGGGTATAGTCCCATGAACAAAAAGAACCGGCAAAAAGAGTCCCGAAAGATCTTGGATAGCAAAATAGTATTTCGGAGGGCGTAAAGCAGGACAGGCCTTTCGTTGCTGTCGGCCAACAGCAACGCAGCGCCGCCCCGGCTTTATGCCCTTTCTTTTTGTGGACAGGGTTGAACAAAAAGGGTCGGAAATAGACAGGATTAACAGGATTAACAGGATGTAGCGGCTTACGCAACGGGGGGCGTATATATTTATACTGACGCACGGCAGGTTTTGTCGACTACAAAACCCGCCGGGTCAGTATATACTGGCATCGCTGGTTTTGCTCCTGACAAAACCACGCGTTCGCCAGTATAGTATTACTTAATCTCCGTTTGCCTGCTTCTACTTTGTTACTTTAACTTCCGAGTGTTCTGGAGCGCGGGCCTGTTAAAGCAACAAAGCAGTACTACTCCCATCCCAGAATTCTCTTCAAATCCGGAACCAGCGCCGGCACCTCTTTTCGGTACGCTTCAAAATCGGGCCGCCCTTCATATTTCTTTTCCAGCATGGGCACGCCCGATACGCGGGTGAGCAGCCAGGTGAGCACGATGGGGCTGGCGAGGCTGACGTACCATAAGCCGCAGGGCAGCAGAAGGAGCCACAGGCCCCACCACAGCACGATCTCTCCGAAGTAGTTGGGGTGGCGGGAGAGGCGCCACAGGCCCTCCGTCATGATCCGGCCCTTGTTGTCCGGCCGGGCCTTAAAGCGCTGCAGCTGCCAGTCCGCCACGGCCTCCCAAACGAAACCCACCAACCAAACCAGCATTCCGAGCCACTGATACCAGTTCAATCCCTCCGGCGCCGGCCGCTGCATCAACGGCAGAGCGATCACCCACATAAAAAAGCCCTGCAGGAGGAATACCTGCAAATAGGAACGGGGGATAGCCCACCGCCCCCATTCTTCCCGCCATTTGGCGTAACGCCAGTCTTCCTTCCCTTCCCGGGCTTTGCGCCGGCCGATGTGCCAGGCCAGGCGCCCGCCCCAGAGGGTGACCAGCAGGGCCGGCAGCCAGCTCCAGGCATGGGGATACTGAAGATGCAGGTACCAGGCAATGACGATAAACCCCAGGCCCCAGCCTACGTCGACAATACTGTTGTCCCGCTTCCACCAGGCGAGAAGGAAAAAGAGGGTCATATATATCCAGATGAGCAGGGCGGAATCGAGATAGGGGGAAAACATGATCGGCCAGTTTTTATTGTGGAATCAGAAAGAAGTGAAATATAAATGTATGGAAGGAAATGGGGAAATACAATGGAAATACATGGAAATGCCATACTGCTGGATATTTTTGGACACAGAGTACGCCGAGAAGACACAGAGGCTTGATTATCAAGGGAAAAACTTTGCGCATGAAAATAGCGGCGGAGCAGGCCGGCCACCCGCTGGTCTCCCGTGGCTTGATAATGGGCTTTCAGGGCACCCATCATGACCATATTAGGCCAGAAATCGGGTATGCCGCCGACATCGTAGTTGGCCTCCGTGCCGAAGTAGCCGTCCGGACGTTGGGTCCTCATGGCGGCTTCCAGCCAGAAAAGCGCCTCTTCGACCCTATTGCTATCCTGCAGGACATAAGCCAGATTGGTGAAGCCTCCCGTTCAACTTTCGTCCCTTCGCCGCAAGAAAAGAACAGGCAGTAAACCAGCATGAACAATAAGGTTCTCATAAACCGGTATTTGGCTCAAAATAAGGTTTTACTCACCTCATTATTATTATATTCACCGGTGATTTTCGATCCAAACAGATATACCATGAAAGGAAACGCCCCCGGTTTACCTGCCTTGTTGATGGTGCTTGCTCTTTGGAATTTTGCCGACAAGCCTTTTTTAAAAAAAAATCCGTCTCGCCCGGAAAAGGTTGAGCAATACATTGAAAAGTACCGCTACCTGTCGGTGGAACTGAACCAAAGAACCGGCATCCCCACGCCCATTATCATCGCCGTGGCCGGCCTGGAGAGCGACTGGGGCACGAGCGACCTCGCCCGGAAAGCCAACAACCACTTTGGCATCAAGGCGAATGGGGACTGGCTGGGGCCGGCGCACTGCAAGCCCAGCACCGAATACCTTGACGGCGTTCCCGTCCGAAACTGGGAATGCTTCCGCAAATATCCGCTGATCCGGCAGAGCTACGAGGATTTCGGCCGGTTCCTGCTCACCCGCCCCAATTACCGGAACCTGCGTTATTATCCCGAGTGGGATACCTGGTCGTGGGCTATTGGGCTTCAGGCCGGAGGGTATGCCACCGACCCCGGATATGCGGAAAAGCTGATGGCTGCCATTGAGGCGTATCGCCTGTATGAACTCTGAGTGGCCAACTAAGTATCCAGCCAGGCCGGTTTTTGCCGAAGGACCTTCTCATAAACCGGGCAGCCCTCCACGTGCGCGCCGGGCAGGTAGCCGGTGCTCATCAGGAATTCGTTGACGATCTCCCCCCCCACAAAGCGGAAGGTTTTGCGGAACAGCTTCGTCCATTCCCCCAGGCTTTTGGGATGGTGATTGTCCAGCCATGCTTTGAAGGAGCCATGCTCCTGCTTCAATTCCATTATCTTCCGGGCATTGTGTATCACGGCCTCTATCTTCAGGCGGTTGCGGATGATGCCGGCGTCGTTCAGGAGGCGCGCTTTATCCTCTTCGGTAAAGGCGGCCACTTTTTCAATGTCGAACTGGCTGAACGCTTTCCGGAAATTTTCCTGCTTTTTCAGCATGAGCGTCCAGCTCAGCCCTGCCTGGTTGATCTCCAGGATGAGGCGGCCGAAGAGTTCGTTGTCGTCGTGAAGGGGAAAGCCGTAAGCCGTATCGTGGTAGATACGGTGGAGGCTGTCCGCTTCCATGCCGGCGACGGCATCGCAATAGGTGGTGGGTGGTTGCATGAGGGGCTTGTGGTGGGTAGTTATTAGTTGTTGGTTGTTGGTTGGGGAGTATTGGAAGAACTGTGTCAACCCCCATTTTTCTAACCGCAGGGAACGATAGAGGGCCACAGAGCCATACTGCTGGACGTCTTTTGGACACAGAGTACGCCGAGAAGACACAGAGCCACACAGAGACTTGATTATCAACGGAAAAACTTTGCGCACCTCTGTGTTGGACTCATTGCGCTCCGTGTCCAAAACCATTTTGCCCAGTAGTGTGCCACAGAGCGATTTCCTGAATAACAGGCGCCTGCGCGCGCGCTGCGTATCTCAGCGTCCCCTGCGGTTTAAGAGCATGTTTAAATTTCATCCTTTGGCCTGCAAACGGCAACCAATGAACCCTCCCCGGGCCATCTCATCACCCCAGCACTCTGGCCAGGGCCCGGCAGGCCAGCCCGGTATCCTCGACCGTACCCGTGCTCAGGCGGCACCAGTCGGTCAGCGGCGGGAAGGGTCGGCCGATGAGCACGTTCTCCTTTTTCATTTCTTCGATCAGCCCGCTGATATTTCTCTGCGCCTGAAAGAACACGAAATTGCCATGGGACTTAACGTATTGCAGGTTCAGCTGATCCAGGGCCTGATAGATCATGCGCTGGGATTCTGCGTTCCGCTCCAGGCTTTCCCGGTAAAAATCTTCGTCGTCGAGGGCGGCCATGGCGGCATGCAGGCCGATCACGTTGTTGAAAGCGGCGCGGGCGTTCTGCAGGCGGCGGGCGATATCCGGCCGGGCGACGAGGTAGCCGATGCGCAGCCCTGCCAGGCCATACACTTTGGAGAACGTCCGGCTCACGATGACGTTCATGCCGGCTTTCACCAGCTCCACCATGGAAGGGTAACCGGGTTCCCGGACATAGTCGTAGTAGGCCTCGTCGGAGAAGACGACGGTACGGCGGGAGACGGAGGCGCAAAAATCGCGCAGCCGTTCCGCCGGCAGGATGGTCCCGGTCGGGTTGTTGGGGTTGCAGATGAACACCAGGCGGGTGTTGGAAGTGATGCGGCGCTCCATCTCCTCCAGGTCGTGGACGAGGTCGTCGAGCGGAACGCGGTGTACGTAAGCGCCGAACTGCTCGGCGTAAGTGAGCAACGCCTGAAAGGTAGGGTCGGCGGCGACGACCTCTCCCCCCTGCCAGCTATAGGCCAGCCCGCTGATGCGCAGCCCTTCGACCGAGCCGGCGGTGACGACGATGTAATCGGGGGGTACGCCTTCCTTTTCCGCCAGTTTTGTTGTCAGTTCCTGCTGCCAGGCGAAGGGGTAGCGGCAGGCAGCGTCGAAGGCCTGCATCATGGCGGCCCGCACCTTCGGTGAAGGGCCGTAGGGGTTTTCGTTGGCGTTGAGCCGGATAGGGCCATTGCTGGTCCTCGCCCCGCCCATAGGAAGGGGAGGCGGCGCTTCGGCCAGGGCTGCCCAGCTTCCGGTAAGGGTTGCCGCTCCGGCCAGCCCGGCCCGGCGCAGCCATTGCCTGCGGTTGAGTTGTTTCATGTCGCTTTGTTTTGCTCTTAAAGATAAAGGTTTATAACCTTACACATTCATTCATTCCCCGCCCCAAACGCCCGCACCCTCGCCCGTGCGTTCTCCCGAACGTTGACATAGAACAGGTTGAAGTCTCCCACGTGATAATTCTTCCGGGTCATCAGGAAGCTGCCCGGAAACCTGGGTTTGCTGGCCCAGAGTATGTTGCGATGCACCTGAGCGTCCGTATTTCCCGGCCGGACTTTCTCAAACGGGACGAGGACGGCGCCCAGGTTCAGGCTTTTAGGGGCGTAGGTTTCTTCCGTAGTCCACAGCAAAGGGTTGACGACGACTTCATCAGGGTAATCTTTTTTCGGTTTATACCCCCGCTTGAAGGTTCGCCAGGCAGTAAAGCAACCGGTATCGAGGGAGTCGCGGCAGGGGGCGATATGCCGGAAGTCGTCCTCTTCTACCCGGATGCCGACCAGGTAGGCGGCGACCAGTCGTTCCTGGAGCGGTTTGCCGTCGAAAAATTCCTGCAACAGCCTTTTGCCGTGGGTAGTGCCCTGGCTGTGGGAGGCGATGATGATGGGGCGGCCTTCGTTGTAATTGTCGAGGTAGTGCTGAAAAGCGGCGCGTACATCGCTGTAGGCGAGTTCGAAGGCCCGGCGGGCGCTGCTGGTGTCCTGCGTGAAGTAGGCCCGGAGGTGGGCCTGCCGGTAAAATGGGGCAAAGACCCTCCCGGCGCCGTTAAAGATGCTGGCCTGATATTTGATGGGGCTTTCCAGGGTGCGGCGGTTCACCTCCGGGTTTTGCACCGGGCCGTTCCAGTTGGTATCTCCTTTTTTGCCGGTATAAGTGGTGGGGTGAAGGAAGAAGACATCGACCGGCGCTTCCGCCTGCCGGCCGGCGAGGCCGCCGGGCGCCAGGTCGGCCTCATCCTGCCGCCAGGGCAGGGCTGCCCAGTAACTATCCTGGCCGTAATCAGGGGGTGAGGGAGCGGCATTGGGAGAAAAGGCACCCCGGGGTACAGCGCTACAACCGGAAAAGAGCAGGGCGAGTACACAGGCAATCAGGAATCTGGGCATAATAACCGGATTTTTACCAGGGTAAAAGTAAGAGATTCTTTTTACATTACCCCTGCCCTGGCGCTGCACCCCCGCCGCGATTTGAATCACGCTGCGGTGTTAATACACATGGAATTGCCGTATTCTGCGTTACAGGAAGAGTTGCCTTTCCCGGATATACAGGCGCACGGCTGGCGGTGACGCACTGGCTGGAGTCGAGCCAGGATTTTTTCGGCCACAAAACCAGCCGGGTCAGTATAAAAGAGCGCGGGCGCCAACCATTTCCAGGCGGTGGTGGTATATTATGATGACATCCACCTGCTCGAGGCCTTTAACCAAATGGTCAAACATGTTTAGGAAACTACTCTCATCGATCACCCTCTGCTTCCTGTCACTGGCCGGCGTTTTCTCCCAAAGCCCCTATCACGAACTGGCAAAGGACACCATCATTACCCGCCCGGCCCTTTTCGGCAACGCTTACCTGCTGGATGGCAAGCGGCTCAACATCCAGGTGATGCAGTGGTTTATGACGGACCATCCCCTTGCCCACGACCAGATGCAGGTGGCGGTGGTGAGCGACCAGATGGCGGCGGTGAGTTATACGATCGGCGGCATTATCTTTCTCGGCGGCTTGCTTATCCGGCAGGACAACCGGGGCACAGGAGAGGACCTGATGCTGCTGGGCGGCGCCGGCATCGGCGGCGGGCTGCTTCTTTCCATTATTTCCGGCAGCCACCAGCGGCGGGCGGTGCAGCTGTACAACGAAGACATCAAGCGGTATTACAATTCCTCGGCCCGGGTGGAGTGGCAATTCGGGTTTGGAGAGCATGGGGTTACCCTGATGGCGGGGCTGGAGTAGGGGCTGCCCTGGAATTCAACAGGCCTCATAGAAAGGCCGGTTATTGTTTAAAAAACCCGGAAAATGACTGAGGGCAGTATTTTCCGGGTTTCAATTAATTTCACAACACAAAAAAAGCAAATATATTTTTTCGGCCCGCGCTTCTTCCTCCCGGGGCCAGCTTATTTCCCCAATACAATATCTTCCATAACCACAATGGAGCCTCCTTTTTCTGCCCAATCGGCAACATCCGGCCGGAGTGCCTGCCCGCGGGAAACGGAGCGGAGAAGAATGCCAAAAGCAACGGAGGGTGTTTTGCGTGTAAGTTGTGTATTATAGTTCATGGTCGTGTTTGTTATATCAATAGTAATCAATAAAATGAGGTGCGTTCGCACTTCACCTGTATAAGATGGCCCGAAAGGAAACGTGACGGAAAGAGGAGATTTTTTTATTATTTTTTTGCGGGGAAGGCCCATCCCGGCCGTTTTTTAACGGACAGGAGCAATAACCCGATTAACAGAGCCAGGGCCAGGGCAGCGATGATTTTCCCGGCCGGGAAGGAGGGGGCCTGGAGGGAATTCAATTCCCCGATGATGATAAAATTTGCCCAGTAGAAAGGATGCTGTTGGCTGGGGCGGGCATTCGCCAGGTAATCCAGTTTTGCCTGGTGCAGCGCCAGGTCGTTCGGATTTCCATTTTTAATGTTCCGGAGGAAGGCAGTCATGATCTCTAATGAACTGGCTTCAGAAGCACTCCACAAGCTGGAAAGGATGGTTTGAGCGCCGCTTAGCATAAAAGCCTTGCTGATCCCTTGCACCCCTTCGCCTCTGTAAATTTTCCCATTGGCGGAATGGCAGGCGCTGAGCACGACCAGGTTGGCATTGATCTTAAGGGAATAAAGGTCGAAAGCGGAGAGGACGAACTCCTCCCGGTGGTCGTCGAACAAGATGCAGGACCGGAGGGGGTCATCGAAATCTACGAGCCCGTGTAAGGACAGGTGAATGATCCGGGCCGAGGAAGCATAGGCGTAAAAATTCCCGAGCGTAGCCTCTTGGTCCAGGAGTTTCCTTCCGTCAAAAATGGCTGCGCCCCGGTCAATTTCCTCCCTGCCCAAAACCAGCTGGGAAAGATTTTCCTGGCCGAACAACAACCTCCTGTTTTTCAATTTCCCGGAAAGATCAGGGGTATACTGAGTGCTGACTCCCAGATAGGGAATATCAAAAGATTCGCTTTTTTCCCTGAAAAGCAAGCCCGCAGAATAGGAATAAGCGATGCTGTAGCCTTTGATGAGAAACTGGTTTTTTCCTTCAGCAGCGCTGTTCAGCGCTTCAAACGGGATCGTATGCAACAGGTCGTCCGGAATAATGCATAAGCGGGTTACGCCGCTTAATGCCTTGCGGCCAAGGCCTTCGGCGATCAGTTTTTTATATAAAAAATGGCCTGTTTTACCGGAAAGGGGCAAATTGGGGTCATGGCATTGATTTACATAATCCCGGATGGCCCCTCCCAGTTGCTCATCGTTGCCGATAGGGATATGAAACAGGTGGCTGCGGGTTATCCAGAAGCTGTAGATCGTATCTGTCCGGTAGAAATACTCGATGATAGCCAGGCCTTCAGGCAACGATTTCTGGATTTCATCGAGGCCCGGAGGGGAAATAAAGGCATACTTATTCCGGAAATACACGGGTTCCTCCCGTTCGATACTGAGGAGGAGCCTATCCATTTCTCTTTGGACTTCGACGTATTGCCTCAGGATGGCCCCATTTCCCGTTTCGTTATTGGAAAGTTGTTCCTGAATGGCGAACATCTTCCGGGCGAGGGCCTTTTCCTTTTCGATGACCTCCGGAGAAGCGGCAGATTGAAAAGCATTTGCCTCCTTCAGCTCATTTCGGAGGATGATCGCTTTCGTTTTGGACGAAAAAAAGTAGGCCGTGCGCAGATACTTCTGTTCTCCGCTGAGCTCATACAGCTTTATGGCGTCCCTGATCGCGTCGCCATAATAACCTTGTACCAGCTCCAGGAAATTCAACTTGGATTTCTGGAACTGGAAGAGCAGGATGTTTTTGCTGATGACAGAATCTATCTTGGCGTGAAGGCTGAGGGATTTTTCGAGGACAGCCGGGCTTTGGGTAGCCTGGAATTCACTTCGCAGAAGTTGCGCCCGGAGAGACAGCAACCGGACCAGGCCGAGGTCGTTGTACGCGACGGACTGTCCGACAACGGGTGCGCCATTGCCGTCAAAAACCTCCTCGACCAGCAATGTTTCGAAAGCCTTCCGGAGAAAGGCGCCGGCTCGTTCGGGATTGCCTTTATCTTTGTAAACCTCAAAGAGGTTCTCGTAAGCGTAAGCCAGTTGCTGGTAGTCTTCTGCATTATTCAAATTCGCCTTTCTTAACCGGACCACTTCGTTCAGCCCCTCGATGGCCCGGTCAAATTGCTTTTGTCTCCGGTTGATCACCGCTATTTTTTCAATGGCATTGGCATACAGGGCGGGCGCCGTCGACGGATCAATCAGGCTCAGGCCCGCCCGGGTATTTTCCATTGCTTTGTCCAGTTCGCCCCGTTCGACATAACAAATCCCCGCATTTTGGTAAAGGATAGACAGGTCGTAATCCTCTATGGATTGGGGAGATTCCCGG
Organism: Phaeodactylibacter sp.; assembly: GCA_024102975.1. GTDB lineage: Bacteria > Bacteroidota > Bacteroidia > Chitinophagales > Saprospiraceae > JACJXW01. The sequence goes on along the minus strand of JAGFJD010000259.1, from coordinate 954 downwards.
TATAATGTCATGGCTTCCTCAAAGTACATCTCTGCCTTCTCATAATCTTTCCGGTCGATACTCAGGATGAGGAAGCTGTTCAGGATATCGAATCGCAGGGCTTCGGTGTCTTCTATTCCCCGGAAAATACTGAGGGCATTTTCATAATAGAGCCCGGCGCGAAATGAGTCGAAGTTATCCCTGTAAAAGTTGGCAATTCCCTGATATTTCCGGGCGAGGTCAAAAGGGGCGTAATCCGGGGCGTTCTCGAAGATCAGCAAAGCCTCGTCGAGATGGCGTTTGGCCTGCTGGAAATCGCCGAGGTACTGGTAGCAAATCCCGATATTGTAGATGGTATTGGCCCTTTCAGCGGCAGGGACTTCCGGGCAATTCCGCCAGACAGCGAGCACCGAATCCCGAAAACACCGGATGGCGTCCTGTTCCCGGTCAAGGAGATAATAGGCAACGCCGACCTTATGCAGTATCCTTCCTTTTTGATAGCAGGCAAGCGCTTTGAATTCCTTTTCGCCGGAGAAACGCGGGAGCGCCTCCAGAATCTTCTCGTATTCCCCTTCCTCTAAATATCCGCTTATCCCGGCAAACAACTGACTGAAATACGGATCTTCCGCCGCTGCTGCATTCTGGTTCAGAACAAACAGGACCGTTGCCAGTGCTACATATAGAAAATTGGCCATAATTGTGCATATAGACGGCGTACAGGACTTAATATAACGCTGCCCCTATTCCAGTACCTTACGGCCCTGGACTTCGGCGTGAGCTCAGTCGAACGCAATGGGCTATTATCCCTACGGCTACGGTTTACACACATCTATACCATATAGTATCTATTTAGAGCATGTTTGGAGGTAGTCATTTGGGCTGCAAATGGCCGCTTTTGGAACCTCACTGCGGCTATTTTCCGGACCGTAGCTCTGCTATGCTCCGGAACATGAGCCTTGTGAGAACCCAAAATCA
>JAGFJD010000226.1 GCA_024102975.1 Phaeodactylibacter sp. | reverse complement strand
TGGACACAGAGTACGCCGAGAAGACACAGAGCCACACAGAGGCTTGATTATCAACGGAAAACTTTGCGTATCTCTGTGTTGGACTCTGTGCGCTCTGTGTCCAAAACCATTTTGTCCAGTGGTGTGCAAAATATGTCCAGGGATTTGCAAACTGAGTCCAGAGGCTTTTGAAACCGGCTGTCTACATTTGTTGCTCACCAAATACACAAACATCTATGAAGACCCTGATCAACACTTGCCTGCTGGCCGCCTTCTTTTACCTTCCTTTTATGCACCTCGCCGCCCAGGGCGATGCCCCCCAACGCTACTATGCCATTGACTACATGAAGGTAGAACCCGGCAAACACGACGATTACCTGAAGCTCGAAAAGGCCTGGAAAAAAATCCACGAAGCCAACATCAAGGCCGGCAAGTACAGCTACTGGACACTCACTTCGGTCCTGTATCCATCCGGCGCCAACGAGGCATACAACTACGTGACCCGCATCAACTTCTCGGGCGAGAAGCAGTTGGCCGATTACCTCGAAAACTGGGCGATGCCTGGCCTGGAAAACATCCTGACGAAAGAGGAAAGGGACATGGTAGCCCGCACTCCGGAATTCAGGACGCTGGTTCGGTCCGAAATATGGGCCCGCGCCGACCAGGACGTGTCCGAAGACATGAGCGATGCCAATGTCATGGTTTTCAACTTTTTTAATTTCCCGGAAACCGGCAGCCGTACTGACCACATGCGGGTGGAAAGGGAAATCTGGAAGCCCGTCCACAAAGCCCGCCGCGAAGCCGGGGAAATGAAAGGCTGGGTACTCCTGGCCAAGCAGTTGCCCTACGGCAGCGCCGATGCCTACCACGACGCCACTGTGGATATTTATGCCAACATGGAGCAGTTCCTGAACCAGGGCTCTCCGCTGCCTTACTTTGAAAAAGTGCATGCCGGCAAGGATGTCGACAAACTGCTGGCGGAGACTGAGGCGGCCGCCGACCTGATCCGGGCGGAGGTGCGGATGAAGGTGGACGAGGCGAAGGAATAGGGGCTGGAGCTATTTTATGTAACAATATTTTGTAACCAGGCAGTTAGTCGCTGACGGACAACCGACAACAAGCTACGGATCCTTGTCCAGCAATATGCCAGCGGCCTGGCACTCCTCCAGGCAGCTTGGATTCCCGGGGATTCAAGCTGCTCCCTCCACAAATTCCAGGAAATGGCGCAGTACCAGATCCGGCGCCTCGGTCTGTGGATAATGGCCGATGCCTTCCAGTAGCACCACGTCCGGATTGGGGATCAGTTTCCGGAAGTGTTCTGCCAGGTGGCGCCCGGAGATGGGGTCAGCGGCGCCGTCGATCAGGCGGATGGGGATGGCGGCTTGTTGCAGGGCGCCCACCCAGCGTTCGCGGTTCAGGCGGCGTTCTGCCATGTAGCGGATCAGCCGGTGCATCACCGCTTTGCCTTTATTGTAAGTGATCAACGACCAGAATTCGTTGATTTCTTCTTCCGTGGGCGGCGTTTCCGGCCCAAAGATGGCGTTGAAGTTGCGGGCCAGCGTCCGTTTTGACAAGAATGGCGTGAGCAAACGCCCGATGGGAGATGCCATCAGGTGCTGCACCAGCCGCGGAGCGTGGGCTTCCGGGAACAGGCCTCCGTTGAGCAGGCAGAGCGAATGGATGGAAAGCCCTGCGCCGAAACTGCTTTCCTTGCCGTTGTGGCGGGCGAGCAGCTCCTGCGCCACGGTATCTCCGTAATCGTGCGCCAGGATATGAAATTCCTGAATGCCCAGACACCCGATGAGCTCCTCCGCCATATCCGCCTGGCGGTTGATGGCATAATCGTATCCCCGAGGTTTGTCGGAGAACCCAAAGCCCGGGAAGTCCGGAGCGACAACGTGAAACCGCCCTTCCAGGACCGGCCATAGCTTGTGCCAGTCCCAGGAAGCGGTAGGAAAGCCGTGGAGGAGGAGCAGGGCCTCTCCTCTCCCACCCTCGCGGTAAAAGATACGGTGGCCGTTCCAGTTGAAGGCCTTGCCGGCGCGACGCCAGTGTTCTAAACGGTTCATCCGGGAAATATAGGAAATATAAATGCATTGGCGCTGAAAGGACCGAGGGAATAATCCAAAACGGCAGGATGCAAAAAAAATCCTACCATTTGAAAGATAAGTGCGGGTGCCAGGCAAAAATCCCCCATACCTTTGCACCACACCACTGGACAAAATGGTTTTGGACACAGAGACCACTGAGACCAACACAGAGTACACGGAGTGTTTCCCATTGATAATCAGGTCTCTGTGTAACTCTGTGTCTTCTCGGCGTACTCTGTGTCCAGAAAAATGTCTAGTAGTGTGCCTTTGCACTATAAGATAGAACAGTTCAATGCATACAACACTAAAAATCCATATTCCGATGAAAACGATCTTCAACATTTCCGCAGGAATACTAGCTCTCCTTTTTTTCCACATCCAGGGCATTCACGCCCAATCCCAAATTTCAGGCGCCATTCAGGCAGAAAACGGGCAGCCCCTTCCTTTTGTGAATGTGCTTCTGTTGTCTGCCGCCGATAGTTCGCTCATTAAAGGCGAAGTATCCGGCGAAAATGGCGGCTACCGGCTGAAAAACATCACTCCCGGAAACTATCTGGTGATGGCCAGCATGGTCGGTTACCTGGAATACTATTCCGGGCCGATCCTGATAGAAGGCGAGGCGGGCCAAATCGACCTGGGGGCCATCACCCTGTCCGAAGACGTAAAAGAGCTGAAAGCCGTGGAGGTCGTAGCTAAAAGGCCGTTATTCGAACAAAAGATAGACCGCCTGGTGATCAACGTGGAAAACAGCATCACCTCTGCCGGCAGCTCGGCGCTGGAGGTGCTGGAGCGCTCGCCCGGCGTGGTGGTCAACCGCCAGAACAACAGCATTTCCGTAGCAGGCAAAGATGGCGTGGTGGTAATGATCAATGGCAAGATCAACCGGATACCCCTGGAGGCGGTAGTGCAGATGCTGGAGGGCATGCCTGCCGGCAATATTGAGCGCATTGAACTGATCACCACGCCACCCGCCGACTTCGACGCCGAAGGCAATGCCGGCTTCATCAATATCGTGATGCGGCAATCGAACGACGACGGGTTGAACGGCGGATACACTATCTCCGGCGGTTATGGCCGGGGCAGCACCGCCTCTTCCGGCATCAATTTCAACCACCGACGGGAAAACATCAACCTTTACGGAGACTACTCCTTCAGCCGGGAAGCGCAGGAACAGGTCTTCACTTTCGGGCGGCGGGTCATGCTGAACGGGCAAGCCGTCGGAACAGATACCCGCAGCGTCCGAGACCCCATTCAGCGCAACCACAACGCACGGCTGGGACTGGACTGGAACCTAAGCTCCAAAACCGTCGTGGGCGTACTGCTCTCCGGCTACGACAACCGCTGGAGTATGGATGCCCTGAATAACACCGTCATTTCCCGGAACGGCCTGCCGGACACCCTGTTGTCCATCGCCAACGACGAGGTCAACCACTGGCAGCACCTGGGTGGCAACCTGAACCTGCAGCACGCCATCCGGGAAGGGGAAACGCTCACTTTCGACGCCGACTACCTCCGCTACGACAACGTGAACCCGACCAACTACTTCACCACCTATTCAGATGGAACGGGGGCCTTCCTGTTCGATGAGCAGACTTTCAGCGGCAAATCCACCCCTCTCGAAGTAGGAGTGGGTAAAATGGATTATACCAGGAGGTTTTCCGAAAAACTGAAAGTGGAGGCCGGCATAAAAGGTACGCTCTCCCACTTCGACAACGACGTGACGGTCTCCAGGGTCGAAAACGGCATTTCCGTGAATGACCCCAACCTGACTGCCAAATACCAGCTTGAGGAAAGCATTGCTGCTGCCTATACGAGTTTTGATATAAAGCTGGATGGAAAGTCGGATTTGAAACTCGGCCTGCGTTACGAATACACCAGTTCCAACCTGGGCACAATAGAACAACCGAATATCGTAGACCGTCAATACGGCAATTTCTTTCCCGGCGTTTTCCTGTCCAGGACATTTAATGACCAAAACACGGTGAATGCCTCCTACAGCCGACGCATTACCCGCCCCACCTTCAACGATATGGCGCCATTCGTGATCTTCATGGACCCCTACACTTTCTTCTCCGGAAATGCGGCCCTTCAACCCGCTGTCTCCAATAATGTGAAGGTAGATTATCGTTTCAAAACAGCATTGTTTTCCATACAGTACGCAGTGGAGGACAGTGCCATCGCCCGTTTCCAGACCCAGGTTATTGAAGGCACCAACCAGCAACTCATCGCCGCAGAAAACATGAAGAACCGCAAAACGGCTTCCTTCACCACGGCGTTCCCCATACAGGTGGCGGGCTGGTGGAGGATGCAGAACAACCTCATCGGTTCCTGGCAGGAGGTAAATGCTTATTTTGACGGCGAGCCGGTACGGGTCAGCACAAAAAACCTTCAGATAACCTGGATCAACCTTTTTACCCTGCCCAAAGATTTCAGCGCCGAACTGGTAGGGTTTTACCAGACAAAAGGCCTATTCGGTTCTGCTGCCTTCCTGCCGATGGGCGCGCTGAATATAGGGATACAGAAAAAGTTCGGCGGCAACGGCGGAACCCTGCGCTTTGGCATAGACGATGTACTGAACTCGCTGAAATGGCGGGGCGAAAGCAATTTCCCCGAGTACAACCTCGTCTCCGGTTTTGAAGCCGACTTCAGCCAACGCACGTTCAAGCTGACGTATTCCCGCAACTTCGGCAACAAGGAACTGAAGGGGAGACGGCAGCGGGCGACCGGATCGGAAGAGGAACGGGGAAGAGTGAATTAAGCCTTTGATGCTGGCCTTTATCGTCAGGCATACTCCTCTACCATCTCTGCTACCGCTTTGATCCAGCGCGGGTCGTCGTTGAGGCTGGGCACCAGGTCGACCTTCTCCCCCCCCAGCTCTTCGAACTCCTCCTGGTATTCTGTGCCGATCTCGATGATGGTCTCCAGGCAGTCGGACACGAAGGCGGGGCTGAAGACGAGCAGTCGTTTGGCACCCTTTTCGGCCAGTCCTTCGATCGTCTTGATGGTGTAGGGCTGCGCCCAGGCTTCCGGGCCGAGCCGGCTCTGGAAGGAGGTGGTGTACCGCTCCGGGCTGAGGCTGAGCTTCTCGGCAATGGCGCGGGTGGTGGCGTGGCACTGGGCGGAGTAGCAAAACTGGTTGGCCAGGCCAATGGACTGGCAACAATTTTCTTTCTTCAGGCAGTGGCTGCCGCTGGGGTCGCCCTTGCGGAGTTGCCGCTGGGGCAGGCCGTGGTAGCTGAAGATAATGTGGTCGTAGGAATCGAGGTCGAACCGGCGGGCATTATCGGCAAAGATATCGATGACCGGCTCGTAGTCGTAGTAGGAATTGATCATCTTGACATTCGGGATGGTTTCCTGCCGCGCCAGTATACGCATCACCTCTTCGTGGATGGAGCCGGTCGTTGCCGACGCATACTGCGGGAACATCGGGAAAACGATGATCTCCGACACCTGCATGCGCAGGAGGTTTTTAATTGCCGATTCGATAGAAGGGTTCTGATAACGCATGGCCAGTTCCACCACATATTCCTCTCCCAGAATCTTCTGTACGCCTTCGGCTACCCGCTCGCCGTAGACCTTCAGCGGAGAACCCTCCTCTGTCCACAGCATTTTATAAAGTCTGGAAGAGCTGCCCGAGCGAAAAGGCGCAATAATGCCCCGCACCAGCAGGTGGCGGGCCAGCCAGGGATAATCGATGACCCGGGGGTCGAGCAAAAATTGTTTGAGGTAACGGTAGACGGCGCTGCGGCCGGGATCGTCGGGCGTACCCAGGTTGACCAGCAGAATGCCTTTTTTTCCGAATGTCGTCATGTATCTTATTCCTGATAGTTGGTTTCCTGTGAAAGTTTGTTCCTGCCACGAAAACTCCAAAACTCAAAAATCTGCAAAAGGTTTTGTGCGGATTTCGTGCCTTTGTGTTTTCGTGGCAGGAAAATTACTTTGCCACCAAAGTAAACTACAAAATCCGGAATGCCTAACAGGAATGCCAAACCGAAGTTCAAACCCCAAAGGAATTATGGCCGAAAGCTTGATTTTCTGGCTTCCTGCTCCGGAATTCCTTAATTTTGGCGCTCATTAAAAACAGCTTCCATGAAAAAGCCATTAATTCTGGTTACGAACGATGACGGCATTACCGCCCCGGGCATCCGGGCGCTGGTGAGCGTCGCCCGCGAGCTGGGCGAGGTGGTGGTGGTGGCGCCCGATTCTCCGCAATCGGGCATGGGGCACGCGATAACGGTCAGCGACCCCATCCGCCTGCATCCGGCCAATGTCTTTGAGGGCATCGAGTCTTACGAATGTTCGGGCACGCCCGTCGACTGCGTTAAGCTCGCCAAGCACATCGTCCTGAAAGACCGCAAGCCCGACCTTTGCGTATCCGGCATCAACCATGGGTCCAACGCTTCGATCAACATCATTTATTCCGGAACGCTGTCGGCAGCCATGGAAGCTTCGCTGGAAGGCATCCCCTCCATCGGTTTTTCGCTGCTGGATTATTCCCACGATGCCAATTTCGAACCCGCCAAGCCCTTTGCCAAAATACTCATGGAGTATGTATTGGCCAACGGCCTGGAAGAGGGCAGCCTGCTCAATGTGAATATCCCGGCCCTGGAGGAAGGCAGGATAAAAGGCCTGCGCGTATGCCGGCAGGCTGAAGCGCGTTGGGATGAAGAATTCACGGAAGCCACCGACCCCCGGGGCCAGAAATACTACTGGCTCACCGGGCGCTTTGTCAACGAAGACAAAGGTGACGATACGGATATCTGGGCGCTGCAAAATGATTATATTTCTGTTGTGCCGTCTATGCACGACCTGACCAACTACCGGGCGTTCAAGAGTTTGAAAGCTTTGGAAACCCTGTAGTGCAGCTACCGGAACGGGTCAGAAAACCGGGGATCCTGCACCAGCCGTTCGTCGGTCAGCGTTTTGAGGAAAGCTACCAGCGCGCTCTTTTCCATAGCATTGAGATTCAGCCTTTGGGGGTTGCCGTCCGGGCCGGTCAGCTTGGCATCCAGGTTGGTATGAGCCTGGATGCCGCTGTTGTAGTGTTCGACTACTTCTTCCAGGGTATTGAAGCGGCCGTCGTGCATGTATGGCGCGGTGAGGGCAATATTGCGCAGGCTGGGTATTTTAAACTGTCCCTCGCCCTTGCCGTTGTCCCGGTACAGCAAATCCAGGCCGATGTTCGCCGTCCCCTTCACGGTAGAACCGCCGTAGGGGTCGCCCGGCCCGTCCGGGGCGCTGAAGTTGGGGCCGCTGTGGCAGGAAGCGCACTTCGCCCGGTCGCTTAAGAACAGCGTCATGCCCATTTTTTCCAGTTCGGAAAACGCTGCGAAGTTGTCTTCCTGGCCCCGGTCAAATTTGCTGTTGGCCGTGATCATGGAGCTGAGGAACTGAGTCAGGGCAGAAGCGATGCGGCCTTCGGTGACCTCGGGGGTGCCAAAAGCGGCCTCGAAGAGCGGCGGGTAATAGTTGGCCTTCGCCAGTTTTTTCGACAGCACCTCCATGGACTCCATGCCCATCTCGATGTGGTTTTGCACCGGCTGCACGACCATTTGCCGCAGCGAAGCGATGCGGGAATCCCAGAACAGGTTGTTGTTCATCGCCACGTTGACGATGCCCATGGAGTTGCGGGGCGTCACTTTGCCTCCGAAGCCTTCGCTGCCTTTCCTGCCGTCGGCAAAAGCAAACTCCTGGCGGTGGCAGGATCCGCAGGCCACGGCGTTGTTGATGGAAAGCTGGCGGTCGTAAAAGAGGACCCTGCCCAATGTGGCGCCGGCGTCGGTGACGTTTTGCAGCTCAAAAGCGTTTTCCGAACCGGAGGGAAGGGTGACGAAATCGATCAGGCCCTGCTGGTCTACTACCATGCCGCCAATGGCAAAGTCCCGGGCGGCGCCAAAGGGCATTTCCACGTTGCTGTAGTTATAGAAAGATTCCGGCAGGACAGGGGCCGTCATTTCCGGTGCCTGCTCGCGGGTTGTCTCACAGGCTGCCAGCACGGCCAGCAGGCCGAGCAGCGGCCAGCGGAGAAGGTAAAATGCGTTTTTCATAATATCAAAGGCTTTACAGGTGAATAATTAAGGATTACCGGTTTTTCCGGGGCCGCCATACGTTGAGCAGCAGGGCTACCGGCGGCACGACCAGCAGGCGGGGTATGCCTTCGTTGAGGTCGATGCCGGCCCAAAGCGAAACTTCCGTAGAAAGGCTGACAGTCCGGTTGATGAAAAACTCGAACCCCCAGGTTGGCCCAAAGCCGAGAAAACCCGTGTCTGCTTCCTTTTCTCCCGGCAGGTTGAAATCGCCGCCGGAGATGGCAAAATCCCAGCCCATGGAATACGACCATCGGTCCGCGATTTTGCGGCGCCGCTCCCAGCCCAGGCGGAGGTTGAAATGGTTTTGGGCCTCATCGGCATCAAGGCTCGCGTCCACATCCCAGCCCAAAGCCAGGCGAAAAGCCCGGCCGCGGCTGCTGTATACCCGGTACGTGGTGAAATAGGGCCCCAAAACCCTGGGGTTGCTGCGGTTGAAGGGTGCCAGCTGCACCAGCAATGGCGAAGCATTCAGCCCGATGGCATGGTAGCGGCCTGCGGGTTGCCCTTCCGGAGATTCCTGGGCGGCCGCCAAAGGGCCCAACAGCAACAAGAAGAATAAAAAACAGTGCCTGGGCATAGGTTCAGAGTTTGAAGATGACATACAGCGAACTGGGCAGCACCGGCGAAATGTCGACCCCTCTCAACTTGTTGATCGTCGGCTGGGCGGGGTTGTCAGCGGGATCTTCTTCGCGCCCCGACACGTAAAAGGCGTAGAGGAAAGACCCGGTAGAAAAGCTCACCCTCGGGCTGAGATGGAACATCATTCCCAGCACCGGGCCGCCGCCGATCCCGATTTCGCCCGAACTCACCGTAATATCCTGGGGGAAACCGGACAGGCGCACCGATTCCGCCCGATAGCGCCCCGCCAGGTCGAGGCCCCAGAACAGGGTGAAACGGGCGCCAAAGGCCTGCCGCCACTCGTACCCGCCGCGCAATTCCAGCTGCCGGTTGGAAACCGTCCGGTTTCCGAAAGAGAGGAATTCCGTGCGCTGCTGAAAACGGCCGCCAATGCCTAACCGAAGTGCCTGGTTGGAACGGCTGAACTTCAGGCTGAACATATAGGGGTCGGCAGGCAGCCCCTGGCCGCCGCTGTTGAAAAAGCCGGCAAGCGTAGCGGTAATGTTAAGCCCCAACTCCCGGGCGGAAGAATCGCTAAGCCACAACGACTCCTGGGCTGGAAGGGCAGTGGTTCCGCAGAACAGGAACAGGACAAGAAGGGCGCGCATCGGCAACAGGGTTTTAACAGGGACGCAAAAAATCCTTGAAGTGTTGGGCAGGCCTGTATTTTTAACATAGTATTAATCAAATATAAGATGCTGCGGCCCTCCGCGTTCTGCGGTTAATTTTATAAAGTAACAAAGTAGTACTAATTTTGCGGGCAATATTTCTAACCAGAAAAAAATTAGATGCTGAATAAAAACTCCATCCCCGCCGGCTTAGCTGTCGGAATCCTTATTCCTTTTGTGGTCTTCGGCTTGTTGATGTTGCTTTACCACCAGCTCGAAGCCATGGGCCTGGTCAGCGATGCAGGCTTCTCCCCCATGTTCCGGGAGCGCACCACGGGCATCATCGCCATCTGCTGCAACCTGATCCCGCTGAATGCCTTCCAGAAACGGCGGGCGATAAATTCAATGCGGGGCGTAGTGCTGGCCACCGTCCTCTACGTCATAGCCTGGGTGGTTTACTTCGGAAAGTTCATCTTATGAAATACTACATCATCGCCGGCGAGGCTTCCGGCGACCTGCATGGTTCCAACCTTATAAAGGGGCTCCGGGAGGCGGACCCGCAGGCCGAATGCCGGGCCTGGGGCGGGGATCTGATGGAAGCTGCCGGCGCGGAGCTGGCCAAGCATTACCGGGATTTGGCATTCATGGGTTTCGCCGAAGTCGCGATGAACCTGCGCACCATACTGGGCAATATCAAATTCTGCAGGCAGGATATCCTCCGCTACCAACCCGACGCCCTGATCCTGATCGACTATCCCGGGTTCAACCTGCGCATCGCCAAATGGGCCAAAGCGCAGGGATTCAGGGTCTATTATTACATTTCCCCCCAGCTGTGGGCCTGGCACAGCAGCCGCGTGCATGGCATTAAGGCCAGCGTCGACCGCCTTTTCGTCATCCTTCCCTTCGAAGAGGATTTCTACCGGCAGTACGATTACGAAGTCGACTTCGTCGGGCATCCCCTGATGGACGTGGTGGATGACATACCCGAGGCGGAGAACTTCCGCCGGGATCACCATCTGGACAACCGCCCCATCGTCGCCCTGCTGCCCGGCAGCCGAAAGCAGGAGATCGAACGCATGCTGGAGGTTATGCTGGAAATAACTCCCGGTTTTCCCGATTATCAGTTCGTCATTGCCGGCGCGCCGGCCCAGCCGCAGAGCTTCTACCAGAAAATCCTGGATAAGGCCCGGCCAGATACCACCCAGGTGAAACTGGTGAACAACCAGACTTATGCCCTGCTCCGCCACGCCGGGGCGGCCCTGGTCACTTCCGGCACCGCCACGCTGGAGACAGCCCTCTTCGGCGTCCCGCAGGTAGTCTGCTACCGGGGGGGGCGCCTGTCGTACCTCATTGCCCGGCGACTGGTCCAGGTGGATTTTATCGCCCTGGCGAACCTCATTGCCGAAAGGGAAGTGGTCAGGGAACTGATCCAGGATGAGTACAATGCCGGCAACCTTAAAGCGGAACTGTCAAGGTTATTTGAGCCGGAACACCGCCAACGCATACGGGAAGGCTACGCCCTGATCCGGGAAAGGCTGGGCAGGCCGGGCGCTTCGCGCCGGGCGGCGGAGTTGATCGTGGGTTATTTGAGACAGGATAGGACAGGATAGGACAGGATAGGACAGGATTGACAGGATTGACAGGATCGGCGCTTCATTCTGCAACCCGCATTCGCCACTTCCCTCCTTCGGGGGAATTGAGGGGGGCTTTAATTCGGCCCCAGGACCGGCGTATCCAGCAAGAGGGAATCCACCAGGCGCAGGGAGTCCCGGAAGAGCGAGTCGGCCAGCAGGGAATCGCGGAGCAGTTCTTCGGGCGACTTGATCCGCAGGGGGCAATCCAGCCGCCGGAGCGACTCGGGAGGCAGTCCGGGAAAGGCTCCACCATGCCATTGTTCCAGGCCGGGCGCCCTGAGCACCTCCCGCAGGAAGAGCGCGCAGACCGGCAGAGCGGTAGCCGCGCCCTGCCCATTCTCAAAGTTGCGGAAGCGAACCAAAGGAGAATCGCCGCCGACCCAGGCGCCCACCACCAGCCGGGGCGTGTAGCCGATAAACCAGCCGTCGGCGTGATTCTGGGAAGTCCCTGTTTTGCCCGCCAGCGGCACGTCGTACAAACCATAGCGCCAGCGCAGGCGGCTGGCGGTGCCCACCGTAGCGACGGACTCCAGCATGCGGGTCATCAGGGCTGCCAGGGAGGAGTCGACCACCTGCTGCACAGGCCTTTCGTTAAAATCCGCCAGTATTTCTCCATCGTGCGTTTCTATGCGGCGGATGGCCTGCGGGCGCACCTGCCGCCCCTGGCTGGCCAGGGTAGCAAAAACCGAGGACATGTCATAGAGAGACACTTCTGCCGTTCCCAGGGCGATGGAAGGTTCCGGAGGTATTTCCGTGGTGATGCCCATGCTACTGGCCAGTTCGGCCACCGGCTCAATGCCCGTCCGCATGATGAGCTTTACGGTAACCGTGTTGACGGAATTGACCAGGGCGCCCTCCAGGCTGTAGGATCCGCCGTAAATGCCGTCGGCATTCTGCGGTATCCAGTCATCCTCGTCTTTGCCGTCGGGGGAGAAGTGAGGCTCGGGGTCGTCGCGGCGCCAGTCTTTGACCGCCCAGTCGCCCTTGCCGTATTCGTGGTATACGATAAGTTCGTTGGGGATTTGTTCGCAGGGTTCGATGCCGGCGCGCAGCGCCTGGGCATAGACCACCGGTTTGAACACAGAACCTGCCTGCCGGCGCGCCGTCACGTGGTCGTACTGAAAGAAGCCGAAGTCGATGCCGCCGACCCAGGCCCGCACGTAGCCGGTGTAAGGTTCCAGGGCGATAAAGCCCACCTGCAGCAGGCCGAGCTGGTGGCGGAGGCTGTCGAGAGGGGTCATCCAGGCCTTCTTCGGGCCCTGCCAGGTGAAAACAGTTATCGAATCCGGCTGCTCGAAGGCCTGGCGGATCTGCTCTTCGGTGAAGCCCCGGCCGGAAAGCAACTGATAGCGGCGCGATTGTTTCATGGCACGCTCAACGGTGCGGACATCCATCCAGGGGGCAGTGCGGCCCCGCCAGTGTTCGTCGAAGCGGTTTTGCATTTCGGCCAGGTGTTCCTCCACCACAATCTCGGCAATGCGTTGCATCCGGCTGTCGAGGCTGGTGTAGACCTTCAGGCCGTCTGTGTACAGGTTGTAGGGATCGCCGTTGGGTTTGCGGATTCCGGCCAGGATTTGCTCCAGCTCTTTTCGGACGTGGGCCAGAAAATAGGGGGCGATATCTTCATTCCGGATAACGGGGTTGTAGTCCAGGGCCAGCGGCAGGGCCTGCAGCGAATCCCCGGCAGCCGGTTCAAGGTAGCCGTTGCGGACCATCTGCCCGAGCACCACATTGCGGCGCTGCAGGGCCCGTTCCGGATAGCGGGCGGGATTGTAGTAGGTTGTCGCCCGAAGGGTGCCGATCAGGGTGGCCCCTTCCTCGACCAGCAATCCTATTGGCGGTTTGTCGAAAAAGCGGCGCGCCGCCACGTCTATGCCGAAGACGTTCTCCGGGAACGGCACCGTATTCAGGTACAGGCCCAGCAGCTCCTGTTTGGAATGGGCCCGCTCCAGGCGGCGGGCGATAGCAATTTCCCGGACTTTATTCAGCAACAACGACAGCACCGGATAGTCCCGGCGCGGGAACAGGTTTTTGGCCAGTTGCTGGCTGATGGTGCTGCCGCCGCCCCCTGATTCGTCGCCCTGCAGGACCGTCCTCACCAGTACCCGCGCCCAGCTTCGGTAATCTATGCCTTCGTGCTGGAAAAAACGCTCGTCCTCGGTGGCGACCAGCGCATCCAGGACGTGCTGCGGGATTTCTTCCACCGGCACTACCGTCCGGTACTCATTGTAATAACGGCCCAGCAGCAGGCTGTCGGACGTATAAATGTCGGAAGCGATCTGGGCGCGCACCTGCTCCAGTTCGCGCACGGAAGGCACCGTCAGCAAGACGGCAGCCCAGGCCAGGAACAGGGCAGTGATCCCGGCAGAGATGCCGATTCCGCCCCATTTCACTAAACGGGAAAGCCGGGGGCGGTTGTTGGCAAAATGGCGCCAGCGCTTTTGCAGTTGCTCCAGGAAAGGCTTTAATTTTTCTAGCATAGGTTATTAAACGCGGGGAATGGCATTTTGTCACAAAAAATCCCGGGTAAATTCGGCATTTAAAACAAGATTTTCAACAGGGTTGGGGAACATACTGACTAAACCTCCGTAAGAAGAAATAATAGTTTTTGTTGATAGGTTTTCCGAACCAGCGACTTGTTTTCTATGGGATAAAAACTTTCATATACTTATTATGGGCATCAAACCCCGAGAGCGTCTTTTTTTCCCCTACTCGCCACCCCACCCTGTATGGCTTTTTCTGAAACCGAAAGGCGGCGGCCTTTCCATTACCATAATCATAAACCAAGAACGATGAAAAAATTCCATCTGAGTCTAAAAGCAGTGTTTTTCGTTTGCCTGCTGTTTGCCGGGATCAACCTGCCGGCCCAGCAGGACGTGACCTTTACCGGCGGGAGCATTACGCAACCAGACCTGAGCGGCCGCGGCGCCCCCTATCCAAGCACGATCGATGTATCCGGTATCGGCTCGGGTTTCCTTGAAGTAACTGTCACCCTGTCCGGCCTGAGCCATACCCGGCCGGATGACATAAACATTCTGCTGGTCAGCCCCACCGGCGCCCAGTGTGTGCTGATGTCAGACGTAGGAGGCACCGACATGATCGCCGATGTTGAATACATCTTTGCCGATGGCGGCCCGCTCATGGATAATTCCAACTTCAACCCTTCGGGCACCTACAGCCCGACCAACAGCGGGCCGGTCGACAGCTGGCCTTCGCCGGGGCCGGGTTCCGTCGACCAGGCCAACCCTGCACTCAGCGTATTCAACAGCGCCGGCGCGGACGGCACATGGTCTTTGTATTACAACGACGACGCCGATGGCGATGCCGGCTCGCTGGACGGTTGGAGCATCACCTTCACCGTTCCTTCGACGGTGGACAACGACGACTGCCTGGACGCTGAACTGATCTCCTGCGGGGAAACGCTTTCCGGATCCACCGTCGACGCGCTGCCGGACGACGTCCGCCGCTGCGGCCCCGGGGGCACGGCCGGCCCGGGCGTATGGTATGCTTTCGAGCCGGAGAACGGCGATTTCATCCAGAGCCTGAGCACCTGCAATGCGGACAACGCGAACATACGGATCAGTATCTACTACGGCCACTGTGACCGCCTGCGCTGCCTGGGTTCATCCGACGATCCGGACGCCTGTGGCAACGACGTGACCGAGGTGCGCTTCACCCCCTTCTTCGGCAGGCCTCATTATGTACTGGTGCAGGCCTCTGATCCTGCCGGCAAAGTTGACTTCGACCTGACCTACAACTGCGACGCCAGCTCCTTCCGCCAGCGGGGAGGCGCCACATTCACAGAGGAGGTTGCGGAGCGCATCAGCCTCTACCCCAACCCCGTCCGGGATGAACTCAACGTCTCGCTGGCAGGCTTTGCCGGCCGGCCGGTGGCGATTCGCATTCACAACAGCCTCGGCCAGGTAATCATGCAGCGCAATATCAGCCAGATCGGGGAACAAACTGAGCGGTTCAACACCAGCCAGCTGGGAGCCGGCATGTACTATCTGAATGTTCAGGTGGAAGGCGGAGCGACTTTTACCGAGAAGTTTGTGGTGGGTTCCTCCCGCCTGTGATTTGTTCACCCCTGCTGTCGAGTAGCAGATGAGGGGGCTGGTGGCCCGTTTCCATCTCCTTTTATCACGGGCCACCAGCAACACTACTAGACATTTTCTGGACACAGAGTACGCTGAGAAGACACAGAGTCGTACAGAGACCTGATTATCAATGGAAAACACTCCGTATACTCTGTGTTGGCCTCAGTGCTCTCTGTGTCCAAAACCATTTTGTCCAGTGGTGTGGGCCACCAGCCTGCGCCATGCCTAAAGGTAGCCCGTCCAAAAAAAAAAATGAGCCATTCCCGTCAAAAAGGAATGGCTCATCCACTATGCTATGCTGCAGGGCAACCATGCCCTGGTGCTGTTGTTCCTACCAGCGATCGTTGCGGTTGTATCCGCCGCCGCCGCCGCCACGGTTGTACCCGCCGCCGCCGCCGCCGCGGTTATATCCGCCGCCGCCGCCGCGGTTGCCGCCGCGGTCGCCACGGGGTTCTGCTTTTTTAACGACAATGGTATTGCCATCCAGGACGGTGTCGTTCAGTTCCTGAATAGCTTCCAGCGCTTCGTCGTCATTGTCCATCTCCACGAAACCGAAGCCGCGGGACCTGCCGGTGTATTTGTCATCAATTACTTTGGCGGAGCTCACTTCGCCGAATGCTTCAAAAGCTTCTCTAAGGTCCTCACTTTGAGTGTCAAAGTTGAGTTTTGCTACAAAAATGTTCATTTCTGAAAAAGTTAAAAAGTAAAAAATCAGAACTCCGTACCAGGCCGGGAGGCGGCAAGCGCCCCGTTATTCCCAGAGGGATAATAAAGCCCGAAACCGGATGATGGACAAGTATCTAGGTGAGCGGGAAAATTCTAAATCTGCTAACGCGGAGGAGAGGAGAGATAAAATCTGCGAGTCAACCGAATAATTGCACAGCTTTTCGGAATTCCTAATGCTGGGGCAAAGATAAGGGCATTTGCGGTAATAACCTAATTTATTTTCTACTCACCACAACAGGCGGAAAGCGGCATAACCGGCACCCAGCGCGAACAACGGCAAAAAACCATAGCTGGCGTACCTGCGCAACCGGGCGTTGCCGAAAAAGAGGCAAAAGGCGTACTTCACGGAGGTATTGGCAAAAGCGCCGATCACTACTGCCAGGGCAGCTACCGGCAATCCGATCGACTGTTTCCCGTAGTTGGCCATGGAGATCGTGATAGCGTCCACGTCGGTCAGGCCGGAAATAGCGGCAGCTATATAAACTCCTTTGTCTCCAAACTTTTCTTCCGCGTAGCCCACCACGAACTGGATCACCAGGTAGATCAGGGCAAAAACGAGGGCCTCTTTCAGGTTTATCGGGTTGCTGATCTCCGGCCCGTCGCCTTCCTGCCCGCCTTGTTCTTCCCGGGTACTGATGAAGTAACCGATGCCCAGGCCAACTGTGCCGAACAACAAAACCGGAAGCCACAGCGCCCGGAACAGTTCCATGTTGAGTAACGCCAGCCAGATCAACAGGCGGGGGAACATGATGGAGGAAGCCAGGATGATAGCCGCTGCCGGCATCATGCCTCCGGCCTGGCTCCTGCCGCTCTGCCGGGAGAAGTACCAGGCCGTGGCCGTGCTGGAGGCAAAGCCCCCCAGGACGCCGGTCAGGATCACGGACCGCCGCCGGCTGAGAAACTTGCTGAGGAAATAGGCCAGGAAGTTGAGCGTGACGAAGATGACGACTATGAGCCAGGTCTTGTACAGGTTGAATATCCCGTAGGGGCCCATTTCTTTGTCAGGCAGCAGCGGAAGGACCAGCGCCGTGATGATGACGAAGTAGAGAATGGAGAAGATGTCCTGGCGGGATAATTTGTGCACCGCTTCGTGCAGTTTGATCTTCAGAGACAATAACAGGGTAATGAGCACAGCGATAGTCACCGCCAGATGGTAATTTTTGGTAAAGACCAGGCTGCCGAGGATGAACGCGGCCAGCAGGGAAAACTCGGTCGTCGTACCCGCATCCGCCTTGCGGCCGCCGGAATACGCCAGAGCAATGATGACGATCACCCCCAAAAAGGCCGCCAGGTAAATGAAGTCCGTATATTGATCGGCAATAAACAGCGCCAGGTATCCGATCAGGGCAACAATGGGGAAAGTGCGCACGCCGGCAAAGAGGCGTTCCTCTTTTTCTTTTTTGGAATACTCGCGCTCCAGGCCCAGCAAAAGGCCGATACCCAGGACGATGAAAACTTCCTTGAACACGTCCAGCGCCTGCTGGTCCAAACCGATGGTTTCCAGTATATCCATGAGTGCATGGTTTTGGGATTTGGGTTTTGGGGTTTGGGTTTTGGGGTTTGGGGTTTGGGGTTTGGGTTTTGGGGTTTGGGGTTTGGGGTTTGGGTTTTGGGTTTTGAGGGTTTGGGGGTTGCTCCTCCTGGAAATTAAAGGCTTTCTTCAAAAATCGAGTTCGGGTCAGGCTGTACACAACCCCGGCCCATCCTGTCCAGCGTTCGGCTGAGGTCTCACGCCGGGGCCCTTAGATGGGCAGCCATATTTGCCACTCACCCTCCCTCCTTCACCTCCACGATCTCCACCCGCCGTTCCCGGGCCGCATCCGGATGGTAGACGGAATTGCGCAGGTCGTCCAGGGCGTCGCTGACGGCAGCGGCAGCTTCGGCTTCGCCAAAAGGGCGTTCGGTAACCTTCAGCCGGCCGTTTTCCAGATAGGGCTGGAAGACGCCCTCCCGGTAGGTTTGAAAATGGTTGCGCACGCTGCTGATGCGGCGTTTGCTGAGAGCCAGGTTGTAGTCGCTTTTGGCGCGGGGGCTGGTGTAGCCTTTGAGAAAGATTTCGACCTGATCTCCGGATTGCAGGCGGCGCAGGAGGATTTCTGAAAAGCGCTGCAAAAAATCATAACCTTTCCTGGCTTCCTCTTCAAAGAATTCCTCGACGGC
This sequence comes from Phaeodactylibacter sp., assembly GCA_024102975.1. GTDB lineage: Bacteria > Bacteroidota > Bacteroidia > Chitinophagales > Saprospiraceae > JACJXW01. The sequence continues at coordinate 26,208 of JAGFJD010000226.1, read as the reverse complement.
ATAGGCTGCCTCTTCGCGGCGTTCGCCTTCCAGAGGTTCGGCAAAGGCTTCCAGGTACTCCGGGCGGCGGGCGGAGTAGGCTTCATACGTTTCGCCGTACGTCTTTTTGGTAGTGGTTCGCCGGGTTCGGCGGTCCGGCTCGTCGTTATCGAAATAAAGGGCCAGGGGCAGGAAGTCTTCCAGCCGGGTGGGGATTTCGGGTTCGGAGGGGGGAAGCTCCGGCTGGGCCGGCGGCAGACCTGCGACGGGCAGGGTGTCAGCCGGCGGCGGTTCTTCCGGGAGGGGCTCGAAACGGTAGATGTCGTTACAGCAGGCTTTGTTGCCTTCATCCAGGTAAAAGGAGCCCGGGCGGTTGGAGGACAGGTACCCCGATTCGCCGTTCTCTTCCAGGAAGTAGTATATATCATTGTAGCCGGAGTTGACGGGCGCGCCCAGGTTTTGCGGAGCTTCCCAGGCCTGCCCCCGCCGGGACCGGAACACGTCGAAGCCGCCCAGCCCCGGGTGGCCGTCGGAGCTGAAGTAGAGCGTTTGGGAAGGGGTATGGAAAAAAGGCGTGATGTCGTCAAAGGCTGTACACAGCCCTTCGAGCAAGGCCGGAGCCGCGAAGGCAGTATCCCCCTCCGCTATTTCTGCCTGCCAGAGGTTTAGCCCGCCGGGGCCGCCGGGCCGGTCCGAAACAAAAAACAGCACTTCCGACTGCAGGGTGGAATCGTAGCCGATGCTGGGCTGAGTAGCGGTAAAACCAGGCATATTGATGGCTGCCGGCAACTTTACCGCCCGGGATTGCCACCGCCCCCTGTCGTCTTTACGCCGGAAGTAGATCGCACAGCGGATCTCGGTGGCGTTCACATAATCGCAGCGGGTGAAATAAATCCGGCTGCCGTCCAGGCTGTAGGCGGTATGGGCTGTATGCAGGTTGTCGTCGTTAAAACCCCGCCCAAGAGGGCGGCCGCGGCTGCTGCCCCGCTGGTAAAGCACTTTGGCAATCTTTCGCTCCGGCCGGTAGTCGTCCTGCTCCTTATCGTAACGGAAAGAAGAATACAGGAGCGTATCTCCTTTCTGATAGGGAGCGAATTCCGAATAATCCGTATTGACCTTCCTGCCGAGGTTCTCCACCTTGATGCGCGCCGGCTTTGCCGCCAGCTCCTCCACCCACCCGGAGGCCTGCATTTCCTCCTTTGCCTGGCTGGCAAAAGGTTCCTGTATTCCGCTGCCCGACAAGTAGGCCTGAAAGTAGGCCTTGGCCTCCTCGTAATGCCCCAGGTTTTTCTTTACCTGCCCCATCCGGTAGCTGGCCATGGGGAACCGCCCTGCTTCCTTGCTTTTCAATACTTTTTCATAATATTCTGCCGCCAGTTCGTAGGCATAGAACTGGCGGGCCATCTCAGCATACTGAAACTGGATGCCGGCATGGCCCGGCTGGAATTCCAGAGCGGCGGCATAATGCTGCAGGGCGGCGTTGTAGTCTTTTTTTTCCAGGGCTTCCTCCGCCGCTTTGAGATACGCTTTGAAAGACTGTCCGGAAGCGGCAGTCAGCACGGAAGCCAACAGCAAGGCCATCGCATAACGAATAAACAACCTGGCCATATTGCTGTCCCGGGCTGCCGGGCCGGGCGGCACCTGGCCTGGCGGGCAGGCAGGATGTACGGGCCCGGCAGGTTTTTTCGGAAAAAAATTCAAAAAACAGGGCATGCTTTGTAGGCTTTAGGAGGTTTGACCTGGCGGATGACGTACTGCACCGAGAATTCCGGCCCTCCGTTGCGGTTGGTAGCGGCGATGAATGGCGAGGTGTTGGCGTCATAGCTCAGCCCGAAGCGCCAGTTTTTATAAAAGACATCTATGTATCCGATCAGGGCGTCGCCGAGGCGGTATCCTGCACCCAGTTGCAGGGCCAGTTCCCTTCCCTTATCCTGGCTGACATGGAAACGCCCTCCCGCCATGCCGGCTATTTCCTGATAGGTGCCCTGCCGCTGCCCCAGCAGGTTGGCCGCCAGGTCCCAGCGTTCCGCCAGCTCCAAAAGGCCCTGGGCATTCAAAGTGAACAATACTGGCAGGCTCACCGTACCGTCGTTCATAAAAGAGAGGGCCGGCTGGTTGAGGTGGGCGGCGCTCAGTCCGGCCCAGGCGCGGGAGCGCGACTCTTCCGGCTGATAAAACCAGTTGAAGCCGGCGCCCAGGCTGAAGTAGCCGGCAGAGGTAGCGGCAAAAGATTCGGCGGTCGGCGCCGCAGGGTCGAAGAAGCTGTCGGTGAACTGGTCGGCGAAGCTGAACTGGCCGGGTTCCAGCGCGCGCTGGCCGAACCGCAGCTGCAGGCCCGCAGAAAGGGAGTGCCCGGCTGCCGCCCGCCAGTGGAAGGCGCCGAAGAGGGCCAGCTGGAGCCAGCTCAGGTTGGCGTCGCCGGCCTGGTCGTAGGCGAATGCCCCGCCCAGGCCGAGCCAGTTGTCGCCCAGCCAGGGCTGGAAAACCTTCTGGTCATAGGTTCCAAAAAAGGACTCATACGGAACCGGCACGCTGCTCCACTGGTTGCGGTAGGCGGCGCCGAAGCGCCTGTCTTCCTCAAAAGCGCCGGCCAAAGCAGGGTTGAGCGACAGGGGCGCATTGTAAAACTGAGAAAAGTGCACATCCTGGGCCGGCAGGGCCAACCGGCACAAACAGAGCAGAAAAAAGATTTTAAGGCGTTGAATTCGGTTCAATACGTTTAAATTTGTCAAAGAAGGAATTTGTTTCCATCCAAGATAGGAGAAAGTTGCCAACTTTCGAAAAGATTCATTTTCGGGTATAATAAATTGACAGATATACTGCATACAATGCTATGAGCAACCACGGCCAGGACATACTGAAAGCAGGGATCACGGGAGGTATAGGGAGCGGCAAAACGACGGTTTGCCGGGTATTCGAAACCCTGGGCATCCCGGTCTACTACGCCGATAGCCGCGCCCGGCAACTCATGGTCAGCGACCCCCGGCTGGTGGCGGGCGTCAAGGAGCTGTTCGGCGAAGCATCCTATTTGGAGGACGGCGCCCTCAACCGCCCTTTTATTGCCGGGCAGGTTTTCAATGACGAAGAAAAACTCCGGCAGCTGAACCAACTGGTCCACCCCGCCGTCGCCGAGGACGCCAACCGCTGGCACCATGCCCAGGAAAACGTGCCTTACACCCTCAAAGAAGCGGCGTTGCTGTTCGAAAGCGGCAGCTACCGGCAACTGGACAAGGTGATTACCGTCTTTGCGCCCGAGGAGCTGCGCATCCAAAGGGTGACGGAGCGCGACCGCGTCAGCGCCGAAGAGGTGCGTGCCCGGATGGCCCGGCAGATGCCGGAAGAGGAAAAGCTGAAACGGGCGGACTACATCGTGTACAACGACGGCAAGCATTCCCTGGTCCGCCAGGTGTGGGATATTCACCAGGAGCTTGTCGGGATGTCGGGTTAGCGGTAGACGGCGGAACATCAAAAATCGCACGTCAAATATTGACAGCCTGGCAAACAGCGAACCAGACGAGAACCTGGGCATTCCGGACAACCGGCCGGACGGTGGGCGGTAGACGGGACAGCTACAAAAACAACTTATATATGGACACAACCCGGGAACACGAAACCGTGATCACGGAGATCAGGACCTTTGAGCAGTTCAGCCGAAACGGCGCTTCTCTGAAAAACTGCACCCTGCAGGCACTGGATTTTACCGGAAAGGAAATGGACTGGCACCGTTTTGAGATCGACAATACCACATTCCTGGGCTGTGGCCTGGGTATGGAGGAAGAGATCCAGTTGCGGCAACGGGGAGCTTATATCTATACCGCGCCTCCTACCCTGCCCTACAACCCCTTCCGCTGCGGCCTTTATTCCTGGCAGGAGCTGATGGACGGGTTCGACGAAAGGGAGGACCGGAGTACGGACCTGCGGATTTATCGCCATTTTTCCGCCAGCAAGTTCAATCCCAACATCAACGAAGCGCTCTGGCAACGCATCCACGACCATTCTGTCGACAACGCCCTGCGCAACCTGCTTCAGTTCAACCACGAAGGAATGACCGGGCGGCCCTGCGTCGGCTTTATGGGCGGCCACAGCACCCGCCGGGACGACCTGTTCTACAAAAAAACGGCCCTGGCCGCCAAACTGCTCGCTGAAAACGGTTATTTCATCGTTTCCGGCGGCGGCCCCGGCATTATGGAAGCCACGAACCTGGGCGCCTACTTCTGCGGAAGGGAGGAGGCAGCGCTGCTCGACGCCATAAGCATGCTGGGAAAGGCGCCCCATTACAAAGACCGAGGATACCACAGGCAGGCACTGGAAGTCCTGAACAAGTATCCCGGCGGCGCCGAAACCCTGGCCATCCCTACCTGGTTCTACGGCCACGAGCCCAGCAACCTCTTCGCCTCCCACATCGCCAAATACTTTTCCAACAGCATCCGGGAAGACACCCTGCTGGCCATCAGCCTGTACGGCATCGTCTGCGCCCCCGGCAGCGCCGGCACCACCCAGGAAATCTTCATGGACGCCACCCAGAACCACTATGGCACCTTCAATTACTACAGCCCGATGGTTTTTCTGGGCCGCCGCCGCTACGAGATCGAAACGCTGATCTTCCCCCTGCTTAAACAACTGGCCCGGGGGAAAAAATACTACGACATGCTGTTCGTGACCGATGAACCGGAAGAGGTGCTGGATTTCCTGAAGAAGCATCCGCCGGTGCGGGTGTGAGGGAGATACATGGAGATAGATGGAAATGGGGGGAAATGGGGGGAGATACATGGAGATACATGGAAATGGGGGGAAATGGGGGGAGATACATGGAGATAGATGGAAATGGGGAGAAATGGGGGGAGATGGGGGGAGATATGTGGAAATACATGGAAATGGGGGGAGATATGTGGAAATACGATGGAAATGTTGTGAAATGAGGGTGGAAATGAGCAGGCAGTTGAGCCGGAGGAGTTCCTTCGGGAATGGACAGCACGACATCATTCCTGCATTCCATCATTCCATCCCTGTCCTCGTGCCTCGGCCGGGCAGGATTCCTTCGTCCCCTAACGCCTCGGTCCTTTTCTCGATAAGATAGTGGCTGCGGTCCGGAGCGTTGCGGGAGACCAGTTCGGCCAGGAAGCCGGTGACGAAGAGCAGCGTCCCGATGATCATGCAGGTCAGGGAAATGAAGAAATAGGGGTTGTCGGTGACGAGGACAGTGGGCAGTTTTTGGTGCAGGCGGTATAATTTATTGATGCCGATATATCCGGCGGCAAAAAAGCCGAGGATGAAGATGAGGCTGCCCAGGGCGCCAAAAAAATGCATGGGCCGCTTGCCGAACCTGGAGATAAAGATCACGGACATCAGGTCGAGCGGCCCGCGGATAAAGCGCTCCATCCCGAATTTGGTGGTGCCGTATTTCCGTTCCTGGTGGACAACTGTTTTTTCGCCGATCCTGTGAAAGCCGGCCCATTTGGCCAGCACCGGGATATACCGGTGCATCTCGCCGTAGACCTCTATGCTGTGGACGACTTCGCGTTTATAGGCTTTCAGCCCGCAGTTGAAATCATGCAGCCTGATGCCCGTCATTCTCCTGGCCGTCCAGTTATAGAATTTGCTGGGTATGTTTTTGGAGAACAGCGGGTCCTTGCGCTTTTTCTTCCATCCGGAAACCATGTCATACCCCTGTTCGGCGATCATCCGGTAGAGGCCGGGCAGTTCCTCCGGGCTGTCCTGGAGGTCGGCGTCCATCGTGGCGACCACCCGGCCCCTCGCTGCCTGGAAGCCGGTATTGAGGGCGGCGGATTTCCCGTAGTTGCGCTGGAATTTGATGCCCTGCAGGTTGGGGTTCTGCTCCGCCAGTTGTTCGATGACGCGCCAGGATCCGTCTTTGCTGCCGTCGTCCACCATGATGATCTCATAGGAAAAGCCCTCCTCCTCCATCACCCGCCGGATCCAGGCTTCCAGCTCCGGCAGCGAGTCTTCTTCGTTGAACAGTGGTATGACGATCGAAAGGTCCATTGTGTTAAGGATTGATGGAATTTTACCCGGCCGAGGCACGAGGACGGGGATGGAATGAATGGCAGGAAAAAATCAATCCTTCCTTCATTCGTTACATTTTTCCCCGGCTGGCCAGGGCCGCCATGCCCAGGGCAAGCACAAAGCCGCCGATCAGGCTGCGGACGAACGTGAAGAAAACCTTGCCGGCAGTGGGGATCAGGCTATCCCCTTCCAGCGACTTCAGCATTTCCTCCCGTTGTTCTTCGCTTAGCAGGTTGCCCTGCTGCTCCAGGCTTTCGCGCATCACTTCGCGCTGCAAATCTATCAAACCCGGATCAATAAGGCCGAACAAGAGGTAGTAAAAAAGGTAATAAAGGAAATTGGCAATCACGAAAACCAGAAAGGCCGTGCGAAGGGCATCCCGGAAACCCAGCGCCTGCCCCTGCGCTTCAACCTGCAGGGCCCGCCACATCAGGGCCAGGTAAAACCCCAGGGAAGCCCAGTACACGAACGGGTTGAACAGCAGCTCTTTATCGATGAAATAAAACAGCAGGAAGTAGGCAATGGTGCCTATTCCTGCTATCAGGCCGTATCTTACCGCAGCGTTTGATGCCATCATGGTCCTGCTATTTTGCGAAAGCAAAGATAGCAGAAAATCCTAGTGCTTCGCGCACTAAATACCGGGATATAAAATGGCCTCTTTTGCCGCTATACTGCGTTGCTCGTCGCTCATATAGTCCCGCTATGTTCGCTCCTCGCGCCTTGTCTAGCGGCAAAATAGCCTCATTTCATATACCCCGTTACTTAATGCGCGAAGCACTAGGCGGCGTTCGCCGGGTGATCCTTCTTCATAATGCCGGCGACGACCAGGGAGAAAACGATGCCGGCGATCAGGGAGAAAACCCCTCCCATCAAGGACATCGCCACGGGGGAGAACATCCAATCCATCATGCCCATGGCTTGTTCGGCCTGTTCTTCGCTCATGCCCTGCCGCTCCATCATCTGCTCCCGGGAAGCCTCCAGGATATCGCCGATGAGTCCCGGCTCGACAAAGGCAAAGAAAAGATAGCCCCAAATCACGGAGACGACGGCGATGACCAGGCTGACGATAAACCCGACATTGAATCCGCGCCCGAAGGAAATGAATCCGCCCAGTTCTTCATCCCGGTGCTGTTTTACCGCCAGGACGATGGCGCCGATGGTCACGCCCCAGTTGAGGATATTGACGATCCAGTTGGAGGCGCCTCCCTGGTCGGTGTAATCTACAATGCCGGCCAGGTGGACCAGCAAAGCGAGGACGACGAGCAGCAGGCCTGCCAGCAACCCATAGCGGCTGGCAGAAGGCCAGGCCGATACTTTTGAAGGGTCGATGTAATCGTTAGGATTATCCAGTGTACTCATAATGGAAGGTTTAAAGTTGGAAAAAAGTACGCCGAATTTGCCGACTTCCGGCGGAAAAGCCAAGCTTTTTCTATAGACGGCCGGGAATATGCGATTGAAAGCTGGAAATTAGGGTGTTCTTTTTTCGCTGTTCTTTTTTCGCTGTTCGCTGTTCGCTGTTCGCGCATACGGGAAATCCCTTCTGCAGCAACTGAACTCCGTTTTCAGGCATTTGCGAACCGCCGAGCATTAACCGGGCCGTAGAGACGGCACCTAAATCCGGACAGCGCTTTGCCGGCCGGTTATTGGTTGGGTTATATCCTTATTACCTGGCCGTTACTGACCACCGCCACCGGCCGGCCGGACAGCTCCTTTTCCAGGAATGGCGAGTTGAAGGAGCGGGAAAGCGCCTGGCTGCGGCTGTATACCCATTGCCGGGCGGGGCTGAAAACGGTGAGTTCCGCCGGTTGCCCTTCCCCGATACGCGGAACGGGCAGGCCGAAGATCCTCCGGGGGTTGTGGGCAATGGAGCGCACGAAGGCCTCATCCGAAAGCCAGTCGCCCAGATAAGTTTTACAAATGCTGTACAGCACTTCCAACCCGGTGGCCCCAAATTCAGCATAGGAGAATTCCTTCTTCTTCAGCTCCTCCTCCAGGGGAATATGATTGACGCTGATGGCGTCGATGGCGCCGTCCAGCAAGCCTTCCCGCAGGGCCTGCCGGTCGTCGCGGCCCCGCAGGGGAGGCATGAGTTTGTAATTGGCGTCAAAAGAGCTGACGGCTTCGTCATCAAAAGCGAGGTTCATGAAAGGCACTGAGGCCGTGACCCGCAACCCCTTCTTTTTGGCCTCCCGGACCAGTTGCACCGAACCGGCGGCCGAAAGGTTGGCCAGGTGGAGGCGGCTGTCGGTATATTCCAGCAGCCGCAGGTCGCGCTGCACCATCAGTTCTTCGGCAATCGCCGGAATGCCGCTCAGCCCCAGCGCGGTGGAAACCTCGCCTTCGTGCATCTGGCCGCTGCCGCTGATCTCCTGGTCGAGGGGCTGGTTGACGACCAGGCCGTCAAATGCCTTCACATACTGGAGTGCGCGCAGCATCAGGCCGTCGTGCTGGAGCGGGTAGGTTCCGTCTGAAAACGCTATGGCGCCGGCAGCATGCATATCGATCATCTCGGTGATCTCTTTGCCCATGCACCGGCGGGAGATCGCGCCGACCGGATAAAAGCGGGCCGGCTGCCCGGCCGTATTTTGAAGGATGTACGATATTTCTGATTTGGAGTGGAGCGCCGGGTCGGTGTTGGGCAGGCAGGAAAGGGCAGTAAAGCCGCCGGCTGCCGCCGCAGCGGCAACAGATCGCAGGTTCTCCCGGTGTTCAAAACCCGGATCGCCGGTATGCACCCCCAGGGCCATCCATCCTGCCGAGACGAACAGTTGATCGCCTTCCAGCTTTTCAACGCCTTTCGCTCCAATCCCTTCTCCTATCGAGTCAATGTTGCCGTCGCGGATGAGGATATCCAGGGTACGCCCGTGGAGGGGCCCTCCCGGATCGATGATTTGTACATTTTTGATCAGCAGGTCCATATAACAGGTTTTCACAAAAATCGGCAGTTGGCCGGCTTAAATCAACCCAATCAACTCAATCAACCCCTTCCAGCGGAAACCATCGGTTATTCATCCAGACAAAACCCGCTCCCCGCTGGTACACTTGGTCTATTTCCTGGCGGATGAGCAGTTCATCCAGGTATAACGGTTTGCCGTTCAGTTCTTCATTGCGGATGGCAAAGCGGATGCGGGAGTCCGCCCGTTGCGGAATAAAGCGGAATTCCAGCAGGCCCCATCCGTTGTCATCCAGCGCCTGCACGTGCCCGTAGACGTGGAACCTTTGCTGGAAAACCTCCTGTTCTCCTTCGGGCAGGTACTCCAGGATCTGGGCTTCAGAGCGGGCGCGCAGGTCTTCGCCGAGGTACATCCAGACGGAAAAGGTGTACCAGCCCTGCGCTGCCTGGCCGGGGATAGCGCCGTCGAAAACCACGACGCCGTCTCCGGCCGCCCCCCTTTTTGCCCCGCCGCCCCTGTAGTATTGGCCGGCGGCCAGGCTGTCGAACGATTCGTAGAAAAATGTACGGTTGCTGTCCCGCGAGAGAAAGGCCCCATGAGAAAAAAGGGAGAGCGTATCCGTGTCCAGCGTGTGGACGATCTCCCGAACCCGGGCCCCGATGCGTTCTTCAAACAGGCCCAGGGGCAGCCGAAAGAGGCGGTAGGCGGGCGTTTCGTACAACAACTGGGTGCCCTCCACCAGATGCTGGTAGCGCCCTTTCTGCTGGTCGTACTGGTAATTGGCCAGCATGAGCAACAAGGGTTTGTCATTGGGAAAGTCGTCCAGGATGGCCGGCCGGCGGTAGGGTTCCAGGATGAGCTGCACCTGCCGGAGGGTCTGGCCCAGCGGCGTCCGGGTCAGCATAGCGCTGGTAGTGGGAAGGCCCGTTTGTGTAGACAGGGCCAGGGAACGGGGAACGATCTCTCCTTCCCCGTGGAACCAGATGTTATCCGAGCCGACATTAAAGTAGGGGACGGTGAGGATGGCTTGAAACTCGTTGTAGTTGATGCCTTCGATCTCCGAATAGCGGTTTCCCGGCTGCAATTCCGGCACCTCATCCAGGTCGATCTTCACGGCGTTGATGCTGTTCCAGGCTTCGAACCACAACAGCGCCAGGGCCGCCACGGCGATGCCTGTGCGCCAGGGTTTCCCTTTTGCCCAGGACCAGAGTTCCGCAAAAACGATGATGTTGATCACGTAGTAGAAGGCCCAGTTGAACCGGCCCACGGAGCGGAACTGCCGCACCGGCCCGGCATAATCCAGCAGCCACTCCAGGCCGGGGATGGTGAAGGGGTAGCCAAAAGAGAACAACAAGAGGATCAGGGCCGCCCAGAAGATTTTGTTCAGGTAACCATTGTGGGCGCCGCCCGCCCGGACGATGGGGCGCCGGAAAAGGCCGGCCATCCAGCGCACCAGCAAAAACAGGCTCCCAAGGGCCGCTACCAGGCCGATATAGGCCGTCCCCTCATACTGCACCGACTCAATCTTGATCACCTGCTCGTCCACCCATTGAAAATGTGGCTGGTAAAGAGAGGTGAACACCCCTTCCCAGATAGAGTGAAACACAAAAAAGCCCCAGGGTTGGCCGGTCCGGTCCTCTGCCGGGTCCCCATGGTACATCCAGAGGTAGAAAAACGCCAGCGGCAGCAGGACCTGTATGCTGTAGTGAAACGCATATCGGGGGATTTTCCGCCAGCGCGGGCGCCACAGAAAACTGGCCAGGAAATAAAACGACAGGAAAAACGCCAGTATCGCAAAAAAGTAAAAATGAAGCATGGAAAAGCAAAGGACAACCAGGGCGATCCAGGCGCTCGCCCGCCAGCTCTTATTTTCATCCAGCCGCAGCAATAAATAAAGCACCATGGCCAAAGCCGAAGCGTGGGACAAGCCGTAGTGGGAAACCAAACGGTGCAGTTGGGGAGATAAAAAAGTCACGCCCACCGCCACGGCCACCGCCCACCAAACCGGCATATCGAGCCGGAAGAAAATCCGAAACAAAAACAAAGCGCATAAGAGGATGGACAGCAGCAGGCTGAAGTGGAGGATGCCTCGGGTATAGCCCGTGATATCAACAAAATGGGTGCTGATGAATTTTATCGCATTGGAGATCAGCGGCTGGGCGTCTGCCGGGATCACGTGTTCGCCGTACGGGTAGTTCATCCCCTGGTAGTAGGTGCAGGAAGTGTCGTAGCGGGCGTGATACTCCATGACGGCATACACCTTGTACCCGTCCCCGTAAGGCTCGATCACCCGGCTGTTGGGATATTCGAAAAAATCGGGAAACCGGGCCCAGAGCAGGACGGCCATCAGGGCCAGGATGACCATGGCGCCCCCGGATTCGCGGGAAAAGAAGGCAACATCGAATGGCTGTTCGTTTATGCTCACAATACGTCGGCTTGCTATTCCGGCAAAGGTAAGATTTTGGGCGTAATTGCCGTATTTGCAATAGATAAAAGCATGAGCCGGAATAAATAACGAGCCTCGGGAAGCGTTTTTTTCCCTGATTTTTCAAAAAAAATTAAAAAAACTATTTTGATTTGTAGAATCAAAGCTATATTAGCATGTTATTTCTTTCTTTTTAACCTTAAAATGCAGTTGATTTCGCCTGTTTAAACTGTTTTGTAAAGCGTCTTTAGCAGTACGATCCTAACTACAGGAAAAAGGTGAAGCATGTCTCTGCCCGCTGAATCCAGCTTCTTAACAAAGGGCTTAGGCGGCAGCATGTAGGGTGTCTGATAGTATTTTCCTGCCCCGACTGTATATTTTCTGAAACACAAGGCTTTTTATGCTTCTGCGGCTTTTCATGTTTCTACGGAGAAGCAAACAGGTTGTTGTGCGCAACCTCATGTCAGGAGTGCATACCAGCTGCATGGCATGGTTGCCTGTCTGGTTTTCTTTTCCCGGGGCTGGGTTCCCTGTGGAAAACAATGTTTGTTGTGTCAAAATTTTATCGGGCCCAATAGCATACAAGAACAATCAGGAGCTCCAAAGTATCTTCGGTCTTCACGTCGATCTATCATCAAACTATGGATACAGGCCTAACCAGCGGCAGGTATACATGGTATTGTTATGCCCGACCGGGCAATATTTCACATTTTTTGAACATCAAATTGCGATTAGTATGAAAAAATGCTCACTAGTTTTTTCGCTGTTGCTGTTCACGGCGAGCTTTGCGTTAGCTCAGCGCACGGTGACCGGGACGGTAACCGACCAGCAAGGCCAGCCTCTGATCGGCGCCAGCATTCTGGTCAAAGGTACCACCTCGGGCACTGTATCTGATGTGGACGGCAATTATTCTCTGGAAGTACCCGAAGGCGGGGAAATCCTTCAGGTCAGTTACACCGGCTTTCAGAGCCAGGAAATTCCGATTGGCGCCAACAGCGTGGTCGACATCGTCATGAGCGAAGGGGTGGCGCTGAACGAGGTGGTGGTCACCGCCCTGGGCATCAAGCGCGACAAAAAAGCGCTGGGTTATGCCGCCACGGTGGTCGACGCCAAAGAAATTGCCGAAAAACCAGAGACGGATGTCGCCCGGGCGCTGATCGGCCGGTCGCCGGGCGTCAACATCATCAATGCATCCGGCCTGGCCGGCTCGGGCACCAAGATCAACATCCGCGGCACCAGCACCATTTCGGGCAACTCGCAACCGCTTTGGGTAGTCGATGGCGTGCCCATCAATACCAACGCCAACGAGAACAATGATTTTGAGGACGGCAACGTAACGCCCACCCGCAACCTGGACATCGATCCGAACAACATCGAGAGCATCAGCATCCTGCGGGGGCTGAGCGCCACCACGCTCTACGGTTCGCAGGGCCGCAACGGCGTGATCCTGATCACCACCAAGACCGGCGCCGGCGCCAGTAAACGCTTCACCGCTTCGGTCAGCCAGTCCTACCACATGGTGGAGGCCTTCGTGCCGGAATACCAGAACAAGTGGGCCAATGGTTTCGACGGCGACTACGGCGAGTTTTTCTCCAACTGGGGATCCCTGTTCACCGGACAGGTACCTCCCAACAACCCGCGCCATCCATACTACGAGCACCGCAACCTGTTTCCGGAATTCCCGGAGTTTGCGATGGCGGAAGGTTACATTCCGGAGGCATACCCCAACAACATAAAGGATTTCTTCCAGACCGGCCACTCCGCCACCACCTCGGTCAACGCCGGGGTCAGCGGCGACATCGGCAGCTTCAACGTCAGCTTCAGCCATACCGACGAAGAGGGCTACATAGCCAATAACAACCTGGAGCGCAACAACTTCAGCATCGGCGGCATTGCCAACCTGACCGACCGGATCACCGTAACCGGCAACTTCAACATCATCAAGACCGATTTCAAAACGCCGGCGGTCGGCGCCGGCCTGGGCAGCAACTCGGCGGGGGGCCCTTCGGTCTTTGCCAACCTGTTCTACGTCCCCCGAAACATCGACCTCATGGGATGGCCCTACAAACACCCCATTACCGGCGCGCCCATTTACTACCGCAACGGGAACGACATCACCAACCCGCGCTGGCTGCTGGAAAACTCCGGCCAGAATTCTTTCACGGACCGCTTCATGAGCGTCATGTCTGCCAGTTATGACATCCTGGACTGGCTGAAAGCCAGCTACCGCCTGGGCATCGACTCTTACACGGAAAACCAGGAATACTATGTCAACCGGGGAGCAAGAGGTTTCCCGGCTGCCGTGTCCACCTTCGCTACCGGCCTGTACCGGACCACTACCGGGGTCAATACCATTTATGACCATTCCGTCATCCTTTCGGCAGGCAAGAACATCACAGCCGACATCGACTTCACGGCCAACATCGGCGTCAATGCCCGCCAGGACACTTACGAGCAGGAAGGGCTGGAAAGCACCAACCAGGTGGTGTTCGGCCTGCTCAACCACCGCAACTTCATCGACAACAACGACCGCACCCTACGCGGTACAGACATGGACTTCTTCGAGCGCCGCATCCTGCTGGGCGCCTTTGCCGACGTCACCTTCGGCTACCGCAACTTCCTCTACGTCAACCTGCAGGGCCGCAATGACTGGGCCTCTTCTCACGAAAAGGAAAACCGCAGCCAGCTCTACCCGGGCGCCAGCATTTCCTTTATCCCGACCGAGGCCTTCTCCGGCCTGCAATCCGAAGTGCTGAGCTTCCTCAAGGTGCGCCTTGGCTACGGCTCTTCGGCCAACTTCGCCACGCCCTACCGCACCCGGCCCTTCCTGACGTTGAACTCCAACGCCATGGTGGACGACCTGGGCAACGTGATCTCCCTGAGCCTGCCCACCCTGCTGGCCAATGCCGACCTGCGCCCGGAATTGCAGAACGAGTTAGAAGCCGGCCTTGACCTGCGCCTGTTCCGCAACCGCGTCGGCCTCGACTTTTCGTACTACGACCGCACGGCCAAGGACCAGATCATCGAACGGCCCCTGGATCCCGCTACCGGTTTCACCAGCACCTTTATCAATGCCGGCACCATCTCCAACAAAGGCGTCGAGATCGGGCTGAACCTCACCCCGGTACTGACGACCGACTTTGTCTGGAACCTGCGCGCCAACTTCACCCGGAACGTCTCCCTGGTGGAAGAGCTGCCCGAAGGCTCAGAAGAAATCCTCATCAGCGGCTTCACCAACCTGGGCAACTTCGCCATCGAAGGCGAACCTTTTGGCGTGATCAAGGGGATCGCTACGGTCCGCAACGAAAACGGCGATGCGCTGATCACCCCGAACGGCGACTACAAGCAGACCTCCGGCATCGAGATCATCGGAGACCCCAACCCGAACTACATGCTGTCCGGTTTCACCGACATCACCTTCAAGGGCATTACCCTGAGCGCCCAGATCGATTATGTCGACGGAGGCCAGATCTTCTCCTACTCCGCCGGCACGCTGGTCGGCCGGGGCGTGGCCAAGGAACTGGAGAGCTTTAACCCGGAACTGCCGGTCATCCTGCCTGGTGTCCTCGAAGAAACCGGCGAGCCCAACAACATCCCGATGCCCGCCTCCGGCGTCTTCTTCGGCAACACCATCATCGGCGGCGGCCCGGACGATGTCGGCATCTTCGACGCCACCCGGGTGCGCCTGCGCGAAGTGGCCCTGAGCTATTCGCTGCCGAAGAGCCTGCTGAAGAACACCTTCGTGGAAGGCGTCAGCCTCTCCCTGATTGGCAACAACCTCTGGTTCCGCGCTGTCAACACGCCGAAGTACTCCAGAGTCGACCCCGACCGCACTGCTTTCGGGACGGACAACGGCTTCGGCTTCGACTTCCTGGGAGGGCCGTCTGCCCGCCGGATGGGCGCCAACATAAAAGTTACTTTCTAACTAAAAGACTACTTCTAATATGAAATATATATCTAAATTTTTCCTGGCCGGGTTGTTGTTCTTCGCCTCCGCCTGTGACCTGACCGACCTGGACGCCAACCTGGACAACCCCAACAACGTCAGCGTCGACAACCTCGACGTCAACTTGTTGATAAATAAAATCCAGGCCGACTTCGGAGATTTCTTTGCCGAGGCCAACATCCCCGCCATGGAATTGTCGCGCATGATGGCCCTGACCGGCGGCGATGTCTACGAACGAGCCTATCAGGCACAGGACCATAACGACATCTGGAACCGGGGCTACCAGGATGTCCTCATCCAGATCGAGACCCTGCTGGAACAAACGGAGGGCACCACTTTCACCATTCACGCCGGCACGGCCAAAATACTGAAGGCATACGTCCTGATGACCCTGGTCGACTTATTCGGGGATGTTCCCTATTCCGAAGCCCTCCGGGGCGAGGAAGGGATTTTCAACCCTAAAGTTGACGACGATGCCGAGGTCTATCAGACAGCCATCAACCTGCTGGACGACGGCATTTCCGACCTCGGCCAACCGGGCGCGCAGGCTCTGGCCCGCGACATCTTTTACGGCGGCAGCACGGCCAAGTGGGCCGCTCTGGCCAATACCCTCAAGCTGAAAGCATACCTGAACCTGAGCCTCACCAACGAGTCGGGCGCCAGAGGTGAAATTACCAAGCTGCTGGGCGCCGACCTGATCGACTCGGACGAAGAAGAGTTCACCTACAAATATGGCAGCGCCGATGTGCCTGCCCGTTCCCGCCACCCCTGGTACCGCAATATGTATCAGCCTTCAGGCGAAGTAGCAGAGTACATGAGCAACTACTATATGCTGGTGTGCTATGAGCAGAAAGGCGTGCAGGATCCCCGCTGGCGTTATTATTTCTACCGCCAGGTAGGCAGTATCGACAAAGCGCTGGCAGACGAGCCCGAGTCCATCCCCTGCATCATCAGCCCGAGGCCCAGCCACTACAGCCAGGATCAGGCCTGGTGCGCGTTTGACCCCGGCTTCTTTGGCCGCGACCACGGCAACAACGACGGCATACCGCCGGATGACGACGCCAGGACCACTGTAGGTGTTTATCCCTGTGGCGGCCGGATTGACCTCAATGACGGAAACGACGATTATGCCGGGACCACCCGCCAGGGCCAGGGCGCCAACGGCGCCGGCATCGAACCCATCTGGATGGCTTACTTCACCGATTTTGTCAAAGCGGAAGCCGCCCTCCTATTGGGCACGGATGGCGACCCGAAAACGCTGATGATCGGCGCCGTCAACAAATCCATCAACCGGGTCCGCAGTTTTGCCAACTCCAAAGGGCAAAGCCTGCCCGCCGGGCTGGAACCCTCTACCGACGCCTACATCGCCGCTGTTGAGGCGCTCTGGGATGCCGCCGGCTCCACCGATGCCAGGCTCGACGTGTTGATGAAGGAATACTACATCGCCCTGTGGGGCAACGGCGTCGAGGCCTACAACCTCTACCGCCGCACCGGCAAACCGTCGGATATGCAGCCGATGCGCGCCGCCACCGCCGGCAGCTTCCTGCGGTCGCTGATCTATCCGGCCGACTTCGTCAACCTGAACAGCAACGTTACCCAGAAGTCCAACTCGACGGTCAACAAAGTGTTCTGGGACAACAACCCGGATGATTTTATTAAATAAATGAATGATGGAATGATGGAACGATGGAATGAATGCATGCACAGCTGCTTTTCCATTGCTCCATTGGGCCATCGGCAAAAATCCAACGACTATGAATAAATTCACTTTCATCATATTGAGTTCTCTCTTCCTGCTGACGGCGTGCGAAGACCCGGACCTCGATCCGTTTCAGCTCCAGAACCTCACGAAAGCTTCGATTATCGCCCTGCGCGGGCAAGCGGTTGACAACCTCAACGACCGGACCTTCCTCGGATCGGTCGACCGCTTCAGCAAGAGCGGCAACCTTTCGGCGGAGACTTTCGAATTTGACGCCGATTTCCTGTCGGATGACATCAATAGCCTGACCCAGGTGGATATTTTTGCCCGCGCCACCGAGAATGGCGAACGCAAGCCTCTGGTTACGGTGGCTGGAAGCGAATTCAAGGCCGGCTCCGGCAGATACCCGCGGGCTTCCATTTCCATTCCCCTGACCAGCATCCTTTCTGCTCTCGGGATCAACGCGGCAGACCTGCCGAACAACAGCTACCTGTTCATCGAAAGCGACCTGACGCTGACCGACGGCACCATCGTGCCCGCCTCGGCCATCGTCAACAGCAGCTTGTTCGAAAGCGCCATTTTCTATCCGGCGCACAACCTGAGGTATCTGGTGACGGAGTGAGGGGCGGAAGGAGCGAACATTTAGGATAAATTCATTTATTAAAGGTTTCCGGGCAGCCGCCCGGAAACCTTTTTTATTCCGGAAAAAAATTTCCTCCCATCTGCCGGGGAGCTGGAGCAGATGGCTTATCTTCCGGCTACTTATGGATACCATTTTGATCATTGACGACGAAAAGGATATTCTCAACCTGCTCAGCCGCATTCTGGAGCTGGAGGGCTATGAAGTACTGAAAGCCCTGGACGCCGGAGCTGGAAGAAAACTCTTCGGAACAACGGATATCCAGGCCGTCATCGTCGATGTAAAACTACCGGATGGCAACGGCATCAAGCTTACGGCGGAATTTAAAACCCTCAAACCGCAGGCCGAGGTGATCTGCCTGACGGCCTACGGCAACATCCCCGACGGGGTGCAGGCAATCAAAAACGGCGCCTTCGATTACCTGGTGAAAGGAGACGACAACCAGAAGATACTACCCCTGGTGGCCAGGGCCGTGGAGAAGGCCAGGCTGCAGTTCAAGCTCGCCCGCCTGCAATCCCGCCTGCAGGAAAGGTATGGCTTCGGGAACATCCTCGGCCGTTCCAGGCCCGTACAGGAAGCCATCGAACTCGCCCGGAAAGTAGCGCCGATGGATACCACCGTGCTCCTCCAGGGGCCGACCGGCAGCGGCAAGGAGGTCTTCGCCAGGGCTATTCACGCCGCAAGCGCACGGGCGGCCGAGAACTTCCTGGCGGTCAATTGCAGCGCGCTGGGCAAAGACCTGCTGGAGAGCGAGCTGTTCGGCCACAAAGCGGGCGCTTTTACCGGCGCCCATAAAGACAAAAGCGGCCTGTTCCAGGAAGCCCATAAAGGAACTCTCTTCCTGGATGAGATCGGAGAAATGCCGCCCGAGCTGCAGGCCAAAATACTGAGGGTGCTCGAAGCGGGCACTTTCATCAAACTGGGCGACACCCGGGAGACTAAAGTGGATGTGCGCGTCATCGCCGCCACCAACCGGAACCTCGAGCAGGAAGTGCAGGAAGGCAGCTTCCGGGAAGACCTGTTCTACCGCATTTCGGTTTTTGCGATAGGGCTGCCTTCCCTCAGCGAACGCAAAGAAGACATCCCCGAGCTGGCTGAACATTTCATGCGCTACTTTGCGGCCAAAACAAACAAACAAATCACCGATATTTCCCCGGATTTTCTCGACGCCCTCCTCCGGCACGAGTGGAAAGGCAACATCCGCGAACTGCGCAACATCATAGAGCGGGCAGTCATCCTGGCCGAAACGCCCACCCTCGGCGCCAGCCTGCTGCCTTTCGATTTTCTGATCAAAAAACAGGCTGGCCTCTCCTCCGGCGCCTTCAGCCTGAAGGATATGGAAAAAGCGCACATTGCCAACTTGTTGCCCTCCACCGGGGGCAACAAGACCAAAGCCGCCGAACCGCTGGGCATTGGGCTGACGACCCAATATAACAAGATCAGGGAATACGGCCTGGCTGATGGCGGCTTCCCGGCATAGGCCGGTTGCTAAAAACCGGGATTTTTCTGGTAGGCTCCAACGATCTTTCTGGCCTTTTGAATGAAAAAAAGTGCGCAAGCATAGCTACACTTCACCCACCCCTCCTATACTCCGTCGGGGTCACCCCGAACTCCTGTTTGAATACCCGCGCAAAATATACCGGATCGGTAAAGCCCGAATCATAGGCGATACTACTGATGGCCAGGCTTGGGTCTTTCAACAGCTCCCTGGCTTTACTCAGCCGGATATAGCGCACAAAACGGTTAGCAGAGTAACCCGTCAGTGCCGTCAGCTTGCGGTGCAACTGTGAGCGGCTCATAAACACTTCGCGGGCGAGCTGTTCGACGGTAAAGTCAACGCTTGTCAGGTGCGCTTCGACTATCGCGCGCACCTGGAGCACAAAGGCGTTTTCTACTTGCTCCGCAGGTGATCCCGAAGGGGCAGGTGGCGCCGTCCCGCCGGCGGCCATGCTCAGGTAGTGCGCCTGCAACGTCCGGCGAAGCTCCAGCAGCTTGCGGCTGCGAACCAGCAGTTCCTCCTTGTAAAAAGGTTTGGGCAGGTAGGCGTCGGCGCCTCTTTCCAACCCTTCCAGCCGGGAGGCCAGGTCGGCCTTGGCCGTCAGCAGGATGATGGGAATGTGGCTGGTGCGCGGGTCGTTCTTTAGCATCTGGGCCAATTCAAAGCCGTCTTTCTCCGGCATCATGACGTCGCTGACAATGAGGTCGGGCACCAGTTCAAGGGCTTTGTCGATGCCTTCCCGGCCATTATGGGCCATGTCAAGCCGGTAGCTCCCTTCCAGACAGGAGCGGATGTATTGAGCTACATCCTGATTATCCTCTACAAGCAGCACCAACGGCAGTTCGCCGCTGTCGGCGACTGGCTTCATCTTGTTAGTGTCCTGCCGGGCCTGCATAGGCGCCGACGGCTGTTCCGGGCCGGGCAGGCCTTCCATCACGGGCGCCGTTCGCTGAACAGGCAGCCATACCTGAAAAACACTCCCTTTCCCCGGCTCGCTTTCCACCTCGATCTTTCCTCCCAGTAAATGAACCAGTTCCTTGGTCAGCGTCAGCCCGATGCCCGTCCCACCAGCCTTGCGCGTGGATTCGTCATCGATCTGGTAAAAACGGTCGAAGATGTGGGGCAGCTTGTCAGCCGCTATTCCCGGGCCTGTATCCCTGACGGCAATACGAATGTGCCGATCGTTAGCCGTTTGCTTTCTATCTATGCCCGCAGAATCGCGATGGGCGGCGCTGCCCACCGTCTGTCGTCCACCATCTACCGTTAGAAATACCTCCCCTCCTTCGGAAGTAAACTTAATGGCATTGGATACCAAATTCGAGACGATATGCTGTATCTTTTCCGGGTCGTAGTCCATAAAAATTTCTTCTTCCGCGCTTAAAAAATGCAGTTGGATATCCTTTGCTTCGGCCAGCGAGTGGAAGGATTCCAACAGGTATTGCAGGTAGAGGACTATATCGCCCTGCACGAGATCGACAGATAGCCTGCCTGACTCCAGCTTGCTCAAGTCGAGCATCTGGTTGACGAGGTTGAGCAATTGGCGGCTGTTGCGGCTGACGATGTAGGTGCTGTCGACAATGGTAGCGCTGTTCAGTTTCTCTGCTTCGGCGCGGACCTGTTCGTTCACGCCCTGTATCACCGTCAGAGGCGTGCGGAATTCGTGAGTGATGTTGGTGTAGAGGCGGGTTTTGAGGGCGTCGAGTTCTTGAAGGCGGTGGGTTTCGGCGGCGGCGAGCCGGCGGTTGAGCTGAAACTGGTAGAGCAGAAAGAGAAGAATTGCTGCTGCCGACAGATAGAGTGATTTGGTCCACCAACTCCAATACCAGGGCGGGGTGATCAAAATTGGAAGCGAGATACCTCCATCGTTCCAAACGCCGTCGCCGTTGGAGCCTTTGACCTCTAGTATGTAACGTCGGGGCGGTAGGTCGGAGAAGGTAATATCCCGTTTGTGGCCGAGGTTGATCCATTCATCGCTGAGCCCGCGCAGGCGGTAGGCGTAACGATTGTTGCCGGCTTTGCTGTAGCTCAGCGCGGCGAACTCGAAGATGAGGATGTCGTCCTTGTAGGACAACTTTATTTCCGGCAGGGCGAAGGCGCCTTTAACAGGGATGAAGTCGCCTTTGCGGTCGCGGTTATACCTTTGCAGACCGGAAATAACGACAGGAGGCGCGAGCGTATTGTCGCGGATGCTGTCGGGGTGGAAGGCGAACAGGCCTTTCGAGCTGCCGAAGTAAAAGATCCCGGATCGTCCGCCTTTATGCGCCCACCCCAGTTCGTTGGAGGGCAACCCGTCGTTGGTGTTGAAATTGCGAAACCGGTTCGTGCGCGGATCGAATCGGGAAAGGCCATTAAAGGTGCTGAGCCAAAGCCGGCCTTGGTCGTCTTCCAAAATGCTCGCGACATTATTATTAGCCAGTCCGTCCTTGACAGTGAAAAAAGTGTAGGACCGGGTTCGCGGGTCGAGCCGGTAGAATCCTTTGCCGTACGTGCCGATCCAGAGCGTACCGTTTTTATCTTCATGAATACAACTGACGCTGTATTTATTATTTTGGACTTCAACGTTCACATCTTCGGGAGTAAAGTCCTCAAATAAGCGGGATTGCCGATCAAGAGACCTCAGCTCGCCGAAGATCGTGCCGAACCAAAGCGTGCCGTCGTTAGCCTCAAAAGCCACTTGAGTGCGGGTCCATGTGCGGCCTTCGCCGTCGCCCGATCTCCAGGGAATGCCGTGATAGGTCCCGCTTTCGCGGTCGAACTGCCAGACGCCCATCCAGGTGCCCAGCCACAGCGTATCCTGGCGATCTTCTAAAATGGACCAGGTTTCCCGAACGTTCTTTTGCCCTCTGGTCCCGATGTAGACGAACCGTTCTTCCGCCCGGTCCCACTTGATCAGGCCGTTGCCACTGAGGCCCATCCAGATATCCCGGCGACGGTCCTCGCGAAGCGTACTCAGGAAGATGTTTTTGAGGCTGATGGTATCGACGGCGTTATGCTGGAAAAGACGATGCTTACCACTACTCAAATCGACCTGGTAGAGTCCGTCTTCGGTTCTCACCCAAAGCAAACCGTGGCTGTCCTCCAGAATCGGGCCATCAATAGTTATTTCTTTTAATTCCTGGGGCAAAATGGCGAAGGTTTGATCCTGAAACTGGTTTTTGAATGGATTGAGCCGGCTGATGCCCTTCTCGGTCCCGATCCAGACCAAGCCCTCGCGGTCCACCATGACACAGTTAGGCAAGCGGTCGGGTTCCCGGTAGGTAAAGAATCTTTTCGTCGCCGGATCGAAACGGCTGACCCCGCCGATGCCGCACAACCACAGCGCGCCGGAGGAATCAGGAATTACGGAGGTAAAAATGTTATTTCCGCGGATGGGGCTATTCTCCAGTTCTAGGCGTTGATAACTGTCGACGAATTCTCGCTGCTCCGGGTCGAAACGGTACAATCCTTTCTCGGAAGCTAACCATAGGAAACCGTCCCGATCCGGATAAATGCAGAAAATAAACCGCGTTCCGTTGGATTCATCCTCATGGGTGTAGTCTTCATCCTCATGGGAGTAGTATTGATAAAACCGTTCTGTTTGCCGGTCGAAATAGGTGAGACCGCCGTTATAGGTGCCGATCCATAAGCGTCCGGCTTTATCTTCCGCGATGGAAAGAATCCATTTGGACTGCAGGCCGAACAGATCGCCGGTGGAAGCCAGATACTGTTTCCAATGCCCGGTTTTCCGGTCCAGGCGGTTTAAACCGTTTGCATGGTGACCGCCGGCCCAAATATACCCTTCCCGGTCTTCGTAAATCGTGGTGACGGTATTGTGACTTAGGCTCTGGGAATCGTCGGGGTCGTGCTGAAAACGCCGGAACTGTTCGGCCTGGCGGTCAAACAGGTTGAGCCCGCCGGAATTGGTGCCGATCCAGAGATCGCCCGACCGGTCTTCAAAAATGACTGATACGTCATTGGCAGACAGGCTGTAAGGATCGGCCGGATCATTTTGATAAGTTACAAACTCGTACCCATCGTAGCGGGCAAGGCCGTCATAGGTGCCTACCCAGACCATTCCCAGCCGGTCCTGATAAATACAGTTGATAAAAGTACCCGGCAGCCCCTGTTCTTTGGTCAGGTATTCGTACCGCGCCGGAATAAACACCTCATCCATAAGACGTTTGTTGCGCACGGCGTACCCGGTTGACGCGATCAGCAATGCGTATCTTTCCCGGTGCGCCTGATCTGCGGACGGCCGGACCTCATAATTTTCAACGCCGGTAAAACTACCTCGCCAGGCGAGCGGCCGGTGCGGGTCGATCCATTCTTCGAAGCCGGCGTTTCGCAACGGCAATTCCCGCCACTGCCCCGGTTCGGCCTCAATTTCTAATTTGAAATCATCGAAAAAGAATTGGGCGCCGCCATAGCCTATCCCGCCGATTTCCAGGGAATCGACGTCGTCGGTTATTTTCCCCGTGAAGGTACAGGTGGTCCACTTCGCCGAACGAATTCGTTCGCTAAGGATTCTGTTTTGGTAATAAGGAGCTTCCGGCTCATCGGATTTGTAAAACCGACAAAACAATTGTACCTCTCTATCTTTCATCTGTTCCGGTGGAAGTGAAACGGCGTGCGTAGAAAGTACTTTAACCGCCGCCGTTATCCTGAATGTAGTGGATCGATAGGCCTTTACGTCAACGGACTGATAAAATTCGGGCATATCGGTAAACTGGGCGCGCAGATTGGCGGCCAACAGGCATAGCACAGCAGCGGTTAAAACCAATCGGTCCTGAAAAGCGATACGGAAGGGCTTAGGCATCAGGGGTTCATTTGGTTTGAAAAGTACAAAACGAAACCACTTAGGAATGAAAAATAAATAAGTTGGTCCAAGTGCCTAAATATTTTTTCGCCAGGCGAGGCATTTTTGAGGCGCATAGCAGCGCTACGCAACGAAAAAATAACGAAGCCTGGTGGAAAAAGATAACGGCAATTGGGCTTAGTTATTTATTTTTCATTCCTTACACAATATACTGATCTAAAATCAATTGCGGTTGTCATATTACGTTTTTTGACTTTAACTATTTAGCTGGGTCAATAGGCTTTTGCCACAAAAACACAAAAATTTATCCGGCTGAACAGACGGACTCTAAGATTGCACAAAGCCTTGGTGCAATCTTTGTGCCTTGGAGTCTTTGTGGCAATAAAGCCAGCTAGATGGCAGACCACTACACATCGAACTTGGGCTAACGAGCCGTCGTCCAAGCCTGGTAGCCTTCCCTTTTCCGACTTCCAACTTAACATGGGCCACCCTTCAATTTCTGCAATCTCCTTTCAGATTCTGCATGGCCGCCTCCTCATTTCCAGCATGCTCCATATCTTCCTTTTTTAGCAAAACTCTGTAATTCAGCCAATTGTGAAACAAACCCTTTCCGGCCGCTCTTCTGGCACTCCTTTTGGCATATACTGGTATTATGTCAGATACGATCCAGGCCATATCCATTTTTCTTCTGGCGCTGCTGAACGCAGCCATGATCTGTGCCTGGGTTAAGGAAATTTATGCAATATGGAACGACGAACGAAAAATGAACGAGAACGGAAAGAACCGCCCGAAATGACGCTGGAAGAATGGTATCAATCCAAGCGTTATTTGCGGTGGCCCCTGATTGCCATGTTCCTCCTGGTGCTGCTGATCGTTATCCTGTTTCACCTAAACATCATCTGAAAATGGAAGCGCTACTCGGACTGGCCCTGCTCATCCTGGCGGCGGCTGTATTTGGAATCCTATGGAAATTTATCGACTGGTTCGATCAGATCATAAACGAATAATCATGACCGCACTGCTTTTGCTCTCATTGCTGGTACTGGCGTACCTGCTCTATGCGATTATCAAACCTGAAAAATTCTAGCTTTCATGAAAACGGAAATTACAGGGGCCATCCTGACCTTCCTGCTTTCGGCGGCGCTCGCCTGGCCGCTGGGCCGATACATGGCGAAAGTGTTTAAAGGGGAACGGAGCCTGCTGGACCTTCTGGCGCCGCTCGAAAACGCCATCTTCCGGCTGTGCGCCATCGACCCCGATGAGCAGATGGACTGGAAGCAGAACATGAAGGCCATGCTGTCGGTAAATGTTGCCTTTTTCCTGCTTGCCTTTCTGCTGCTTTCCCTTCAGGGTTTCATCCCGTTCTGGAACCCCAACGGTTTTGGCAACTGGGAGCCCACTCTGGCTTTCAATACCGCCGTCAGCTTTGTCACCAATACCAACCTGCAGCACTACTCCGGCGAAACCACGGCGAGTTATTTCACCCAGTTGGGCGTATTTGCCTGGCTGCAGTTTGTCAGCGCAGGCACCGGCATAGCAGCCTGCGCCCTGCTCTTTCAGGGCCTGGCCAACAGATCGGGCAACCGGCTGGGCAATTTTTACCAGCTGCTGGTGAGGAGTTGTACCCGCATCTTGCTGCCCCTGGCGGTGGTATTGTCGCTTTTCCTGAGCTTCAACGGCTCGACGGCCAACTTCAGGGGCCTGCAGGAGGTTGCCACCCTCGAAGGCGAAACGCAGAGGGTCGCCGGCGGCCCGGCAGCTCCAATGGTAGCCATCAAGCAACTGGGCACCAACGGCGGCGGCTTTTTCGGCCCCAACTCCACCCACCCCTTCGAAAACCCGGATTACCTGACGAACATGGCTGAAAACATAGCCATTTTGCTGATTCCCATCGGGCTGGTGTTCGCCTTCGGTTTCTACCTGGGCCGGAGGAAGCTGGCCTTGTTGTTCTTCGGCATCATGACGCTGCTGTTCATCAGCTTCGCTGCCTTCGCCGCCTGGCAGGAGGTCAAAGGCAACCCTGCTTTTGCCGGCATGGGGCTGGAACAAACCGTAAATATGGAGGGCAAGGAGGCCCGTTTCGGCCCTGTGGCCTCGGCACTCTGGGGCGTCTCCACCACCTCTACTTCCAACGGTTCGGTCAACGCCATGCACGACAGCTTCATGCCGCTTTCGGGAGGGGTATTCCTCCTGGATATGTTCATCAACGCCCTCTATGGCGGCGTGGGGGTGGGGTTCATCAATTTCTTCGTATTCCTGGTGGTGGCCGTCTTCATCGCCGGGCAGATGATCGGGCGCACGCCCGGCC
>JAGFJD010000223.1 GCA_024102975.1 Phaeodactylibacter sp. | reverse complement strand
CTCTCCGTAATCCGCAGCAGCGGCGGGTTAATTTCCCGCGCCAGCGGGCTGCCTTTTGTCAGGCCGAAACTGTAATACTGTGGGTTAAACCGGAACGGCAGCACCTCCACCGCCTCTTCCAGGCTGTCGCGCAGGATGGCGTAGCGCAGGATGGGCTCGTCGTAGACAAAAGCTTCCACTTCTTGATCGCGGAGCGCGCGCAGGCCGGCTTCCAGGTTGGCATACCCTTCGGCATTGACAAAATTGTTTCTAAGGAAACTTTCTGAAGCAGAAGCGGAAACAGACCCTGTTTTCAGCTCCCGAAGGTCGCCCAGGCTATTGATGTTTCCGCCTAATTGATTGACAGTCAGCGATGAAGCAATGCTGGCTGTGAAACCCGATATGATGATGATGGCCGTGAACATCCATATCAAGCCAATGATCCGCCCGCCGGCCGACCTGGGCGATTTGTCGCCGTAGCCCACCGTCGTCATCGTCACCGCCGACCACCATATGCCTTCCCACAGGCCGCGCCAGCCGCCGGGGAATTCCTCCGGGTTTTTACGCCTTTCGAAGAGCCAGGCAACGAAACCAAAGGCGAAGATGACCAGGAACAGCAACAGGACCGCCTTGAGGAAGTTCAGGGAAAAAAACCTGCGCAGGAAGGCCAGCCCGGCGCTCAGCTCGCTGGCCTTCGGCGCGGCGACGGCGGAGTTGGACACGAAAAAGGGCTGGGTGAATCCGATCCGCTCGATGCGGCTGCTGGTCACCGTCAAAGGGTTGATACTCAAATGGATGCTGCCACGTTCCAGGCCGGAAAGGATCTCCTCCAGGCCCATCTCCCGGTATCGGTAGGCATAATTTATCTCTTTTGCCAACTGCTCCCACAGCCAGATGCTGATGCCGCGCAGTTCGCCCGTTTCGTCGCGGTATACAAAGGGCGGAGATTCCTTGACGCCGATTATTAAGGTATCGGGTGGCGCAGGCAGGCCGGTATCCTGGCCAGCGGAAAAGCTTGATGCCAGCATCAGGATCAGCGTAAAGGCGAGATGTCGTCGGATTCCGTTCATATCTTCTGGGTTATTGTTTGGTCAGCTAGGTGTAACATCCATAGGTGAATATTGTTTCTGTAGAAACTAATTTTCTTTTTGCTACCTTTGCTCTTCGAACCTTTACGCTTAAGACTAAAACCAAACCCACAGTTTATGAAGCGAAAATTGCGATTATCCAGACTACTGCTCGCCGGGCTGCTTCTGTTCGGCGCCGTTGCAGCCCAGGCACAAGCTACTGAGCGCACCATTTCCGGAACAGTTCAGGACAAAGAGGGAGAACCGCTGATTGGTGCCAATGTGTATGTAAAAGGCTTGGCTACACTCGGCACCGTCACCGACTTCAACGGGGAGTTCGAATTGAGCATACCACAAAAAGCCAAGACGCTGGTCTTTTCCTATGTAGGGTATGCGACCAAAGAAGTGGCCATTAAGAAGGGCCAGGCAGAATATACCGTAACGATGAGTTCACAGATTGCCCTGGAGGAGGTGGTCGTCACCGCTCTGGGCATCGAACGGGAAGAGAAGGCCCTGGGTTATTCCGTGCAACAACTGCAGGCCGACCAGATCGCCGGCGTAAAACCCACGAATGTCACCAACGCCCTTTCCGGCAAAGTCTCGGGGGTCTATGTCACCGGCAGCTCTGCCGGGCCTACGGCTTCCGCCAACATCAACATCCGCGGAGCGGCTTCCCTGCTGGGCAACAACCAGCCGCTTTTCGTCGTCAACGGCATGCCCATCACCAACGACCTGTACAGCTTCGACGACGGCCTGAACGGCTCCACCACCATCGACTTCGGCAACGCCGCCCAGGTGGTCAACCCCGACGACATCCAGTCGATCA
>JAGFJD010000202.1 GCA_024102975.1 Phaeodactylibacter sp. | reverse complement strand
AAAAACATCCCTGTCCTGTGACTGCGGATAAACGGCGCCCGTCACAGTCTGGCCAGAGATTATTGGCGTGGCGGTATTATTATTCTGATTGCACTCATTCTGGTCGCTTTCGTTCAATTCGACCAGGAGGGTATAGGGAGACATGTTCGCCGTCCCTCCAGAACCTCTACGTATCCTAAGTACATAATAACCCGGAACGCAGATGAGGTATGACAGGCTCACAACCCCTGCCGACTCCTGATTGGAAACATTTAGCTCCAGGCCTGTGCCTACCGGAGGGCTCGCGTCAAACAAACTCAACTCGGCTTGAACCATTCCCTGGTTCAGAAGAGCTGAGGCCTCAATGACTCCCGGGCGCGGCACGAAAAGTGATACAAAATCCCTGTCGGAATTATCAGACAGCATTCCAGAGAACTCCTCTCCCAGTTGTATGGTGTCTGCAGTTATTATGCTGTTATTCGGTTCCGTTTCCTGTTGCTGGGCAGCCAGGCCCGTGCCGGCAAGGAGAAGTGCGATAAGCAGCAGCAATCTGGTGTATACAAAGGGTTTCATAAACTAAAAAGAATTAAAAGTGAGGCAAATCGGGCGGCTGCCGGATAAGCGGACAGCCGCCCACTAAGTAAGAGCGTATTGGGATCTTATCCGCTCACCGTTTCGTCCGGGCGAGAAGCGTAGCCCCTTCATTGAATTTATCCAGAATCTTCTGGCTTCAAAGACTGAATTGCACCCCCAGCCCGATCACGAGCTGGTTCAGGTCGCTGATGGTGTATTTCAATTCGGCAAGCAGGCTGGTGTTTTCAGAAATGAAGTACTGGCCGCCGGTGCCCAGGTTCAGGCCTGCTTCGGTAGAAGCGCTGGATTCGCCCAGGATGCTGGTGCTGAAGATCAGGATATTGAACCCGGCCAGGGCATAGGCATTAAACTTGTTGGTGCCGGCGTATACGTAGTGGGTGTTCAGGTTTATTTCCCAGATGGAGAAATCCTTAATGCCGTCGAGGTAGTAAATGATGTCTGCGCTGCCGCGCCATTGATCCGTGAAAGAATTGATCGCGCGCACCTGGATACCGATTTCATCGACATCCGTGCCAAAGGCCAGGCCGGGGCCTAAACTGAACTGCGCCTTTGTTTCGGCAGAGAAAAGGAGCAGGAATAATGCGATGGTGGTGGTCAAAAGCGTCTTCATGATTTGCGTTTTTAAAGTGTACAATAGATTTGTCTTACAGGAGCCCCTCGTTGCTGGCGTACTGCCACACATCAAAAGTGCGGCTGACCCCCAGCTTCCTGCGCATCCGCCGCAGGTGCGTCTGTACGGTGTTTTCCGACAGGTTGAGTTCGGCCGCTACCCGTTTGATACTGGGTTGCTCAGCCCAGGTTTGCAGGATGAGCAACTGGTGAGCGGTAAACTCCGGGGCGTTGCCATTTTCCTTTTTCGGTTCCTCCATGGGGTGTCATTGTTTTTTGCTACAGCTCCAATGGCACTGTCGTCAATTTCTATTACAATGATAGAGGCCCCGCTCCGCTTTACCTGACGTAAGTCCTGGCATCCTTCCCGTTTTTCAGCAAAAAACCGTATCTTCGGAATACGCCGCTAACAAACCCAGCACCATGAAGAACAGCCGATTGCACCTTTACCTCAATTCACTGAAAGACAACGAATTAAAGTCTTTGAAGAAACTGCTCAAGCCTCCTTCCGGAGAAAAGCCTTCCCATCTGTTCAAGCTGTTTGAATTCTTCCTCGGAAAATTGCCGTTAAAAGAGACGAGCAGGCTGGGAAAAAAGCATGTTTTCAGCAAGATTTTCTCCGACAAAGCCTATGACGCCGGCCGGCTGGACAAGCTGGCGAGCCAACTGGTGAGCTGTATAGAAAGCTTCCTCGCGCAGCAGCAACTCGAAAAAGACAAATCGCTGAAATACCAGGCCCTGGCCTGTTCCCTCAGCCACCGGAAGGACAGCCGCTGCTACGAGGCGGCCATGAAAAAATGGGAGTCGGCCCTGGACGGCGAGGGGGATTCTTTGTTTGCCTATTTCCCCCGTTTCCTGTTCAGCATCCAGTGCCTGGATCATCATGGAACCCATGAAAACAAAGAAGCGCATACTGCAGTGCTGCACGATGCGCGGCAGCGCCTGAACGAGCTGAACCTGGCCTGGCAATTGTTCTTTGAACTGGAACGGATGGCGCGCAGCAAATACATCAGCAACCCGCTTCCACCTCCCCGGCCGGAGTTGCTCGAAGAACTGGAGAAAGCTCTGGAGGGCGCTGAAAAACGCCCAATGATCCGGTTGTATCTGAAGTTGTTCCAAATGAGTTCGCGGCCCGAAGAACGGCAATACTTCGACGAGGCGTGGGAAGCGCTTCGCGCCTCCGCCAGGCAGCTGTCCTCCGGGGCGAAGCTGCAGGTTTTGCGCTACCTGCTGAACCACTGTATCGACCGCTATTCAAAGGGCGCCGGGGAGTTTCTCTGGCTGCAGCTGGAGCTTTATAAATGGGGGGAGGAAAAAGAGGCGTTCGTCGAAGATGGCATGATCGAAGACAGCATTTACCTGAATGCCGTCGTCACGGCAGCTACTGCCGGCGATTTCACCTTTGCCTGGCAGTTTGTGGAGAAGAATGAAGCACGCATCACCCCTTCCAGAAAAGACGCTGCCGTGCGCATGGCAAAGGCTTACATTTACTTTCACGAAGGAAAATACGAAAGAGCTATTGAGCAAATTGACAGCCTTCTGGCTCAGGATTTTGACTTTGCGATACGGCGGCAATCGCTGCTGCTGCGCGCCGCGTATACATTATTCGAGCAGGATAAAGCGGATATAGAAGACCTAAAGGACCGCTGCCGCACCTATCGGGAGTTTTTTGAGCGTGACACGTATAAGTTAGCGAAAAACAGGAAAGCGAATTACCTCCACCTGGCCTATTACGTGGAGGAAATGGCGGCACACCGCTACAACTATCGAAAAGAGCCTCCAAAGCCGGTGCAGGAACTGGGGGCAGAGTTAGTTCAAAAGGTGCCGGCGGCTTCAGGCTGGGTCAGGGGAGAACTCGGGCGGCTGTCGGGTGCCGGGAGTTCGGCAGGGAGTTAGCAGGAGGATCGCCTCTGGCTTTCCTTTGCGCCGGGGTAAGGTTGGCCATCCCATATAGTTAGAGCTTGTTTGGAGGTAATAGGGTTGTGAAAAGGATCTCTTGAGCGGACATCCGGTTGAACAACCTTATCCATGCCGAATCCAGGCAAAAGTTCTCAACCCCGCGCAAACCCCACCGCATGCACCATCGGCAAATAATTACTCAGCGCCTCCCACGACTCCCCCCTGTCTCCGGAAAAGAACACATTGCCCGTCGTCGTGCCAAACACCACGTCGTCCCCGGCAGCAGCCAGGGCGTGGCGGTAGACGATGTCATAGCAGTTCTCCTGGGGCAGTCCCCGGCGGAGTGCTTTCCATGTTTTGCCCCCATCATCGGTCCGGCAGATGCAGAGGGCATGGCCGACGGCGGTGCGGATTTCGTCGCTGACGGCGGGCGCCACCCAGGCCTGCATGGGATCATCCTCTGCGACGGCGACGGCAAAACCGAACCGGGCGGGGCCTTCTTTTTCGGATACGTCGGACCAGTTGGCGCCGCCGTCGGTGGACAGGAAGATGCCGCAGTGGTTCTGCTGCCAGAGCACGTCGGGGTTGGAGGGGGCGGCCACCAGCAGGTGGGGGTCGTGGCCTACTTCGGCATGGGGGTCCGGCAGGAAGTCGGCACGCAGGCCTTTGTTGCGGAAAGCCCAGCTCTGGCCGCCGTCGCGGCTCTCCAGCACGCCGGCCACGCTGATGCCAATGTAGAGGTGATCCTCGTCGCGCGGGTCGACGATGATCGAGTGGATGCCGGGCTGGTCGAAGCCGCCGCCGAACCACTGTTTGGGGCGGGTGGGGTGGTTCCAGAGGCTTTCCACCAGCTCGAAGGTGCTGCCGCCGTCCTCGCTGCGGAACAGCCCGCCGGGGATGGTGCCCAGCCAGAGGCGGCCGGGATGGCCGGTGCCGCCCGGCTGCAGGCTCCAGATGTATTTTGTGGCGGCGGGTACGCCCTCTTTCACTTCCGCCCCTTCCGGATAGGCGGGAGCGGAGACTTCCTCCCAGGAGGCGCCCCGGTCGAAGGAGCGGTGCAGCTTGACGCCCCAGTGGCCGTGGTCGAGGCAGGCCCACCAGGTGCCGTGGCGTTCGTCTTCGTAAGCGAAAGTGACGGGGATGCCGTCGAAATGGCTGCCGGCAACGGCCCAGCCGGCAGGGCGGCGGGAATAAACGATCAGGCCTTTGCGGGTGCTGAGGAATAAGGTGTTCTTGCTGGCCATAGCAGGTGTTTTGAGCGGTGGGCGAGGGCCGCCCTGGGGAAGCGAGAAGGCCCTCCCCCACCGCTTGGGGGAACAATCGGGTTATGGAGCTTCAATTTAGGGAAAAAACAGCAGTTTTCCACCCGGTGCCGCGCTGCTTTTTGTACCTTTCCCCGGTGCCGGAAAACTATGGCCCAAAGAAAATTGCAGCATTATGCCAAAACAGCTTTTCCTCCTGACTACTTTAGCGCTCCTCGCCGCCATCGGCTGCCAGAAGAAAGACGACAACCAGCCGGTGCCGGACGGCCCCTCCGGGCCGGTAGAAATACCGGCTGCCGAACTTCTCAGCAGCCCCATCACGATCGGGATGAACCCTACCGGCCTGACGCCCCTGGCGGGAGTGGCCCGGATTCAAAGCTTTCAGAAAACGAAGGTGGAAATCCGGATAGCCGGCGAACATCCCGTGACGGCAACGTCGGAAAGCGCCGCTTTCAGCCATGAGATCATGGTCCTGGGGCTTTACCCCGGCCGGGAGAATGAGGTGATCGTCAAAATTTCGAATGAGGATGATTCCCGTTTTGGTTACGACACCCTGGAGGTGGAAACGCCGCCCCTGCCCGATTTCCTGCCGGACATTGAGATCGTCAAAAAACAAGCTGGCCGGATGGAACCGGGCTGGAACCTGATCGAGATGAGCCTGGGCGGCGAGGGATACTTCCGCTTCTACCCGCTCATCTTCGACTCCGATGGGCAAATCCGCTGGTACATGAACCTGGACTTCATCAGGGGCTGGATCGGCCCCTTCGAGCGCCTCCGGAACGGCAACTGGCTGTGGGCGCACAGCCAGGCGCTCTACGAATACGACATGCTCGGAAAAGAAATCAACCGCTGGGACATCCCCGGCTACTACCAGCACCACGACCAGATAGAAAAACCGGACGGCAACCTCATCGTGTGCGTCACGAAGGAGGGCCTGGATACCAGCCTGGACCACATTATTGAGCTGGACAGGAGTACGGGCGCCGTCGTCAGAGAGTGGGACCTCCGGCAGGTAATGGACGTCGACCGCTTTGACCTGGCCTGGCACAGCACGGACTGGGCCCACGTCAACTCAGTCTGGTACGATGAAGCCGACGAGGGGCTGGTTATCTCCGCCCGCCACCAGGGTGTTGTCAAGGTCAGCAGGGACAATCAGCTGGAATGGATACTGGCGCCGCATAAAGGGTGGGGAAATGCCGGGCCAAATGGCAATGGGGTGAATACTGCCGGCTATTTGCTGACAGCCCTCAACGGGGCAGGCACTCCCTTCGGGCAGGCCGCCCAACAGGGAACGGTGGACGCTGCCGGCTTCAGCTGGCCCTGGGGGCAGCACGCCTGCATGATCGTTCCCGGCGGCAATATTTTTTGTTTCGACAACAGCTGGAAGAAGAACTTTGGCGGCAACGCCCCTTTTATCCGCGCTGTGGAATACCGCATCGACCCCGGCCAGAGAACCGTACGGCAAGCCTGGGAATACGGCAAAGAGAGAGGCGATGAAATCCATTCCGAGAACATCAGCGATGTAGACTACCTGCCGGCGACCGGCAACCGCCTGCTCACCTCGGGCAACGTCCAGGATATGGGCGTCCGGCAGGGCAGGATCATAGAAGTAGCTTATCCCGGGGGGGACGTTGTTTTTGAAGCTGTGGTCCGCTTCAGCAATGCTTTCTCTACCGGCGGCGGATGGGCCCATTCCGATATCATTTACCGGGGGGAGCGGCTGCCGCTTTATCCGGAGTGAAATGGGTGGAAATGGGTGGAAATGGATGAAATGGGTGGAAATGGGTGGAAATGGGTGGAAATGGATGGAAATGGGTGGAAATGGCCTGGAACCTGCTGATCGGATTGGGGCGGCAAGGTATTTCCTTATTTCTACATATATCCAATTATTTCTCTCCCGGCACATACGCCAATTCACCTTGAAACGCCCGTTTTTTCTACCCTTATTGTTGCTGTTGCTGACCGGGAGCTTTGGTTGCCGGAAGGAAGAGCCGCCCGGCCTGCCGGAACCACGGGAAGTATCCATAGACAGCCTGCTGAGCGAACCCATCCGGATCGAGATGAACCCTTACGGCCTCACTCCTCTGGCGGGCAGAGCTACTATCCGGACGAAAGGAGCGGCCCGGCTGGAAGTCCGGGGCGACGGCCAATATCCCATGCTGTTGGTTTCTGACAGCCTTTCCATTGTCCATGAGGTGCTTTTGCTGGGCCTTTATCCCGGACGGGAGAATGCGCTCCGTTTCAAAGTCACAGAGCATGAGGGCAACAGATTTGGCGAGGAGGCCCTTCTGGTAAGCACTCCTCCCCTGCCCGCCTATCTGCCCGATATCGAGATCGTCGAAAAGGATGAAGGCCGGATGGAACCCGGATGGAACCTCATCGAGCTGGGCCTGGGCCCCGGGCATTTTCTCCCGTTGATCTTCGACCCTTCCGGGCAAATCCGCTGGTATATGGAGATCGACTTCATAAAGGGCGGCGTAGCCCCGTTCAAACGGCTTCGGAACGGCCACTGGTTGTGGGCCAACGGGCAAACCGTCTTTGAACACGACATGCTGGGCAGGGAGGTCAACCGATGGGAGGTTCCCGGGTATGCCCAGCACCACGACCTGGCCGAAAAGCCGGACGGCAACCTGCTCCTCTGCGTCACCAAAGAGGGCCTGGACACTGGCCTGGATCATATTATAGAATTGAACCGCCAAAGCGGCCAGGCCGTCCGCGAATGGGACCTGCGGCAAGTTCTGGATGTCGACCGGTTTGACCTTTTCCGCCATTCTTATGACTGGCTTCATGTCAACTCCGTCTGGTTCGACGAAGCAGATCAGGGGCTGGTGGTCTCCGCCCGCTATCAGGGCATCTTTAAAGTAAGCCGCGACAACCGCCTGGAATGGATACTAGCCCCCCACCAGGGCTGGGGCGCCGCCGGCCCGGACGGGTTGGGCGCCAGCACAGCCGGCTATCTGCTCACAGCCGTAGATGCAACCGGCACCCCTTACAACCAGGCGGTTCAGCAAGGCGCCGAAGACGCGCCGGCTTTCAGTTGGCCCTGGGGGCAGCACGCCGCTATGATCCTTCCCGGCGGGAATATTTTTTGCTTCGACAACGGCTGGAAGAAAAACTTCGGGGAGAATGCCGGTTATATCCGGGCGGTGGAATACCGGGTTGATCCGGAGGAGATGCAGGTAAAACAAACCTGGGAATACGGAAAAGCCAGGGGCGCCGAAATCTATTCGCACAATGTCTGCGACGTAGACTACCTGGAGGTTTCCGGCAACCGCCTGCTCTGCTCCGGCAACATCGACGGCGCCGGCGGCAGGCAGGGCCGGCTCATTGAAGTAAGTTTCCCCGAAGGAGAAGTGATCTTCGAAGCTCTGATCCGGTACAGAAACGGGCCGGTGGATGATATTATTTACCGGGCGGAACGGCTGCCGCTTTACCCGGAGTGAATCACTTATACGGCAGCGCCTTCAGTATCCGCCTGATTCCCGTCAGGTGTGCCTGGCGCATGTCGTTGGCCTTGATCCTGATCCAGGGGTTGATCTTCCCGTCCGTGCGTTTGAACATTTCCTTTTTGTAATGGGTGTACTCATCCCACAGCTTCAGGGCGGCCAGGTCGACGGGAGTGAGCTCCCAGCGGCGCAGCGGGTCTTTGCGGACGGCCTGGATGCGCCTTTTCTGCTCGTCCCGGGAAATAGAGAGGTAAAATTTGAGGAGGCGGATGCCGTCGCCGATGAGCATCTCCTCGAAGCGGTTGACCTCGTTCATGAAGCGCTCGTATTCATCCGGGGTGCAAAAGCCGTTGACCGGCTCCACGATGGCGCGGTTGTACCAGCTGCGGTCGAAAAAGGCGATCTCCCCCCGTTCGGGCAGTTGCTGGACGTACCGCTTGAAGTACCACTGCCCCCGTTCTTTTGGGGTGGGTTTCTGCAGCGCCACCACCCGCATGGACCGGGGGTTGAGATGGTCCGTGAAGGCCCGCACAGCGTGCCCCTTGCCGGCAAATTCGCGGCCCTCGACGATGACGATCACCCGCTCTTCCTGTTCCACCACCCAGTTCTGGGCCTTGATCAGCTCGGCCTGCAATTTGATCAGTTGCTTTTCGTACATCAACTGGTCGGCCACCTCCCGGAAATTCGGCTGTTTGGACATCAACAGGTATTCGATGCCGCGGGAAGAGCTGAGCTGGCTGAGTTCTCTGTCGCTGAATTGATTATCCACAGTTAGTAATTTTTTCATGAACAAACACCATTCATTCCTTCCCCGTCCTCTCCCGACAGGTGTCAGGATCGGCCGGGTAAAATTCCTTCATTCCTTAAACAACATAGCCCGGTAAAACCGGTGGACGACATTGGGGTCCGGATACAGTACGGTTTGGGCCTTTTCTTTGCCATCGTAGTCGAACAGGGAAAGGACGTGCCGGATGCTCTCCAGGCGGGCCGCCATCTTGTTGTCCGTTTTGACGATGATCCAGGGGCTGAAGTCGGTATGGGTTTTGAAAAGCATCTCCCGGATGTAATGGGTGTACTCCTCCCACATCTCCCGCGCCTTTTTGTCCACAGGGCTGATCTTCCACTGTTTCAGGGGGTCGGACTCCCGGGAGGCCAGCCTTTTCTTTTGTTCTTCTTTGGAGATGGCGAACCACAATTTGATGATTTTCACTCCGTCTTCGTACAGCATGTGTTCGTACTCCGGCACCTGCTGAAGGAAGCGTTCGTATTCCTGCTGGCTGCAGAAGCCCATGACGGGCTCTACCACGGCCCGGTTGTACCAGCTGCGGTCGAAAAAGACGATCTCTCCCGGGTTGGGCATTTCTTTAAGGTGGCGGCGGAAGTACCACTGCCCTTTTTCAATATCGGAAGGCTTGCCCAGGGCCACGCCCCGGGCGGAGCGGGGGTTGAGGTAGCGCCGGAAGCGCCGGATGGCGCCGCCCTTGCCGGCCGCGTCCCGCCCTTCGAAGATGACCACCACCCGTTTTTTGTTTTTTAGGATCCAGTTCTGAAGCTTCAGGAGTTCCATTTGCAGTTTTTCCAGTTCATCCTTGTAGATGAGCCGTTCTTCCACCTTCTGGAGATCCACTTCTTTTTCTAACAGAAAGGACAGGAGCTGCTCCCGGGTCTCGATGGCTGCGATGTCGGTATTGGAGAAAATGGTGTCGCTCATGGTATGGAGTGAGTATTGAGTGATTGAATTGCCCCGCCGTGGCTACCGCAAAGATTGAAATTCTTTTGGCTGATTTTAATGATTCTTGTCATTACCCCTTACTTTTTATACTGACGCACGGCAGGTTTTGTCGGCTACAAAACCCGCCGGGTCAGTATATACTGGCATCGCTGGTTTTGCTCCTGACAAAACCACGCGTTCGCCAGTATAATCACATAGGGCACATAGAGGTTTTCACATAGAGAACATAGCAGGGAGCATCCGGGCGGGGAGGCGGGGGTATTTGACACATGGCAGGTAAAAAGTTTTAGGAAAACGCTTATTTTGGGTAGAGAACAGCAACAATATGAATAGCTGCAACCGGCGACCGACAATCCAGACAATATTGCCAAACATAAAAAATCCGTCAAAATGAAAAACCTGATCTACCCCTTGATCGTGGGCATGCTTTTATTCCAGAGCTGTACCCCGGCATCGCCGCCGGAGGCTGCGGCTGAACAGAGCGGCCCCACGCTGGCCTCCTATTTCGACACTACCGGCAGAGCGGACGTCCTCACCGGCGGCGTCCGGATGATCCCCATTTCCACGCCCTCCGGGGAGTTCCGGGTATGGACCAAGCGGGTGGGCAACAACCCCACCCAGAAGGTGCTGCTGCTGCACGGCGGCCCCGGCTTCAACCACGAGTATTTTGAAGTGTTCGACAGCTACTTCCCGGCGGCCGGCATCGAGTATTACTACTACGACCAGTTGGGCTCTTCCTACAGCGACCAGCCGGAGGACACGTCTTTGTGGAAAACGGAACGCTTCGTCGAAGAGGTGGAGCAGGTCCGCCGGGCGCTGGGGCTCAACAAGGACAATTTCTACATCCTGGGCCACTCCTGGGGCGGCATCCTGGGCATTGAATATGCCCTTAAATACCAGGACAACCTCAAGGGGTTGATCATTTCGAACATGATGTCCTCCATTCCGGCTTATGTAAAATACGCCGAAGAGGTACTGGGGCCGGGCCTGCCGCCGGACGTGCTGCAGGAGATAAAGGCACTGGAAGCCGCCGGCGAATACACCAGCCCGCGCTACCTGGAGCTGGTACAGACCCACTACTATCCCAAGCACGTGCTGCGCTGGCCGCTGGAAGAATGGCCGGAGCCGGTCCTGCGCTCATCGGAAAATGCGAATTACGAAATCTACCTGATGATGCAGGGCCCCAGCGAGTTCGGCGTCGTCGGCGACGCCACCCTCAAGGACTGGGACCGAACCGGAGACCTTGCCCGGATCACCGTGCCCACCCTCACCGTCGGCGCCAAATATGACACCATGGACCCCGAATACAAGAAAATGATGGCCGAAAAGCTCGCCAACGGCCGCTACCACTTCTGCCCCAACGGCGCCCACTGGGCCATGTACGACGATGCCGATAACTACTTCCAGGGGGTTATCCGGTTTATCCGGGATGTGGATGCGGGGAATTTTGGAAAGTAATGCCCGCTGCCACGAAATTTCTGGAACACCAGGCTTTTAACCGGCTGCACGGACGGGCCCACGAATTTTGGTGCGGATTTTATACTTTCGCCTTCGTCTCTTTAAGTATTTGAGCCGGATAAATTTTAGTAACAAAACGTACATGTTTCGGATGAGAAATTACAGGATTTTCGGTCTATTCAAAAAAAAACAGCTTACCAATGAAGAACACAATACCTAAAAAATTAATCGCGCTCGCCATTTGTTCCCTTTGCCTGTCCGGCCTTTTTGCTCAGCAAAGCAATCCGTGGTCTTTTGTCGAAGAAGAAAGCATAACGGGAAATGACGCTCAGCGCTCCCTCATTCCGTCGGCCTACCGCACGGCCCGGCTCGATTCAGAAGCCTTGCAGGATATTTTAAATGAAGCGCCGATGCGGTTCAGCGCAGCTGCCCGGGCGCAGCCACAATCGCTGATGCTTCCTATGCC
>JAGFJD010000189.1 GCA_024102975.1 Phaeodactylibacter sp. | reverse complement strand
GCCTATCTTAGCAGGGGGCAACGCCCCCTGTAAAGGCGCACAACCGTAGCCGGCGCCCTGAAAGGGCAGCATATTCGAGCTGGTATTATGATGGCCCCGTCTGTTCATTAGCCGGGTAAACTTTCAGGCCGCAGGCGGCTTTCGTCATTATACACGGGGCGATGCCCCGTGCTAAAATATATTGGCCTTTCAGGCCGAGCCGGCTATGTGACGCTACCTGAAACCAGCATTTTAGGGCTTTTACACGGGGACAAATCGCAACTGCGCCCAATGGTCCTTACATCCAGCCCTGCTTCATGTGATCTGAGGATTACCTCTATTTTGCCTTCTTCTTTACCTTCTTCGAAGGATGTGTCCACCACATTCTTCAAGTCCCTATAGTATTTCAGGCTTTCCTCATATTTCGCTTTCTCTTCCGGATCGAACCGAGCGATTTCGGCGGCTTCGAATAATTTCTGAAACAGTTCAGTTGGAGTGTAAGAGAGGTCTTGAATGTGGTGCCGTTCAGGCAACACCTGATTGAGGAAATCGATCAATAAGTCTTTGTTCAGTTCGGTGCCGAAAAGTTTTTTGAAGCCATAATCAGTAAAGGGGTTGATATATTTATCTCGAAGCTCCATACTTACTTGTTTGACTTTCCTTTCAACTCATCTCTGATCAACTTATTATCGCAAATAAACCTAATGAATTCCAAAAGTTCCAAACAGAATTGTTCCGTTAGAACATCTAGTTTTGGAAACTGCACTATCACATCATCACAATTATTTAAAGTCGCAGGTTTTTTTTGGCTCTCATTCGAATTTGATCCGCTGCTTTCCAACCAAGCCCAAATCTAAATTTCAAGCCAGCGTGCGATAGAACACGGGCTTGGCGACTGATGAAACAACCTCCACCGTCTCCTCACCCCACCACCAAAACCAACGACACCGGCTTCCCGCTCTCCGGGTCCAGCGGCTCCCGCAGTTCTCTCAGTCCCAGGCCCAGGCGGTTGAACATAGCCACCCAGTCGCCAATGGATCGGTAGTACCACTGGTGGGGTTCGCAGTATTCGCCCTTCAGGCCGGCCCAGCTGTCAGTTTCCCAGTGGCTGACGTAAGCCTTGCCCTGCTCCAGCAGGCCGAAAGGGTGCAGGGTCTGGATGAAGATCAGCCCGCCGGGGGCGAGGCGTTCTTTGAGGGCCTTCAGCAGGGCCTCGGCGCTCTCCTTGCCGAACAGGCCGA
Source organism: Phaeodactylibacter sp. (assembly GCA_024102975.1). Classification (GTDB taxonomy): domain Bacteria; phylum Bacteroidota; class Bacteroidia; order Chitinophagales; family Saprospiraceae; genus JACJXW01. The sequence continues at coordinate 20,973 of JAGFJD010000189.1, read as the reverse complement.
AGTTGATGGCCACAGCGCCGAAGGGCTCGCCCTCCAGCGGCTGGCCGGCGATGATCTCCTCGTAGGTGCGCACCAGGTATTTACCCGGGCCCTTGCGGCGGGCATCCTCGACCAGAGCTGCCGTGCCGTCGGCGCCGGTGGCGTCGATGTTCCGGCTGATCAGCTCGCGGGTGAGCCAGCCTTCGCCGCAGCCCAGGTCGAGCACTGTCGCGGGCTGATGCCGCAGGATGGCTTCAATGATAGCCCGGTTGGTAGCTATCTTGCGGCTTGGGATTTCCTCGTTGTCGATCGTCTGTATCCAGTTCCGGGCATTAGCTGCCCACGACCGGAGGATTTGAGATTCGTCTTCCATGTACGGTTGTCGTTGTGCGGCTAAAGATAGGAAAAAGGAGCGTTTTTAAACTGCCGGATCGTGTAAATGTGAAAGGGTGTAAATGTGAAAGGGTGTAAAAGGCCGGCGTTCCCACTCATTTACACTTTTACACTTTTACACTTTTACACGAACGGCCTCAAAATGCCTGTCAGTACAGGCCGTTTTGGTTCAATTAAAGTAAAACGCCCGGCATTCCCGTTCTCTGCCCCGCACCACCCGCAGGCCGTCCAGCGGGCCGCCCTGCTGGGTGACGACGGTGGCCTGCCCTTCGTCCCCGTCGCGGTTGTAGTAGATGACCACCCAGTCGTGGATGCGCTTCAGCTCGTGGGCGCGCGCCGTGTTGGAGAACAGGACGGTGAACTCCCACCCGCCCTCTTCGGTGTGCAGGATGGGCAGCCAGGCCTTGTTTTCCGGGTTGAAGCGGCGGGGGGCGATGGTTTTCAGGTTGCCGCCTTTGGCTTCCTGCCGGTAGGTTTTGTCGATGGACAGCAACAGGCCGATGGGCGGCTTTTCTGCGGTTTTCCCGGCGGGGGCCAGGGCCTGCTGCACCCGGCGGAAGGCATAGCCGCTCAGCAATCCGGCGAGGCTCATTTTGACGGCTTCTACCCGGGCTTTGCCGAAGCCTTCGACCTGCTCCAGGCGGCCGTCGTGGGCGGCCTGTTCGAGTTCCTCCAGCGTCCGGATGTCCAGCTCCCGGACGATGTGCTCGGCCAGCTCCGGGCCGATGCCGGGAATCTCGTCGAAGAGGTCCTCGGGGGCCACCGCGCCCTGCAGGCGCTCCAGCAGGCGGCAGCGGCCGGTGAGCACGTATTCCATGATGAGGCGGGAGAGGCTTTCGCCGATGGCAGGCAGGGCCTGCAGGGCGTCCAGCCCGCCGGTTTCGGCGATGTGGGCCAGCTCTTTGTTGGCCTCCCGGATTTGCCGGGCGCCGTTGCGGTAGGCGCGGATCCGGTGGGGGTTTGCTTTCTGGACTTCGAGCAGTTCAGCAATGTGGTCGAGCACGCCGGCGATCTCTTTGTTGGTGATGGTGGCGGTTGTCATGGCTCCAATTATTTGTTTTGAATGCCTGTAGAAGATAGGCAAAAAAGGGGAAAGAGGCAATGACTTTTGTCAACAATTTGTTTTAATGATCGGATTTCACTTTACGGCCACACTGCTAGACATTTTCTGGACACAGAGTACGCCGACCTGCCTGCCGCGAGGTGCGGCCTTGCAGGCAGGGAAGACACAGAGCCACACAGAGACCTGATTATCAATAGAAAAAACTCTGTGTTGGCCTCAGTGCTCTCTGTGTCCAAAACCATTTTGTCCAGTGGTGTGCTGTCCAGTGTTAGACGGGTGGCCAAAGAGGCTAATCCCTTTTTCAGGCGTCTACCAACAAAGATGGATACGGAACCGCCCGCCATTCGGCAACTTCTTTTTCGGCTGAACTGAAATTGACGCCTAAAGCGCTGTCAGCAAGTGTTGGTGCATGGTATCTTTCACTTCCAGGTTGGGGTAGCCAAGGGTATACAGGCGAAGATGCGAAAAAAGGGTTACATCCGTCAATATGCCGGTCCCGGGCCCAGAGCGCTTCTTTTTATTCTTCCACCTGATAAATATCGTTCCCGACGAAGGATTCCATCTGCCCGGTGTCCCAGATTTTCACCTGCCCGCCGGCGCCTAAAGTGAGGATTCGCGTTTCCGACAGGAAGAACGCCTCTGTGATCGGCGCACCGTGATTGATGATGCATTTTTGCTCTTTGAACTCGCCTCCGTCGGGCGCCCAGAGCCGGACGATCCCCTCCTCATCGGCGGTTAAAAACCTGGCGGGCCCTTTTTCCGCGCCGGAAAAAGCGACGCAGCGGACGTCCGCCTCGTGCCGTTGTACCCGGCGGGCCTCCCGGGGCCTGGCCACCTCGCCTATGACGAAGCTGTTGTCCTGGCTTCCGGTGAGGAAGTAGCGGGCGTCCGGAGAAAAGGCGACGCTCAGCACTTCGTCGGTGTGGTTGATGGTGTCGATTTTGCTCCCGGACCACAAATAGGCCTTGCTGTTGCCGCGGGTCGAAGTCAGGATAACCGGAGCGCCGTTTTTGTCTTCAGCGACGACGGCCTGCCCAACGGGGTACTCGTGCCCGAGGGTCCGGTATGGCGCCGCAATGTTGCCTTCCTCCCACACGCAGGTGATTGTCCCGCCGGTGGTGAGGATGAACTTGCCATCCCGGGAAAAAGCTGCCCCGGACACCACTCCTTTTTCGCAGTGCTTCAGGCTTTTCAGTTTATCGCCGTTCACATGCCGCAATTCTGCGGCGCCGGCGCCGGCCATGGCGGCCAGTATACGCTGCCCGTCGCCGGATACGGCCAGATCGGTGATGGCGGCAGGGTTTTCGAAAGGGACTTCCTGTTGCAGGGTGTATTTTTCCCAGTTGTCTTTTTCGTAAATGCCCAGCTTTTGTTCCCGGGTGTGGATGAGCAGCTTTTGTTCTTCCGGCATGAAATCGACGGACTTCACCTTTCCGTCCAGCCCGGGGATGGTGTTCGGCGTATAGACGGACAGTTTCAAATCCCACTTTTTGATGGTTTTATCTTCGCCGCCGGTGTAGACGAAACGCTCGTCATCTGAGGTGGCGACGGTTTGCACGCCGTCGTTGTGCCCCAGGAAGGTTTTCAGGAGGTTGACCTCTGCATCCCAAAGCTTGGCGCTCTTGTCCGCGCTGCTGGTCAGTATCTGCCCGCCATTCTTCATGAAGACCAGGTCTTTGATGGTTTCCGAGTGCGCTTTGCCGGCGGCCTTCACTTCGAGCCCGGAGGCAGAGCTGCGGAAAAAGGATTCGCTTATCTCCCAGATGATCAGGTGCCCGTTTGCCAGGCCTGCCGCCAGTTTGTCGCCGGCAAAATCCATAGCGGAGATGGTGCCCTCGGAAATGAGGAAACTCCGGGTGTCCCCGGGATTGTCGATATTGAAAAACCGAAGCATGCTGTCCTGTCCGGCGGCGATGAGCATCCGGCCGTAACCATTTTCTATAAATTCAAAGGCAGTAGTATGCGGCGCCGGGAAGCTGTCTGTCGCAAATTCCGGGTTGCAGTAATCCCAGAGCAGGATGTGCCGGTCGCCGGCGGTAACCACAAAAGTGTCCTGCCTGGAAAAGCCCATATAGACTGCCGACAAGGGTTCCCCGTGTTGGTAGGCAAAACAGGTTTTTGCCTGCGTATTGGTATCGATCTGCCAAAGCCTGGCGGTGCTGTCCCGGCTGGAGGTGAGAAAATAGAAATCGTCACCGGGAAATTTGCCGACAAAGTCGACGTCCGTGATTTCCTGCCGGTGCCTTTCGTTTTCGCCGAGGGCGGCGAGCTCCGCCAGGGTGTCGTCCGCTGTCAGGTCCCGCAGATAGATATGGCCGTCCAGGCTTCCGGCGAGCAGGTAGCGGTTGTACTTCGAAATGTCGAGGTCGCTGATGCGGTCGATCTCCACGCCTTTTATCCTGATCGCTTCCTGGTAAAAGGGGAATTTCCAGGAACTGGCCAAAACGTCGTTGAGGACATTGCTGGCCAGGGTGTTGCCGGGGTCCTTCCGCAGAGCCCGCTCCGAGAGGCGCAGGGCGAGGGTCCGGTCGTAGTTGAAAGCGCTGAGCGCCTGGGCAACGATGCGGTTGACCTCCATCAGCCGGGAGGAACGGGACCATTGGATGAGGGCAACCCCTGCGCTGGCCGCCAGGAACACGATGATGCCGAGGAGGGTAACCGTTCCCTTCCACTCGCGCTTTTTGATCTCCCTTTGGCTGTCCGCTATGAACTTCCGCAGCGGCTCGTCCAGTCCAGGTTCTATTTCTTTCAGGTAGGGGCGGATGTAATCCATGCCCTCGCGGCCGAGCAGGACGCCGGTCTTCTGCTTGTACTCATACTGGCTCAGGATGGCGGCCTTGATCTTCACGAGGTGGCGCTCTTCGTTGAACAGGAGCGGGTGCAGCTTCTTGGCGAGGTTGTCGTGGACGATTTCGACTTTTTCGTCCACCCCGATGCCCACCTGGCTGCATTTCTGCTGGTCGCCTTTAGAGGACAACTTTCTCAGGATGTTGCCCTGCGCCAGGGCCCCGATGCAATCCTGCACCGGTTCAGGCGCTACGTTATGGTTTTTGAGCAACTGCCTGGCGATTTCGCCAACCGTCCGGGTATGCTTGGTTTCCACGTCGGTCACCAGCGTTTGCAATACCAGGTAGGGCAGGCGTTTGATATTGGTTTTTTGACTGAACTCCTGGTCCAGGGCTTCCAGTTGTTCCTGAAGCCGGCGGGCGATCACTTTTTCGATGTCCTCGGTTTGTTCGACGAGCTGCCGGCTGAAGCAGATGCGCCGCTCCGGGCCGTTTTCCCCGGCTCTGGCCACGTCGTCTTTGGCGTAGAGCTCGTCCAGGAAAAACTGCAGCTCGCCCAGGTCGACCCGCTGCGTGTCCTGCTCTTTTACTTTTTCAATGATGCGCTCGATGATCTCCTCCTGCTCTTCGGGGCCGTCTTCCGGTTCTCCGATGCCGATGTTGAGCTCGCGGGCCATCCCCCGGATCACTTCCTCCAGTTGCTCCCGGCGCATGCGCTCCACCCGCATCCGGTTGCTGAACAGGGCGGGGATGGCTTCCTCGTACCGGTCGAGGTCGGCCAGGTAATCTTCCTTGATGCTCAGGATGACCTTGCACTGGAAATTGACGTCAAGCAGTTCCAGCAGCAGCCGGAAAAACTGGTCCTGCTCCTGGCGGTTGCCGAGGATAAACAATTCTTCAAACTGGTCGAAAACCAGGTAAATGGGGCGGAATTTCCCGAGGAACAGCTGATGGATTTTTTCCCGGATGGAATTGTTGCGCAGCTTCTCCGGGTCGTCGGCCTCGTTTCTCAGAGCGGTGGAAAGGGATTTGATGATGTTGTCGCCCTTGCGGACGAAGATGGGGTACCAGTCGCTGTCTTCAAACCGGTTGCCCAGCCCGCAGCGGATCAGGGAGGTCTTGCCGGTGCCGCCGGCGCCGTAGAGGAGCAGCAGGTTGGAAGCGAAGGTCTTGTCGTAAATGGCCTTTATTTCGCGTTCGCGGCCAAAGAAGAGGGACTTTTCGCCCCGGCCGTAAGATTCCCACAATTTGAAGTTGCGCAGGCTATGCTGGTCCTTGGCTGCCATAGCGGTGGAGTTGGTTGGTGAAAAATGGTTGCTTTCTGTTGTGGAGGCGGAGGGTGCGGGCTCTGCCTGGGGTTGCTGCAGGATGGTCATATCGTTGGATATTTGGCCCGTCTTCGCCGATACCTATCGGGATGGCTCGTCCGGGAAAAATTGTTGGATTACTGTGCTTTGGAAGTGCCGCGCTGTAGAGCTATATGGCGACATTGCCTGGTTTTACCCGGCTGAGCTTTAGCGAAGCCGGGTGCTGTATGGCGGCATTGTTGTGCCGCCCGGCTGGCGGCGCCGGCTTGCCGGCCGGGATCAGGCTTTTCAGCTGCCGGACGACCGGTTCGTAGGGGTTGGCCTTTTTTTCTCCGCGGAGGAGGCGGGGCTGGATGCTTGACGATTCGACGCCCTGCAGGAAAGCGCCCTGCTCGATGGGCAGGAACTTGTGGAACAGGCCGTCGTCCCCGGCGTCCTGCCGGCAGTTGATGGCCAGCAGGGCTTCGCCGTCCTGCATGACGTTGAGGATGTTGCTGTTCACTTTGTAGTAATAAAACGTATCCCCTTCGCGGTAGGCGTACATGTAGATATTGAGGGCATTGCTGGAATGGTTCAGATAGGCGTTCTCGTCGATCAGGAAGGGCGTCAGGTTGACGGCTCTCCGTTTGCTTTCTTCCTCTTCGAGGTCCTCGATGTCACGGACGAGCAGGATGGAGTTGCACTGGGCGAAGTGGCGCAGTTCGCGCGGGCTGAGCCCCAGCATGTCGCCTACGCCGTTAAGTTCTCCCATGCGGTGCTGAAACCGGATTTCCGAATGGTTGTTGTTGACGACCTGGATATCGCGGACGGCGAGCATTTTGTACTGCACCAGGAAGGCCACCCGGCTGAGCAGGATAGTGAGGCTGGCTTCGGCATCGTCATAAAATTCATCGGCCTGGCCCCAGTCCATCTCGTCGTCCTGGAGACTGTCGCGCAGCTCTTCCAGTTCGAGGCAGGCTTTGTGGAGGTCGCTTTTCTCGTTTTTGAGTTCCCGGATGAAGGGGATGGCCTCTTCCACGAAAGGCCGTTCGCCCGGAGCGAAGAGATCGGCAAGCGGAAGCGTTTTGATGTAACTGAGGTAATCGAAAGTCCGGAACTGTTCGCGGCTGATGTCGATGGCCCGTTGCAGGACCGGATCGGCGGCCTCTGCCCCGTTCCCGGCTTTGCCGAAGAGCTGGGCGATGATGAGATAGAGCAATGTCTGGGAGGTAGCCAGGTAGGTGCTGACGATTTGCCGGAGCCGTTCCGGCCCGGGTTCGCGTTGAGCGATCAGTTTCTGGAACTGGGCGCCGATCGGCCAGGGCAGGTGCTTGAGGATGATGTAAAATTTCTGCTGGTCGTTTAGCGGGGCGCCGTTCGTATCCACGAGCAGCCCTTCGTCGTTGGTCAGCTGCCGGCGCAGGCCGGCATCCAGGAACAGCATGGCATCCAGGACGTAAGCGAGGTACTGGTTGGGCCGGTAGCTGCTGTCCTGCCGGCTTCCGCCGAACCGGCGGGGCTTGGCCGGCAGCCGCCAGTCGAGCACGTCCTTGTGATCTTCATTGACGTAAAGCCCCCAGGGGAAGACGTCGGGCGCCCCCATATCATCGAACTCCACATCGCGGTATTCGATGACTGCCGGCGCTTCCTGGCCCTGGTATTTGGTGCCCAGGAACGCCGAGGCGCTTTCGAAAGCCCGGCCGAGGGGCTGGCGGGCGCACAGCCCCCGATAGAATTCTGTGGCAAATTCTACGGCTTTGGCATCTTCTATCGGCGCGGCGGTCGCGATCACGGCCTTGATGCCGAGGCTCATGAGGCGCTGTACCTGCGGCAAGGTGGAACATCCGTTGAGAAAAACGAGCTGCAGGTTGTCCTTCTGTTGCTGAAAAAAGCTGGCCAGCCCCCCCGCCTGGGCGTCGCCTTCTTCGAGCCGCAGCCCCTGCCCGCCGGCGTGGCCGCCGTAGTGGAAAATGGCGATGCGCTGGTCGTAGTTCCGGAATAAATACGAAAGCTCTTCGACCGTGGCGCTTTCCTCCCGCTCCAGGGCAATCGCGCCCTTCTGGTGGAGTGGGAAGAGAATCTCCCTGAGCTGGCGGCTCTCCTTCTTGAGCAGGGCCAGGTGGGCGTCGTCGTCGTTGGCGAAGGCAAGGATAACGGCTGGGGTGTTCGCGGTTTGCATGATCAGGTGTTTGATAATGAGTGTGGGTTCAACATTCAAAAAACAGAACCGGATTCGGCTATTTATTGCCGTATGGGGGTAGGGTTATCAGTTGCAGCCCATTTTTTTCTAAAGTTATCGCCCTGCCGGAATTCTATCAAGGCCGTAGCCGCCGGTGGCGGTATTGAAGCGGTATGTGGCGGAAAATGCCTCGTAGGTGGCAAGTAGGCTGGCAGACTGGCAAAAAGATTCCCGCAAAGTTATTTCACAGCCAGGGACAAGCCCGCAGTTATTGGTTATTAACCTCAAGGCAAGGCCGGTAACGATTATTTATCCTCCCGGCATTAGGTTATACCGAAACCGGGCAGTTTGCAGGGTGAAAATTGGAGGAGTAATCAGAAAAGCAGGGAAAAGCAATGGCCGAAGCCGGTTGGATTGGAGGGGGTTCATTGGTGTGTCGTTTTGGGTTTAGGTTTCCATCAGGATAATGGCTGCAAGTTATTTCCTTTTTCAACGGAAAGCTGGTAATGGAACGTTAAAGTGGGGGCGGGTTTGGTTAAAAACTTAAAAAGTTTATTAACATGGTGTTAATCATTTACCAGAAACCAACCCTTTCATCCACGCCTTGTCCGCCACTGAAAATTCCGGCGGGGGCGGGCTGTTTTTGTAGTTTATGGACAGATCGTATTGGTTCCGGCCGTAGATCAGCTGGAGGGCCTTGCCAAGATCGAGCCGGGCGTCATCGTCGGGTTCTTTCAGCGGAACCGGGAGGGTTGGCAGGGCATCTTTCACGTCGATTGCCCAAATGGCCATTTTATCAGAGGCTGCGCGAGTAAGGGTAGCCATGTAATGCGCTTTTGGCAGATAGGGAGAGTAAAATGGTCGTTTGCCCCGGCGGATCAGGTCGATCTCAATCAGGTGTATGCCTTCTTTGTGCAGGCGTTCCCTTTTCTTTTGGTAAGGCTCCAGCCCCGGGCTGCGCTTATTGATAGGCGACAATATTTCAATGGCGGTAATCAATTGGTTGCCTTGACTGTCTCTGATCTCCACTACCGGAATGCGCACCTGGATTTTCTCAAATTCCGGTACCGACAAGGTCGGCGGCGTGAGGGCGCCGGAACCTCCGCCAAGGTAGCTGGCTTCGGGTTCCGTCACCTGATTCTTTCGAAGCAGTATTTCTAAGTCTGGGTACATGATGCCTACCTCTTCTTCAGGCGAAGTGTCTATGACTGTATAAGGATTAACCCGGGCCACATAACCCGGGCTAACCTGTGGAATAATCAACTCCTGAATGGCCGAAGCCAGGTTGTGGTGGGCATCTGGCCACAGGTGGCCTTCCAGATACGGATCCATGCCGGGGAAGGGAGAAGGCATAAAGTATTGTTTTTTCTGTTTCCACCAAGATAAGATGTAAACTTGAGTATTTCAACGATAAGTATTCGAGGCAGTTATATCATGGCCACCGGCAGAGACAGGTTATTGGTTACTATCGGCAACCGTTTGCTCAGGGCTGGTTGAAATAATAACCAATAACCATTGACCTCAGAACCCCAGGGCTCAACCGGCTTTCTGCCGCAAAAGCGTAACTTTTACCGTCTCCGCGCACCAGTCTTCCGAGATTTTCTCGGGGGCGAATTCCTCCTCCACCCAGTCCCGGTCGCCGCTCAGCCCCGCCTGCTCCAGCTGGTGGTAGTCCAGTTCCTCCGTCGTGGCCAGCAGCTTGAACCAGCGGGTGGCCTCCTGGTCGTCGGGGCCCAGCCCCCACCCGTAGGGGGCTGTCCGGAGCTGCATGGTATCCCCGGCGTTCATGTTGGCCACCCGGATCACCTTTTCTTCGTCGCTCCGGAACTTGACGGCGCAGCCGGAGCTGAGGTCGAAGGCGTAGAAATAAAGGTCCTGGCTGGCCTGGTTGAGGCGGACGCGGAAATTGATGCCCAGGATGCCGCTGCCGTTGGCCGTGCGGTGCAGGAGGTCGTCGGTTCCCCCGATCGTCACTTTCTTTTCGCGGTAGGCAACGGTGTTGCGGTTTTTGTCCGTCACCAGCAGTTCGAAATCGAACAGGTTCCGGATCCGGGTATTGGGGTTGTCGAGGGCGATCATCCGCTTCCAGCGCGCGATCTTGTCCAGGTTTTGCTGTACCAGCCTGACGCGCCGGGCTGTGCCGCCGGCTTCGGCCGGCACTTCTACGAGGAGCTTCCCGCTTTGGGCGTCCCGGATGATGAAGCTTTCGCTACCGGTTGCTTCCAACGTCAAGGCAGGAGGCTCGGTATCCCCTGCCGGGCCAGCCGGCAGGACGTTCTTCGAGGCATCCCACGCCTCCTGGAGGGCCTGGAGGGCGGCCTTGTCCGCTCCTTCCAGTTTGACGTACAAGGGCGGGGCGGGCATGGCCAACACTTCAGCGAAGTATTCGCCGTTTTCCGCCAGGCTGGCGCCTTCCATCAGTACGATCCGGCTGTGCTGGGCGCCGACTTTTTCGATGTGGGCGCCGACCTTCAGGGGGTTGCCGTCCTCGTCCTTCAGATTATCCGAAGAGATCATGAGCCGGATCTGCTCCTGCCTGCCGGCGGGCAGCCCGTGGATGGCGCCGCAGCGCACGTACCATCCGCCGCCCTGCCGGAACACCTCGTAGTAATTGGTTATATCCCCCATCGGTTCGCCCAGCAGGAAACTGGTATAGGGGTCGAACCCGCCGATGGTGTCGAACTGGGGGTTCTGGGCGCTTCGCCGCTTGCTGGCCCTGGCCCGCGTTTTGGCGAACAGGCTGGCATAGTGGATGGGGCCGGGCGCCTCGTCCAGGGCCTGGATAAGGCTGCTGGTGAACACGCCGCCCTGGGGCAGGTCGCCTGCCGTCTGTACGCTTTCGCAGGCGGACAGCAGCACGTGTTCGGCCACGGGGATATCCAGATGGTCCATTTTAGAATAAATCCCGCCCAGGTAAGAATCAAAAGACCTTACTGCGCTCACGTCCGGCAGCAAAGCGGGATCTTCCTGGTTGGCGGATTGCAGGAACAGGAAGGTCCGGGGTTTGAGGCCTTCGGGCTCCGCCAGGTCGCGGGTGCCGGAGCCGGAGTGGCAGGCATCCAGGGAGACCACGATGTGGGGCCTTTTTTTGGACACCTCGTGGAGCAGGACGGCCAGTTCCTTGTCCGCCAGGAAGAGCTGAGAGTTGGTGTCGTTTTCCTCCCTGTAGCAGACCAGGGCCTGGTCTTTGCCGTTGGGGTCCAGCGCTTTGAACTCCGGGGCAGCAAACTGCTCCGCGCCGTGGCCGCTGAAGTGGAACCAGACGGTGTCCTTGTCCGTAGCGTTGCTCAGGTGCTCGCGGAAGCCGCGGACGATGTTATCGTAGGTAGCCTGGCTGTCCGTCAGGGTACACAGTTGGAGGCGGCCGTCTGTTTCTACCTGGATCGGCGATCCACCTGAGGCATGGCCGTTGCCGGCCCCATTCAGGACCGTGGTAGCGGGCGCTTTCCCGGGGTCGCCGAATTTTTTCCGCAGGTAGCCCGCTACCTGGTCGACGTCTTTGAGGCAGCCGTTCAGCCTGGGAATTTGGCCCCGATAGTCGTTGATGCCGACGACGAGGGCGAAGACCCGGACGGTGCCGGGGTTGCGGGGAGGAGTTGGGAAGGGGCGGATACTGCCTTCAGGTTCGCTTTGTGTCTGTATCGATCCTGGTTTTTCTTCTTCTGCCATGATAGAATGTTTTGTGGGTTAAGGATTAAAGGTTTCCGGGCTTTGGACGGGACGCCGCCATACTGCTGGACATTTTTTGGACACAGAGTACGCCAAGAAGACACAGAGCCGCACAAAGGCTTGGTTATCAACGGTAAAAACTTTGTGTACTCTGTATTGGACTCGGTGCGCTCTGTGTCCGAAACCGTTTTGTCCGGTAGTGTGGGACGCCGTCTGCAGTCGGGCAACCCAAAAGGTTCGATGTCCGAAAAGTATATTACCATATCAAAAAACCGAACCGGATTCGGCCATTTATTGCGGGATGGAACGCTGGTTATCAGGCCGGGGCTTCTTTTTTTTAAAAAAAGTCCCGGTATTGGGCAATTCATGACTGTTGCGTTTTCCGAAGCCGGTAAGGGAGCCGGAGGACTACTCTGGTGCCGGCAGCCTGGCCGGATTCATCTTCCAGATCCTGTATAAGGATGTGTGAGCCTTTGATCCGGCCGATGCTTTTGAGCCGTTCCTCTGTGATCTGCATGCCCATTGATTTGTGTTTCAGGACCGAAGCCTCGCGCATGGCCCGGGACTTTTCCCGGCCGACGCCGTCATCTTCGATGCTACATACCAACACTTTCCCTTCTTTTTCGATAGAAATCCAAACATGCCCGCCCTCAGCCTTGGGTTTGATGCCGTGCCAGATAGCGTTTTCCACATAGGGCTGCAGGATCATGGCCGGCACAATGGCCTGCCCGGCATCTACCTCCGGGCTGACCTGAATATCGTAGGCCAGTTTATCCCGGAAGCGCAATTGCTCCAGGGCCAGGAAATGCTCCAGGGTTTTCAGCTCGCTGGCCAGGCTGGTCGTGGCGCTTCTGGAGCCGTTCAGGATCTGCCGGGAGAGGCGGGAGAAATGAACCAGATATTTGGAGGCCGCCTCGGCATGGCCCATGTTCACCAGGTTTTCAATAGCGTTGAGGCTGTTCGAAATGAAGTGGGGGTTGATCTGTGCCCGCAGGGCTTCCATTTCGGCTTTCAGGCGCCGGTTTTGCTGGCGCTGCAGGGCAAAGAGGAAAACCAGAGCCGCAACCAAAAGGACAGCCAGGCTAATGAATAATTGGTTGCGCCTTTTGTTGGCCGCGTTCACTTTAATATCTCTTTGTTCTACTGCATTAATGCGTTGATAAGCAGATTTTGTATTTCCGGTGATCGTATCGACTACTCCGCCATAATTCCTGTCTAAAAAAGTTTCCAGCTTTTCTCCCAAAGCGGGTTGGTGCAAGCCTCCCGCATAACCGTAAAGAGCAGAAATATTAGCGCTCAGCGCTTTCATTTTTTGAATAACGCCTTCTTTTCGGGCTTCTTCCATGGCCAGTTTATAATACATAATTGCCGAATCAGCATGACTCTCATCTATGTCGACCCGCCAGCTGTCCTGAAAGATGTTTCCCAGGATTTCGTAGGTCCGGTAATCATTGTCGTGGGCATAATTCAGGCATTCCTTCAGGTTTTGCAAGCCGCGGGCAAAATCCTCCGGTTTTCCATAATATTTAAACTTCCGGCTATCCAGAAACCCCTTTTCCTGGTAAGCCAGGGCTAAGAGGTTGACATCTTCATGTCGTTTGCCGTAATCCAGGCAAAGGTTAAGAAAGGAATCGGCCTTTGGGAAAGCATTATGGAGTTGATGGAAAATGCCCCAATCGAGCCAAAGGCGCGCCCGAAGGCCCCGGTCGCCCAGCAGTTGAAACAAACTATCGCTTTGGGAAAAATAATAAGTTGTTTTCAGGGAGTCCTGCCGGAAGTACGTATTGCCCAAATTGTGCAGGATCATGGCCTTGTTGCGATAAATGACCTCTTCCTGCGTGGGCAGGCCGTCTACGGCGTTTAAAGCTTTTTCAAAATACAATCGGGCAGAATCCATTTGGGATGCTTTCCTGAACAGAAACCCCATCAGGTTGTTGACGTCAAACTGCCAGTACACATTCTCATACGGTGCCAGCAGCCGCTTGCTGATCCGGGCGTCCACCATCGCGTCTTCGATATCTTCTCCAAACCTGGCTTTCCGGCCTTTTAACACGGCAATCCTGTAGGCACTAGCCGCCCTGGGGAAATTCCAGTTCTTCTCCGTGGCAATATCATAAGCCTGCTGCGCATAAACCAGAGAAATATCTTCATCGTAATTCTTAAGCCACTCCGCAAAGTAGAGGAAGCTGTCCACCTGTTGGCGGGCAGGCATTGCGGCGAGGCGCGGCAGCGTCCGGCTGGTGTCGGCGTATACCCGCAGCAGGCGCTCCGGCTGAGCCTCTATCCGTTCGGGATGGAAGCTGTGGCTGTCAAAGTGGTTGCAACTTTGAAAAAGCAGCGGGGCCAGCGTTATCATTCCAAGCCGGAAGGCCCGGATAAACCGAAGGGATAGCATTTAACCTGATTTTTTCTGTCGCCGGTTATAAACATTCCCAAGTTAAAGACATACGCGGGAGTTTGCCACGAGCCCGCCGCAGGTGGCAGGTTTTACCGTGTAACGGGCGGTTTATTGGCAGTAAGTGGCTACAGCACACCCCAAGTTAGAAAAAAAGGCTAAATATCATCTGGACATATATTGCAAATATCTGGACTCGGAAGAGACAGGATGACAGGATTAATAGGATAAACAGGATTGGCAGGCCTGTCTGAGCCACTTCCCCCCTCATTGACCGCCGTAGCCAGAGGCGAAGGGCGGTTCGGGGGGATTGAGGGGGGCTTGGCTTAACACTCCCTGCTTTTCCATTGCCGGCAGTTCCCCTCCGGCGCAATGGAAAAGCAGGGAGCAGAAACATCAGGGCATGCCCACGCAGGGGGCAAAGCGGAGGCTGCTCTTTTTATAATCCTTGCTCTCTTTTACGCAGCGGCAGTTGAGGCCCATTCCTTTTTCGGTATTGGGCAGGATCTCGATGGCGCGGTTGGCTTTCCGGAAGAGGAAAGAGCCCGCCACGGTGCTGGTAGGCCCCAGGTCGTCCATGCACCAGAAGCCGGCGACCTGGCCTTCGTCGGCGGTGGCCATGCCGGGCGTCCACTGGAAGCCGGTAAACTCGAGGTTGAACTCGCAGTTGCGCGGATCCTGGCTGGAGAGGTAGACGTAGGCCTTGTCGGGGTTGCTGTAAAACTCCCGGATGAGGTGTTCCACTTCCCGGGTGCAGGGCAGGCGCCAGCCGGCGGGGCAGGCCGCCCGGGCCTGTTGCCAGTTGATGAAGCCGCCCGGGTTCATGTTCTCGGCCGTCCACCAGAGCGGGCCCAGCTGGATGGCCTTGAACTTCCGGCCGCCGGCGGTAAAGGTTTGGCAGGTACGGCTGGAAGAAGGCGCGGCCTTTTTTTTCGGTGCGGTTGCAGCAGCGGTTTGGCCCTTGGCCTGTGAGCCGGAAGAGTTGACCCTGCCGGCCGGTTGTTCCATCGTAGCCGGCATGCCTTTATCCAGCGCCTGCTGGAACTCTTCGTAGCATTTGCCGGCCGGGCCGTATTTGTCGATATAGCGGATATAAGCTTCCTCCCGGTCGGCGGCCTTGCGGGCGGCCTCGCAGTCGTAGTTGTCGAGGAAGGCATGGCAGTCGTCATAACAGCGGCCGGACTGGCCAAACTCGTCCTTGTAAATCTGGCAGTTGGACGCTTTCCGGTCGGGCTGCCGGCTGATGACAATGCAGGTAACGGAGTCCAGCAGGTTGAATATTTCCCGGAAGTGATCCCGGGGAGCGGTGCCTTCGTACTTGTCGACGTAGGACCGAAGCAGCTCGTAGGAGCGGGACTGGCGGGCGTTATCGTAATCCACCGCTTCGGTGCAGGCGCCGAAACAGGAGGATTTGGCAAAGCTGGCCTTGTCCAGGTACTGGCGGCAGGCATCGGCCAGGGCCGGCCCTTCTTTCGCATTCACCAGCGAGCAGCGGACTTTGTTGGACAGCCAGTGGCGGGTGCCGGGGATGATGAAAAACAACAGGATCAGCCCCAGCGGGATTAGCCACGCCAGGTTTTTCCGGATAAATGCGCCAACAGTGTTTTCTTCCTGAGGCGAACGGTACGGCCCTTGTGCCTGTGGGTTGGGCCCTGGGTTTTGTTCGGACATATGGGGTTGGGTTGGTTTATAATTCGGCGCCGCCCGAGGCGGCGGCGGCCTTGTCGGCGACTAATTTACGGGAATTGTTGGAAACGGCCAAACCTTGTACAGGATTAACCCTGTGAAATAGCCGGAAAGGCGCCAGCTATTATTTCACAGGGTGAACAGGACGTGCCACCTTCAGGTGGTGCGTTTTTTAGACAGGATTAACAAGATTATCAGGATATACACCCGTTTGGAGCAAGCCACTGCATCTTGTAAACCCTGTTCGTTAAAACACAATACTCCGCGACTTCTTTATAACATTCTGAAAATCATAGTTTTACACAGAGGCGCAGAGAACGCCAAGCAAATTGCAATCTATTGATGATCAAACCTTTGCGCCTCTGCGCCTCCGCGTGAGGAAAAAGAGCCACGGACTATTGTAAAACACGTACTACGCAAAAAACACAACATGCTAATATACAGCAACTTGAATACCACTTATTTCTTCTATCGTTAAAAAACCCATACTTTCGTCTAAAAAAAATTCCCGGAGTGAAATTATTTTCTATTTTCACCGGCGCTATCCCAATATCCGGAAGCGACGAACACTATTCAGAACAACCTCACCCGGCGGCTTTACCCTGATAATCAAACGATTACATGCTATTGCGTTTACTTATGGTTTAACGATTAAAACAATTCCGTTTACAGGCATTTCTGCCTGGGCAACCGCCCCGTCCCGGAGGCGTTGTTGTTCCCGTTTATCGAAGCTACTCCCAACAGTTGACCCTTGCCGGCGCCAGTTGCTCCGGAGCAAGGTGGTGGATTGGTGTAATTGATCTGTAAACTTTAAAATATCTTTCTTAACCCAGCTTAATTCCAGCCTGATGAAAGTATGTAGACAACTCGCCCTTTTCTTTTTGTTCCTGCTGAGCCTGAGCTACCAGAGCGCGGCTCAGGTCCGCCAGTGCGGCACGATGGAGTACCTGGAGCAGCAAATCCAGGATAATCCCGAGCGGGCCCGCCGCCTCCAGTCCATTGACCGGCATGCGGAACACGTACAGCAGAACACCCAGCGCGTCGTTACCGGGACGATCGTCATCCCCACCGTCGTCCACATCGTTTACCGCAACAGCGGCCAGAACATCAGCGACGCCCAGGTGCAGTCGCAGATCGACGTGCTGAACGAAGACTTCCGCCGCCTCAACGCCGACGCGGCCAACACGCCTTCCGTCTTCCAGGGCGTGGCCGCCGACGCCGAGATCCAGTTCTGCCTGGCAACAACGGACCCCAGCGGCAACCCCACCAACGGCATCACGCGCACGGCTTCCACCCGCACCTCCTCCTTCGGCACCAATGACGCCGTCAAGTTTGCCTCTTCGGGCGGCAAGGATGCCTGGCCCGCCGGCAACTACCTCAACGTCTGGGTCTGCGAGATCGGCGGCGGCATCCTGGGTTATGCCCAGTTCCCCGGCGGATCGGCAGCCACCGACGGGGTGGTGCTCGACTACCGCTATACCGGCCGCGGCGGCACCGCGCTGGCCCCCTTCAACCTGGGCCGCACCGGCACCCACGAGGTCGGCCACTGGCTCAACCTTCGCCACATCTGGGGCGACGGCAACTGCAACGTCGACGACTTCGTCAGCGATACGCCCACAGCCGGAGCGCCCAACTACACCGGCTCGCCCTGCACCTTCCCCGGCCCCAACAGCTGCAACCAGGGCACGGGCGACCTGCCGGATATGTTCCAGAACTACATGGACTACTCCGACGACGCCTGCATGAACCTCTACACCCAGGGCCAGAAAACCCGCATGCGCGCGCTGTTCGAGCCGGGCGGCTTCCGCGCCAGCCTGCTCAGCTCCAACGGCTGCGGACAGGGCACCCCGCCCACCTGCAGCGACGGCATCCAGAACGGCAGCGAAACCGGCGTCGACTGCGGCGGATCCTGCCCCGCCTGCCCCTGCTTCGGTACGGCTCTGACTCTGAGCATTACCCTCGACAACTACCCCACCGAAACGACCTGGCGCATCACCAACTCCGGCGGCAGCATCGTCGCTTCCGGCGGGCCCTACAGCAGCGGCCAGCGGAATACGACGGTCAATACCAATATAAACCTCGCTGCCGGCAACTACACCTTCACCATCCTCGACTCCTACGGCGACGGCATCTGCTGCGCCTACGGCAACGGCTCCTATACCCTGAGCGACGGAACCAGCACCATCGCCACCGGCGGCGCCTTCGGTTCTTCCGAAAGCACCCCATTCTGTACCGGCGGCAGCACCCCGACCTGCACCGACGGCATCCAGAACGGGGACGAGACCGGCGTCGACTGTGGCGGATCCTGCCCCGCCTGCCCGGTAACCTGCGATGTACCCGGCGGACTGGCCGCCACCCCCGCCGACAACCAGGCCAGCCTGAGCTGGAACGCCGCCGCCGGCGCCATCGACTATAATGTCCGCGCCCGACAGGTCGGCACGTCCACCTGGACACAGGCCTCCAACCTAAACCCGCCGGTCAACTACACCGGACTGACGGCCTGCACGGACTACGAATTCCAGGTACAGTCCAACTGCAGCGGCGCCACCAGCGCCTGGAGCGCCTCCTATACCTTTACCACCACCGGTTGCGGCGGCGGCTGCTCCTACACCACCATCAACAGCAGCAACTTCGACGGCGGCTGGGGCATCTGGGTGGACGGCGGAACCGACTGTGCCCGGATCAACAACGCCACCTACGCCAACAGCGGCACCTACAGCATCCAGCTGCGGGACAATACCTCCACCTCCGTCATGTCGACCGGCAACCTCAACCTCACCGGCTACGACGAGCTGACGGTCGATTTCACCTATGTGGCGGTGAGCATGGACAACTCCAGCGAGGACTTCTGGCTGCAAATCTCCACCAACGGCGGCAGCACCTACACCACCGTCGAAGAGTGGAACCGGGGTGACGAATTCGTGAACAACGTCCGTTACTTCGACGCCGTGGTGATCCCCGGCCCGTTCACGTCGAACACGCGCCTGCGCTTCCGCTGCGATGCTTCCGCCGACAACGACCTGGTCTACATCGACGACGTCGTGATCAGCGGTTGCCTGGGCAGCAACCGGCAGGGCGAACCGGTTATCATCGCCGAAAACCAGCCGGCGGAAGAAGCCGGAGAACAACGCGAACAGGCAACGCCGGATAAGCTTTCTTACATGAAAGTCTTCCCCAACCCGGCCCGGAACGAGATGAACATAGTATTCAACCAGCAACAGCCCGGCCAGGTACAACTGGCAGTGACGAGCAGCACCGGCCAGGCCGCCTACCGGCAGGCCCTCCAGGTTGATGCCGGCCGGCAGGAAACCGTGCTGGATGTCAGCCAATGGGTACCTGGCGTGTACTTCGTACACCTGATCAGCGAAGGGCGCACGATGACGCAGAAGATCGTGGTGGCGGGGGAATGATGGAATTTTACCCGGCCAAGGCACGGGGACGGGGATGGATATGAAATTTTTACAAATGTTATATATTTTGTTTTTCAATAATATACACATTTAAATTTCGTATTGCTCCAGGACTCCGTATCGCCATTCAGACGATTGTTCGAATTATGCCGGCGAATGCCTGCAACGATAAAAGCGGCAAGGTAGCGTAAAAACTGCCTTGCCGCTTTTTTGTCCCGGGCATACTTTATTCCCTGGCTTCAAGCCGGGGATTGTGGGACGGTATTTCCAGTTCATATTGCTCGCCCGTGTCAGAATGCGGTTAATGCCGACAGTTATTCCTTTAGCCGGTTGTACTCCCGCATTATTTCCCGCAGCCGGCCATGCGGGATCGCATGGATGGTGTTACCGTTGATGCCTGTCATCGTCTGTGCCGCCACCATAGCGTTGACGATGGCTTCCTCGGTAGCTTCGACGGTTGCCAGGAAGATGGGGTTGAGCAGGGCGTCCAGCTCGTCCATATTGCTGTTCCATTCTATTTTTTCGGCGGTGGAGAAAGCCAGGAAGATGTCGCCGGAGCCCATAGAGCTGTACGAGCCTGTACGGGCAATGCCCAGGGACACTCGTTTGGCGACGAGTTGCAGTTGCCAGGGCAGCAGGGGCGCATCGGTAGCTACGATGGCGATAATAGAGCCGTCGCTGCGCATGGGCGCCTTCAGCTCGGGCATCAGTTCCGGCAGTTCCTCTCCCACGGGTACGCCGGCGACAGCGAGCTGCGGCCGGCGGCCGAAATTGGCCTGCACCAGCACGCCCAGGGTGTACTCCGATGTGTCGATTTGCATCCGGCGGGAGGAAGTGCCGGTGCCGCCTTTGAATTCGTAACACACCATGCCCGTGCCGCCGCCGACGTTGCCTTCGGCAATTCTCCCGCTTTGGGCGTTGTCCAGCGCGGCGAAGACATGGCCCGGCCTCACGTGCAGGCCGTTGATGTCGTTCAGCACCCCATCCCAGGTTTCGGCGGCGACGGGCAGGCCGAAGGAAAAGTCGAACAGGCCGCCCGTGGAATACTTGTCAAACAGCCATTTGCCGATGGCGTCGCGCACCACGCCCACGCTGTTGGTGTTTGTGATGCCGACAGGCCCGTACAACAGAGGGTAATCCTGCAGGTACAGCCCGGCGGTCATCTCGCCCATGCCGTTGAGGGAAAAAACGGCAGCGGGGAAACTGCGGTAGTTGCTGAAGCCAGGGGCAGGCAGCACCACGGTCACGCCGGTGCGCACCGGGCCCTTGCCCACGTCAAGCCTGCCTTCTCCTTCGATGAGGGTGGCATAGCCCACTCTGACTCCGGGCACGTCGGTGATGGCGTTGTGCGGGCCGGGCGCGCCAGCGAAGGGAATGCCGAGATCGCGGGCGCGGGGGGCAGGGCCGTCCTGGGCTTCCAGGGGAAGGAGGTAAAGGAGGAGGAAGGAAAGGGGAAGAAGATGGGAGGTTTTCATGATTGAAAAAGTTGTCAGATTACTTCAATTCGTTTTTTCTTTAAATTTCCAGCATTTATGGCCGTGCGATCCTGCCTATGCCTGTGGCTACGGCAGGCGGAGCAGGATGATCGCGGCACGAATCTCATCGGCACACCCCCAGGAGACGGTCAACCCCGCCCCGCCATGCCCGTAATTGTGGAAAACGTTTCGCCCTTCTTCCTTTTCGCAGCGGATGGCGGGGCGCTTGGGGCGCAGGCCGGCCAGGGCCTGTATCACGACGGGCGCTCCGAGCCGTCGCTCCAGCTGCCGGCAGCGGGCCAGGATGGTTTGGGTATCCTCTTCGGAGGGTTGCCGGTTATTATCGTTTTATCTACCTTTTCCCGAATGTAATCCTGCGTTACCGGCTGGTTGATGGCCTCAGAGCATGTTTGGAGGTAGTGCTTTGGAGGCGAAAATGGTCGATTTTGGGTTCTCATGAGGCTCATTTTCGAGGCCATAGCAGCGCTATGGGCGAGGAAATAGCCGAAATGAGGTTCCAAAAGCGGGCATTTGCAGCCCAAATGACTACCTCCAAACATGCTCTTAAAAAAGCAAGTGTAAAAGATGGCGGAAATAGCAGGAAAAAGAACCTTTATGCCCTCTTCGTGCGTTAGTGTCTTCGTGGCAAAAG
>JAGFJD010000186.1 GCA_024102975.1 Phaeodactylibacter sp. | reverse complement strand
CGCTGCGAATGAGGTTGTTCATCTCTTCGGGGTCTTCCTGCAGGTCATAGAGTTCGTTGATGTCCCACACCCCATGATAGCGGATGTACTTATAGCGGTCGTTGCGCACCGCGTGCGTGGTAGGCGTTTGCGGGAAGGCGCGCTCCCAGAAATATTCGTAGAAGATGGTGTCGCGCCATTCCATAGTTTCGCCCTTCAGCAGAGGCACAAAAGAAGAACCGTCCATGTCATCCGGCTTTTCCAGCCCGGCAAGGGCCATGATGGTGGGGGCGATGTCAATGTTCTGGATAACCTGATCGACCTTGGTATTGGGGCGGATCATGCGCTTATCCAGCACGAGCAGGGGTACGCGCATCGACTCTTCATACGCCTGCCGCTTGTCGATCAGGCCGTGCTCGCCGAAGGAGAAGCCGTTGTCTCCCATGTAAAAAACAGTCGTGTTTTCCAAAAGCCCGTTCTCTTCGAGGTACTCCAGCACCTCCCCGATGCTCTCGTCCAGGGCCAGCAGGGCTTCGCAGTAGCGTTTGTAAAAAGTATCGAAATCATAAGCGCCGTGGTACAGGTAATCCACGCCATGCCAGCTGTAGCGCTGGGCTTTTACCCAGTTGGGGACTAATTCATAGTTGTATTCCGAAGAATCTGCCAGGGCTTTCGGATGGCCGGGAGGGAACATCGTCTTAGGATAAGCGATCTCTTTGTCCGCATACCGCCCGAAGTGCCGTTGGGCGGGGTAGAACTCGGAATGCACCGCCTTGTGGGACAGATAGAGAAAGAAGGGCTGCTCCTGATCCCGGTTTTTCAGGAACTCCAGGGCGTAATCGGTGAGCAGGTCAGTGATGTACGTGCTGTCTGTATATGCTTTCTCCTCTCCGTTCACGTTCAGCACCGGGTTGTAATACGTGCCCTGCCCCCGGAAGCTCACCCAGTAATCGAAGCCTTTGCGCTTTTGAGAAGTGGATTCGCCCATGTGCCACTTGCCGACAAAGCCGGTCTGATAGCCGGCTTTCTGCAGGTACTGCGGGAAAAAGGCCAGCCCCTCCGGCACCAGCGACTGGTTGTCCACCACTTTGTGCCGATGGGCGTACTGCCCGGTGAGGATGGAAGCCCGGCTGGGCGAACAAAGCGACGTGCTTACAAATGCATTGCGGACATGGGCGCCCTCCCGGGCCATACGGTCCATATTTGGTGTTTCCAGAAAGGGCACTTTGCCGGTGAACCCCATGAAGTCGTAGCGGTGATCATCGCTCAGTATAAAGACCACGTTTTTTTTGGCCGTGGCTCTCCCTCCGGAAACCTGGGCAAAAAGATGGCCGAAGCAAACAAAAGGCAGGCAGGCGACAATAAGGAATAGACGCAACATTCAATAATTAGTTTTTTGTATGTGAATAGCATTAATGACAGGCTCTCCTTTTTGGGGCAGGAACTCCAGGCTCAGCGCCGGTTCGTCGAGCCGGATGGAATAGCTGAGGGCTGCTGCCCGGAAATGCCCGTATTCGTTAGCAATATCCAAAGCGGGATGCAATATTTTTCCGTTTGCAGCCAGGCCAAACACGCGCTCGCCCGGCGCTTTGCGCTCCAGCTCGGCGAAATGCAAGGTTACCCTGTAGGCGCCGGCCGGCAATGGAAACAGCATCCGCCGCAGGCCGATCCGCTGGGTTTGATAAAGTGGGTCCTTTTCGGTTCCAAGGATATCCTGGTCTGTGCCTACGCCCCGGTCGCGGGGCGTGAACCGGCTGCCTCCGACAAAGCCCCAGGAGTTTTCCCCGCTTTCCTTTTCGGGCAACCAGAACTGCTGCCCGTCTTCGTCCAGGAAGTACAGGCTGGCGCCCAGGTT
>JAGFJD010000182.1 GCA_024102975.1 Phaeodactylibacter sp. | reverse complement strand
GTGCGGGACAGGCTCTCACTTTGCCATTTTTCCGCCCCGTAGCGCTGCTATGGGGCGGAAAAATGCCTTCGTGAGAACCCAAAATCTGACATTTTCGCCTCAAAAGCACCACCTCCAAACATGCTCTGAAGGAAAAACGCTTGTCAGAAACGATTGTTTGCACTGAATAAAACCGAACGCCTGCTGCGGCAGGAAAAAAACAAATCGCATGTTACGTACTAAAGTTGCCGGTATCGGCTACTACGTGCCGGAAAAAGTAGTCACCAACCACGACCTGGCCAAAGTGATGGATACCACCGACGAGTGGGTCCAGGAACGCACGGGCATCGTCGAAAGGCGCTACGGCAAAAAACACGAAGAAACCACTACCTCTATGGCCGCCCGGGCCGCCGAGGTGGCCATAGAAAGAGCGGGGATCGCTAAAGAGGAGGTCGATTTTATCATCTTCGCCACCCTCAGCCCGGATTACTACTTCCCCGGTTGCGGCGTATTGCTGCAGCGCGAGCTGGGCATCACCAACAAAGAGGCTGGTGCCCTGGACATCCGCAACCAGTGTTCCGGTTTTGTCTACGGCCTTTCCGTCGCCGACCAGTTCATCCGCACCGGCATGTACAGGAACATCCTGCTGGTGGGGGCTGAAATGCACTCTATGGGGCTGGACTTCAGCACCCGCGGCCGCAACGTGACGGTCATCTTTGGCGACGGCGCCGGCGCTATGGTGCTCCAGCCAACCGAAGAAGAGGGCAAAGGGGTACTGGCCACCTGCCTGCACTCCGACGGCACCTACGCCGAGAAGCTGGCCTTCATCAACCCGGGCGCCCACGGCGGCTACCACGACAAACACCTGGAAGAGGCACCCGACTACGGCTACTCGGATGCGGAATACGGCGAAATGTTCATCAATAAACACATGGTCGAAACCGGGCAGATTTTCCCCTACATGGAGGGCCAGTTCGTCTTTAAGATGGCTGTGCAGAAATTCCCGGAAGTCATCCTGGAAACCCTGGCCAAGGCAGGCCTGAAAAAGGAAGACATCGACATGCTGATCCCCCACCAGGCCAACCTGCGCATCAGCCAGTTCGTACAGCGAAGGATGGGCCTGCGGGACGACCAGATTTGGAATAACATCCAGAAGTTTGGCAATACCACTGCCGCTTCGGTGCCCATCGCCCTGTGCGAGGCCGTAGAGGCCGGCGCCGTGAAAGAAGGCGACGTTGTCTGCCTGGCCGCCTTCGGAAGCGGCTTCACCTGGGCGGGAGCAGTGATACGGTGGTGAATCAGGAAAGTTGTATTAACTTTTTCATAGCACATTAATTTGGCCCCGCCATTCGTGGCGGGGATTTTTTTGCTGTTTCGGGAAAGTTGGAAAAATAAGGTAACTTTGTAGTGGTTATTTCCAGTAGAAAAAAAAACAGATCATGAAGGGCAAAACGTGGTTACCATTGCTGGCCGTGCTGTGGCTGGCCGCTAATCCTGCGCAGGCGCAGAAACCTCCGGAAACCGAAAAAGAATTTGAGGACGGCTACCAGCGCCGCATCCGGATGGAATCCATCGACGGCGTTTACATCCCCCGGGACCTTTCCGACGCCCTCGTCCAACTCAACCAATTGATCGACCGGGACGCCAGGGCCCGCTTTAAAGCCGCCCCCGAAGAGGAGGCCGTGAGCAGGCTCCATTTCAGTTTCGGCCGCTGGATCACCCTCAACTGGGGCTTCTACGAAGGCTCCCGCCTGTCCCATTCGCTCAAGGGCATGGGGATACACCACCCCGATTATATGGCCCGGTTCATCATCCGATCCTTCCACCGCAGCCTCAACGGCCGGGCCATCGACGTGAAGGGCCAGCTGGAAGCCATCGCCGCCCAACAGGAAAAAGACCGGCAGGAACGCCTCCAGCGGGGAACGATCCTCTACCAGGAAACGAGAAAGGCCGGGAAGGGCAAGGTTGAGCGGTAGACAGGGAAGAGGGGGATATTGCCGGAGGGCTATATTGCTATATTGTTATTATTGTTATATTGTTGCTTCGCCTGCGATAAACACCGAAATTTGAACACTCCCTTTGCGAACAGCGAAAAATCTCCGGCCCCCACCAGCCAGCAATATAACCATCCAGCACCCCCCCCTCATCCTACCCCACAAACCCTGCAATCTCCGCCGCCACCGCCTCCGCACATTCCCACTGGGCGAAATGGCCGCAGTCGGGGATGAACGCCAGTTTGCTGTTGCGGATTTTCCGGGCGCCGTTCTGGGCCACCCTTTTGGTGGAGAGGGTAGGGTTGATCATGCGGTTGGGGATGAGCCGGTCTTTTTCGCCGTAGATGACCAGGGTGGGATGCGGCAGCTCCTGCAGGCGGTGGAAGACGGGCTCGTCCAGCATGCTGACCACGCACTGGGGGATGAGCTGGCAGTAATAGTCGAAGTCCGGAGAATGGCGCAGGGCCAGCCGTTCGTCGATGAGGAACTGGGCGTCCTGCGGGAAGCGGTAGAAATTGGCTTTGATGTTGCTTTTGATCTGTTCGTCGGGCGCTACTTTCAGCAGGGCGGGTTTATAGACGGCGCGTATCCATTCTTTGGCGGCCCGGTTGAACGTCTCGAAGCCGGCGGGCGCCACCAGGGCCAGCTGCCGGAAGTTGCCGGGCTGCTGCAGGGCTGCCGTCACCGACACCTGCCCGCCCATGGAGTGGCCGACGAGGGTGACGTCTTTCAGTTTCATCTTTTCCATAAACTCGTTGAGCCGGGAGGCAAAGAACTGTATGCTGACCGGATGGGCAACTTCGCCGGAGGTGCCGTAGCCCGGCAGGTCCAGCGCAACGCATCGGTACTTTTGGCTCAACTGGCCGATCACTTTAAACCAACCCTTGTAGTTGCTGGCCAGGCCGTGGACGAACAGCAGCGTCTGCCTGCCCCGGCCCTGGTCGATGTAGCCGATTTCCAGGCCGCCGGACAGGTGGATGGACTGCGGGGGGAACGGCCTTGTGATGATCGTCTGCATCTCTGCTTGCTCGTTTGGGCCTGGCGCCGACAGGACAGAGGGCGAAACTACAGATTTTGGGGCAGTTTTGCGCTGTACTCCGCCGGCTTTTTGCCTGCCGCGAAACAGAAAGTAAACGGCCAGGCCGGCTGCCAGGGACAGGAGGATGGCAAAGGTGGCCGCTACTGCCGGGTTGCGCACTTCCGCCTGCATGTAGCCGCCGATGCGGCCGTAGTAGATGCCGAAATGCACCAGCACGGCGGTTACCGTGGCCACTACCGGCGCGATCCGGGGCGCGTCCCGCAGGTAAATGCCAAAGAGGACCGGCACAAAGGCGGCCGAGAAATAAGCGTACACCCCGTTCTGGGCAAAGATGCCCACGCTGAGGCTCGGATAGGCCAGCTGGTTGTAGGAGAAGAGGATGGACACAACCCCCAGCAACACGATGACCACTTTGTTGATGGCCACCAGCTTCCGGTTGCGCTGATCGGCGGAGCCGCCCAGCCGGCTGCCCATCAGCGGCTCAATAATGTCCGAAGTGATGGTCGTGGAAACGGATTGGATGAGGCCTTCCAGGGTGGAAAGCCCCGCCGACAGCAGCCCCATGATCACGATCAGGCCGACCGCCACCGGAAATTCCCGGACCACATAGGCCGGGATGATGCCGTCCATCTTCAGCGGCGCCCCGTCTACAGTGAGGTCCGGGAAACTGAGGCGGGCGTACAGCCCTGTGAACACCACCGCGAAAAACACCGCCTCCACCAGGATGCCGGTGACGAGGTAGCGGTTCACGTCCGACTCGTTTTTCAACAATAAGGACTTGGTGATGATGTGCGGCTGGCAGACGATGGCCACCCCGACCACCAGGTTGCAGAAGATGATCTCGAAATAATCACGGAAGAGGAAACTGTTGGGGTTGGCCCATTCCACCAGCATCGGGTCGATGGCCGCCAGCTTGTCCAGAAACCCGTGGACCCCCTGGCTGAAATGCTCGTATCCGGAGGTCAGCAGGATAAAGGCCACGACGAGCATCAGGATGGCCTGTATCGTATTGGTATACACCATGGAGTTGGCCCCCCCGAACATCATGTACCCGAACACGAACACGACGAGCCCGATCAGGATGTAGAGTTCCTCCACATTGAGGGCTTTGGACAAGACTTTCGTCATGCCCACGCAGATCAGTACGATGAAGGTGATCAGCAGCAGGGACAAAAAACCGAAGAGCAGGGCATAACCGGTGCTGTTGTACCGCTTGCCGATCCACTGCGCCATGGTCAGCGCCCGGACCGAAGCGCCGTGGGTGCGGAAGCTCTTCGTCAGGATGGCCAACGATACGAAAATGGCCAGCGGCATGGTGATGGCGAATGCCAGGATGCCGCTCAGGCCGTACAGCGCGATGAACCCCGGATTGATGATGAAGGTAGCGGCGCTGGTGATGGAAGCGGCCAGGGAAAGCCCCACCACCACCGGAGAGAACCGGATGCTCCCCACGGCGTAATCCGAAATGGATGTGGTGCGCAGGGCGCCGCGGATGACAAAATAAAGAATGGCCCCGCCGTAGAGCAACAAAAGGGCGGCGGTGGCCCATACGAGTTCCTGTGATGCCATAGGATAATAGCCTTTAGTAAATATCGTTTCCTGAAATTAAAAGATTTAACGCCATTCCCGAAAAGAAAGGGCTCGGGCCGGAAGAATTTGAAGGGTTGACTTAAAGGGGATTTTTGTATTTTTGGGCACCTGAACGCAGGCCTTCGCTGTAAGTGGTTGAAAAACCTTTGTTTATATGCGGCGCCGTTTGCGGCTTAATCCGAGTGGCCGATGTTGACTTTTGTGAAAAACAATGCTAAATTCCCGGTCATTTCCATCTGAAAAACATCTAAATATCTATATATTTGCATTAAACGTACATAATCGCCAAACGAACAAAAAATCCGACAACTATGAAAAAAGACGGAAGAAAGTATGTAGCCCTCGTAACCGGCGCCACCGGCGGCCTCGGAACAGACATGGTCAAGCATATGGTCGACGACGGCTACCTCTGCGTTGCCAACTATCACACCCGGTCAAAAGCGGAGAAGTGGAACGAAGAGATGAAAGAACAAGGCTATGATGTGCCCCTGTACTACGCCGACGTGTCCGATTTCGAATCGGTCGGCAAGATGATCGAAAAAATCCAGAGTGACATCGGCACCGTCGACATCCTGGTCAACAATGCCGGGATCACCCGCGACGGCGTTTTCAAGCGCATGAGCTTCGAAAACTGGGATGCTGTCATCAAGACGAACCTCTACAGCGCTTTCAACTGCACCCGCCACGTGATCAACCCGATGATCGAGCAGGAGTTCGGGCGCATCATCAACATCTCTTCGGTCAACGGCCAGCGCGCCCAGTTCGGCCAGGCCAACTACTCTGCCGCCAAGGCCGGCATGCATGGTTTCACCAAGACCCTGGCCATCGAGGTGGCCAGCAAGGGCATCACGGTCAATACCATCTCTCCGGGCTATATCGGCACGGATATGGTGATGGCCGTGCCGGAGGAAATCCGCGCCAAGATCGTCAAGGACATCCCGGTAGGCCGCCTGGGCGGCACCTACGAGATCGCCCACCTGGTTTCCTTCCTGGCTTCCAAGGATGCCGGCTTCATCACCGGCGCCAACTACGCCATCAACGGCGGCCAGCACGTTTATTGAATTTGGTTCCGGTTTTTTGGCGGCCTGCCGGGGAAGAGCCGGGGGGCCGCCAAAAAACCGGAACGGCTGCCGGCCTGCGTATAGCCCATGCAACCATGCACCCATGCACCCGTGCACCCATGCACCAATAGTACCGGCTTTGCCACAAGGACATGGACGAGATTCACGGCTACATTGAACGCATCACTTTCCAAAGCCCGGAGAACGGCTTTACGGTGGCCCGCCTCAAGGAGCGCGGCAAGCGGGAGCTGACGGCCATCGTCGGCACCATGCCCAGCGTACAGGCGGGGGAGAGCGTCGTGTGCCGGGGCCGCTGGCGCGAAGACCCCAACTACGGCCTGCAGTTCCAGGTGGAAAGTTACGACGTGGAAGCGCCGCAGTCCCTGCAGGGCATCAAAAAATACCTCGGCTCGGGCCTGATCAAGGGCATCGGGCCGGTATTTGCGGAGCGCATCGTAGAATACCACCGCGAAAAGACGCTGGACATCATCGACGGCAAGCCGGACGCCCTGCTCTCGGTCGACGGCATCGGCCCCAAGCGGCTGGAGCGCATCAAAGCCTGCTGGGAAGAACAGAAGTCCATCCGCGAGCTGATGCTCTTCCTGCAGGGGCACGGCATCAGCCCTACCTACGCCCAGAAAGTCTTCAAAACCTACGGGGAGGACAGCCGCCGCGTCATCGAGGAGAACCCCTACCAGTTGGCCCGCGACGTGTGGGGCATCGGCTTCAAGACCGCCGACCAGACCGCCCGCAAACTGGGCATCGACAGCCAGGCAGACATCCGCGTCGACGCCGGGGTGGAGTACGTCCTGTCCAAACTGGCCGATGAAGGCCATACCTGCTACCCTAGGGAAGAATTCCTGGAGCGCGCCCGCCAGTTGCTGGAGGTGGACCCCGAGCGCATCGAGGCCCGCCTGGAGTTCATCGAAGAAGAAGAGCGCATCGTCATCCAGCCCCTGGAATACCAGGGCCTGCCGGCGCCTTTCATCTGGCTCAAGCCTTTTTACGTCAGCGAGCAGGGCATCGCCCGCGAGCTGCGCCGCCTGCTGGAAAGCCCTCCGGCCGTCGTTTACCTCCAGCCCGAGCTGGGCCTGCAGGCTGCCGAAGCCCAGATGGGCATTCGCCTGGCGCCCAACCAGCGGGAGGCCGTAGCGGCCAGCCTGCGGGAAAAAATACACATCATCACCGGCGGCCCCGGCACGGGCAAGAGCACCATCATCAGGGCTATCCTGAGCATCGCCGGCCCCCAGGGCGGGCGCATCCTGCTGGCGGCCCCTACCGGCCGGGCGGGCAAGCGCATGGCTGAGATCACCGGCAGGGAAGCTTCCACCATCCACAGCCTGCTGGAGTACGACTTTGCCATCGGCGGCTTCCGCCGCGGGCGCGACAACCCGCTGGATGGCAACCTGCTCGTGATCGACGAGGCCAGCATGGTGGATACGGTGCTGATGTACAGCCTGCTCCGGGCCGTGCCCGGCCACGCCCGCCTCCTGCTGGTGGGCGACGTGGACCAGCTGCCCAGCGTGGGCGCCGGCAGCGTCCTGGAAGACCTCATACGCAGCAACCGCGTGCCCGTCACCCGCCTGACCGACATCTTCCGGCAGGCGGCCCAATCGAAGATCATCACCAACGCCCACCGCATCAACGCCGGCGAGTTCCCGGATATCCGCACCGACAAAAAAGGGGATTTCTTTTTCATGGAGGAAAACGACCCCGAGCGCATCGCCAAAACCATAACCAGCCTGGTGCAGCAGCGCCTGCCCCGGGCCTATGGCTTCGACCCCCTGCGCGACATACAGGTGCTCAGCCCCATGAACCGCGGCGCCATCGGCAACCGTTCCCTCAACCACCTGCTGCAGCGCACGCTCAACCCCAGCAACGAGCCGCTGGTTAAGATGGGCCGTACCTTCCACACTAAAGACAAGGTGATGCAGGTGCAGAACAACTACGACAAGGAGGTATTCAACGGAGACGTCGGTTACATCAAGCGCATCGACCGCATCGAGCAGCAGGTCACGGTCGAGATAGACGGCCGCCCTGTCGTTTACGACTTCGCCGACCTCGACCAGCTGGTGCTGGCCTACTCGGTGTCCATCCACAAATACCAGGGCAGCGAGTGCCCCTGCGTGGTGTTGCCCCTGCATACTACGCATTATATGATGTTGTACCGCAACCTGTTGTATACGGGCATCACCCGCGGGAAGAAGCTGGTGGTGATCGTCGGCAGCAAGCAGGCGCTGAGCATTGCGGTGCGGAATAAGCAGGCGGGGGAGCGGTTTACGGG
>JAGFJD010000158.1 GCA_024102975.1 Phaeodactylibacter sp. | reverse complement strand
TGCCGGAGCCTCGTATATTTGAGCCTATGAAGTACCCCGTCGGCATACAGGATTTTCGGGAACTGCGTGAAGGCAAATACCAATACGTAGATAAAACCCAATATATTCATCACATACTAACGGCCGGGAAGTATTTTTTCCTCTCCCGCCCGCGCCGCTTCGGCAAGTCCCTGCTGCTGTCGACGATCAAAGAGTTGTATTTCGGGAGCCGCGAATTGTTCGAAGGGCTTTGGGTGGAAGATCATTGGGATTGGGAGCAGGCCAACCCGGTGATCCACATCAAATTTGCCAGCTTCAAATACAAAGACAACCCGCTGGGCGAGGCCATCCAAAACGGCCTGCAGCCGGAGGCGGAGCGGCTGGGCGTGGAGCTGCGGTCCGGCCCTTTCATCAACCCACTGGAGGATCTCATTCATCAGGTGTATGAAAAGTACCAGCGCAAAGTAGTGCTGCTCATCGACGAATACGACAAGCCCATCATCGATTACCTGGGCGAGCCGGAGCAGGCGGAGGCCAACCGGGATACGCTCAAAGGGCTGTATTCGATCATAAAGGACAGTGACCCCTACCTGGAACTGGTTTTTATCACCGGCGTTTCTGCCTTTTCCAAAGTCAGTATCTTCTCCGACCTGAACAACCTGGAAAACATTACATTCAGCCCCCAGGCTTACACGCTGCTCGGGCTTACAGAAGAGGAACTGGAACGCTACTTTCCGGAGCAGCTCGCCGCCGCAGACGTGGAAAAGATAAAAACCTGGTATAATGGCTATTCCTGGGATGGAGAACACAAAGTCTACAATCCTTTTTCCATCCTGCGATTCCTGAAATCGGGTTTCAAATTTGAAAACTACTGGTTCGAAACCGGCACGCCGACATTTCTGCTGTATGAAATGCGCCGGCAGCACTACTACGACCTCGACGGCTACCTGGCCTCTCCTCTGCTGCTCAACGAGTTCGACCTGCGGTCCCTTCACCCCGTCTCGGTGCTGTTTCAAACCGGGTACCTCACCATCAAGGACAAGCCCAACCGGGTAGGCCTGTATCCGATGGGCTACCCCAACCAGGAGGTAAAAGACGCCTTCCAGGAACGCCTGCTCAATGTGTACGCCGCCGACGAGCAAAAAGAAGCGCGCATCCGTATGGGCGCCCTGCTCGATGCCCTGGAAGCCCGGGAACTGGACAAGGTGATAGAAGTCCTCAACGCGACCTTTGCCTCCATCCCTTACGACCTGTGGCAGAAGGACAACGAGCATTTTTACCACGCGCTCATCCACCTCACCTTTTCCCTGATGGGGGCCTACGTGCAATCGGAGGTGCATACTGCTAAGGGGCGTTGCGACGCCCTGGTGCGCACAGAGCGTTATATCTATGCCTTCGAATTCAAGCTCGACAAAAGCGCCGAAGACGCCCTCCGGCAAATTAAGGAAAAGGGCTATCTCGCGCCTTTCGCAGATGCGCCGCAGGAAAAAATAGCGGTTGGCATCAACTTTTCTACTGCGGACAAGCGGGTGGAGGGATATTTGGTGGAAAAGTGGTAAGCATTGCCTCTTCAATTTTCCTGTCACTAGTACTTTCGGCACTAGTGTAGGGGGTTGTATAATAAGTATAGGCAGACAGGAATAACAACCCGCCTGCTGTGCTGGGCTGTGGCTCGCCACAGCATGGCAGGCAGGGATTTTCAGGATACGTACGCCCCTGTAGCGCAAGCCACTACATCTTGTAAATCTTGTTAATCCTGTCTACTTTCAACCTTTTTACACAACCCCGGCAGTTATTGACACTGCACTGAGCCGATTGCAGTTATTGGTTCCCGTCTATTCAGCGCTGGAATACAATGAACCGCCTGCCAAACGCGTTCCTCCTTACAAAAAAGCTCCTGTATCATTCTTTAACCCTTAATTTTGCTAATTTTGCGGTGCTTTTGCCAGGCCTGCCGAAAAACCGGGCGTTTCAGGGCAAAAGCGAAGCACTTTACTACAAACTAAAAAATAACGATACCCATGGCAAAGCATTATCTGATCCTCCTGGCTGCCCTGGCCTTCCTGCCGCTGACAAGCTGGGCACAGAAGGACGACCCCGTACTGTTCACCGTGGAAGACAACCCGGTCCACCAATCCGAATTTGTCTACATCTACACCAAGACGAACGGCAAGAACGCCACCTTCTCCCGGGAATCGCTGGAGGAATACCTCGACCTGTACATCAAGTTCAAGCTCAAGGTGCAGAAGGCGAAAGAGATGAAGCTCGACACCATCCCCCAGCTGATGAACGAGCTGGCCGGCTACCGCCGCCAACTGGCCGACTCCTACCTGATCGACAAAGAGGTGACCGAGAAACTGCTGCGCGAGGCTTATGAGCATTCCAAGCAGGACGTCGACATCAGCCACGTCCTCATCAGCGTGCCGGTCAACCCCGACCCGAAGGACACCCTGGCCCTCTACAAAGAAGCCCTGGCCGTCAAAGAGCGCCTGAAAAAGGGGGACTTTGCCACAGTGGCCAAAGAGGTATCTGCCGACAAATCGGCGCAGAACAACGGCGGGCACATCGGTTACGTCACCGCCCTGTTCCCCAACGGCTTCTACGAGCTGGAAAAGGCCGCCTATTCCCTGCCGCTGAACCAGCTGTCGGACCCCATCCGCACCGCCGCCGGCTACCACATCCTCAAGGTGCACAACCGCCGGCCGGCAAGAGGGGAGCTGGAAGCCGCCCACATCCTCCTGCGCACCCAGGATAAGGACCCGGTAGCCGTCAAAGCCCGCATCGACAGCGCCTACCAGGCCCTGCAGGCCGGCGCCGGCTTCGAAGAGCTGGCCAAAAAGCTGTCCGAAGACGGCCGCACCGCCGCCCAGGGCGGATACATTGGCTTCTTCGGCATCAATAAGTACAGCCCCTCCTTCGAAGACGCCGCTTTCGCCCTGGAAGAGGACGGCGCCTTCACCCGGCCGGTAGAAACCAATGTGGGCTGGCACATCATCAAGCGAATAAGCCGCCGGGGCATACAACCCTACAACATCGAGAAGAGTCGTTTAGAGAACAAAGTCAAAAGAGACAACCGCTTCCAGGAAGCCAAGCTGGCTATGGTGGAGCAGATCAAGAAAGAGGGCAACCTGAAGGAGTATCCGAAAGTGCTGGAGGAATTCACCGCCAGCCTGACCGACACCTTCCTGACCTTCCGCTGGCGGGCGCCGGAAGAAGGCGGCGAGGCCCTGCTGTTCCAATACGGCGACGACTACAAGGTGACCCTCGCCGATTTTGCCGGCTACCTGGAGCGCGCCACCCGCAAGCGCATGCGCGGCGGCAACGACGTGAGCATCCCGGCCCTGGTCGACGAGCTGTACCGGGATTTCGTGAACGAAAGCGCCATGGCCTACGAAGAGCAGAACCTGGAAAATAAATATCCGGATTTTAAAGCTCTGATGCGGGAATACGAGGAAGGCATCCTGCTGTTCGAAGCCACCAAAATGGAGGTGTGGGACAAAGCCTCCCAGGACAGCGCCGGGCTGGCCGAATTCTACAAGCTCATCGAAGGCAAATACCGCTGGGAAGAGCGCGCCGTGACCAGCATTTACAAGCTGGACGACCGGTACAAGGACCGGCTCGACGAGGTGCGGGCATTTGCCGCCACCCATACGCCCGACGAGGTGATGGAAAAATTCAAGGACAACGACCCGCCCATGCTGCGCCACGAATCGAAAACGCTGGAACATAGCGTGTATCCGGAATTCAAAAGCATGGAATGGAAAGCCGGCGCCATGTCGCAGTCGGAACCGGACCCGCGCAGCCACCACATCAAATTCATAAAGATCGAGGAACTGCTGCCCGCAGGCATGAAAACCCTCGACGAAGCCCGGGGGTACATCGTGGCCGATTACCAGGACTACCTGGAGAGCAAGTGGGTGGAGCAGTTGCGGGAAGCGTACGACGTGAAGGTCAACCGGAAAGTTTTTGACCACCTGGTGCAGTAGGGCATCCGGAACGAAGTTCCGGGGCAGTTGTTGCTGGTTATTATCCATTCGCAGCCACTAAGCCGTTGATTGCCAGCCTAGTGCTGTTGGCACAAAATGACGGAGCAGTTGTTTGCCCGCCGGGAGCAGCATTCGGTTGCCAGTTGTTCGCTGGCAATCAACGGCTTAAGGACTGCATCCGGACAATAACGAACAACCGGCAACTGCCCCGGAATTCCACGCCAGGATTATCCAAACGAATAAAAGATGCGCAGTCTGAAAATCGGATTTGTGTTGCTATCGCTGGCCTGGCTTGGTGCCTGCTCGATGGGCGGCAGCCAGGAAAGCGGGCAGGGCAGGTTGCTGGCCAAAGTCCACAACAAAACGCTGTACCTGTCCGAGCTGGATGGCATGTTCCCGGAAGGAACCACCGGTGACGACAGCCTGGTGATCATGCAGGCCTACGTCGAGCGCTGGATCCGCGAGGCCCTGCTGCTCAACGAGGCGGAGCAAAATGTGCCCAGCGACCTGAACATCGACAAGCTGGTGCGCGACTACCGGGCGTCGCTCATCCGCCACAACTATGAAAAGGCCCTGGTCGAACAGTCCCTGGACTCCGTAGTCACCGAAGAACAGCTCAATGCTTTCTACCAGGCCAACAAGGAACAGTATCAGCTGGAGACGCCCATCATGCGTTGCTTCTTCATCAAAGTGCCAGTGCCGGTGGAAGAACCGGAAAAGCTCCGGCAACTCTGGAACAGCAATGAGGAGGGCGCCCTGGAAAAACTGATCGAATATTGCAATGCCTACGCGGAAACCTACGCCCTGGAAGACAGCGCCTGGTACAAGGTGGAAGAGATCGCCATGGAAATGCCCAAAGGCACCCTGACCCCGGACAACGTCGGCGCCAAACGGGAGTTTTCCCAGCGCGACGGGGAATTCCTGTATTACCTGCGCGTTTTCGAGGTGAAAAACCGGAAGGATATCGCACCGCTCGGCTACATCGAAGAACAGGCCCGCAAAGTCATCCTGCGGAGCCGCCGAGAAAAACTGCTGGAGGAAAAGATCGAGGCCATGTACCAGCGGGAACTTCGGCGAAACAATATACAGACTTACTATTGACAGGATGGCAGGATAACAGGATTGACAGGATGCGCGGAATCAAACGCTATTAACTCCCAAATCCTGTTCATCCTGTTCATCCTGTCATCCTGTCCATAAAATGAAGTAGTGATGAAATATTTCTATTGTCTCCTTCTGGCAACAATCGTTTCAGGGCCCGCCGGCCTGGCGCAGCGCGAAGTCATCGACAAGGTCGTGGCCACGGTAGGCGGCGAGCTGGTCCTGCTCTCCGAAGTGGAAGAACAGCACGCCCTGATGGAGGCGCAGAGCGGCGTCCTGCCCAAAGACGCCCGCTGCAACATCATGGACCAGTTGATGGCCTCCAAACTGCTGGTCAACCAGGCTAAGCTGGACAGCATCGAGGTGTCGGACGAGGAAGTGGAAGCCCAGCTTGACGCCCGCATCGAGCGCATCCTCGGGTTCATGAACAACGACGTCACCCAGTTTGAGTCCTACTATGGGCAGACCATCAACGAGGTCAAGGCGCAGTTTCGCGAGGACCTGCGCAACCAGATTCTCGCCGACCGCATGCGGTCGGAAGTGATGGCCAGCGTGACGGTGACGCCCTCCGAAGTGAAAAAGTTCTTCGAGTCGATCCCGCAGGACAGCCTGCCCTATTTCAACTCCGAGGTGGAGGTGGGCGAGATCGTCTACAAACCAGAGGTAAACAAAGAAGAACGGCAAAAGACCATCGAAAAGCTGGAGTCCATCCGGCAGCGCATCCTCGACGGGGAAGACTTTGCCGAGCTGGCCTCTAAGTTTTCCGACGACGGCTCCGCCCGTGCCGGCGGCGACCTGGGCTGGGCCAAGCGCGGCAAATACGTGCCGGAATTCGAGGCAGCGGCCTTCAAACTGGAAAAAGAGGAAATCTCGCCCGTGGTGGAGTCCGAATTCGGCTTCCACCTCATCCAGATGCTGGAGCGCCGCGGCAACTCCATCCACGTACGCCACATCCTCATCAAGCCCGAAATCACCGACGCCGACCTGGAAAAGGCCAAAAACCACCTCGACTCGGTGCGCCAGCTTATCGTATCGGATTCGCTGACTTTCTCGCAGGCGGTGAAGCTCTATTCCAACGAGGACATTCAGAGCTACAACAACGACGGCCGCATGGTCAATCCGGCGACCGGCAACACCTTCTTCGAGATCGGCGACCTCGAACCCGACATTTATTTCACGATCGACACCATGGAAGTAGATGCCATCTCCCAGCCCTTTGAGTTCCGCGACCAGGTGGGCGACATCTACTACCGCATCGTCCAGCTCCAGTCGCGCACCAAGCCCCACAAGGCCAACCTGCGGCAGGATTACTCCAAAATCCAGAAGGCCGCCATCGAAGCGAAAAAGAGCGAATTCATCAACAAATGGATCAAGGACAGGGTCGAAGCTACCTATATCGACATCGACCCCATGTTCACGCCCTGCCCGGTGCTGGCCAAGTGGAAGGAGCAGGATATCCGCCCGTAACGGACGTACCACTTTTAAGCTTGCCCTGATGGATTAGAAGGGTGGTGCGTTAACGGGCCGCCTGAAGGCAGCCCGTCCGAAAAAAGGCCGGTCAGCAAGACGCTGCCCGGCCTTTTTTGCATGGCGTTCGAAGTTTTTGGCGCCTGCCCAACTCCAGTCAGACGGCGCCAAAAACTTCGAACCAAATTCAGTGCACTCCGTGCATCCACTTTTTGAGGATGGGGGAGAGCAGCAACAGCACTACCGCAGAACCCAATACCACGTAAACCCCCCACATCATATACACATCGGCGTAGGCCTGCAGCGACTTGGCGGCGCCCGCCCCTTCACCCGGCGTGGCGATCAGTTTGCCCAGCTCGCCGGCGATCTTATGGGCGAAGGCAATAGAGAGGAACCAGGCGCCCATCACGAAGCCCACCACTTTGGCCGGCGCCAGCTTGGTAACCACCGAAAGGCCTACCGGGGAGAGGCTCAGTTCGCCCGTGGTGTGGAATAAATACATGCCCAGGAGGAAGATCAGGGGCACCAGTGTGCCTGCATCGGCAGTGCCAATAACCGAGCGGATACCCCAGACGATGATGAAGTATCCCAGGGCCATCTGCAGCAGGCCGAGGAAAAACTTGATCGGTGTACGCGGTTCCTTTTTGGCCTGCCCCAGCTTGGTCCAGATCCAGGAAAAAACTGGCGCCAGCAGAATGATGTACAGTGGGTTGAGCGCCTGCAACTGCGAGGCTTCCATACCGTGAAGGTTGACGTAGCGGTCGGCCAGGATATTCAGGGAGCCGCCGGCCTGTTCGAAGAGGGTCCAGAAGACCATGTGGAAGAAAAACAGGAAGATGAAGACGATCATCCGCTGGCCCTCCTCTTTATCCTCGGAGGTGAGGGAGGTGTAGATGAGGTAGGCGATCACACCCAATCCGCCGACGAGCAGGATGCCGTTGGTAACCTGTTCGGCATTGATCAACAATGAAAATACGGGGATGACGGCCAGGGAACCAAGGATAATGAGAACCTGCTTGCTGAGGCCGAATTTCCAGGGCGCCCGGTAATCTTCCGGGTCGGGCGGCAGGCCTTTGCCTTCGAATTTGCGCATGTTGCGCCAGAAGACGATAACCCCCAGCACCATGCCCAGGCCGGCGGCCAGGAAGCCGAGCGACCAGTCGACCCGTTGGGCCAGGTAGCCGCAGGTCAGCGGCGCCAGGAAGGCACCGATGTTGATGCCCATATAGAAGATGGTGAAGGCACTGTCTTTGCGGGTATCGTTCTTGTCATAGAATGTGCCGAGAAAGCTCGAGATATTGGGCTTAAAGAAGCCATTGCCGATGGTGAGCAGGGCCAGCCCCAGGAAGAAAGGCGTTTCTCCAAGGTCGTTGCCGGCAGTCGTAGCCAGGGCAAACTGGCCCAGGGCCATGAAAATCCCGCCGGTGATGACGGCGTGCCGGAAGCCCATGACCCGGTCGGCCAGCATACCCCCGATCAGGGGAGAGGCATAGAGCAGGGCGTTGTAGGCGCCGTAGATGCCATAGGCCCGCGCATCCGCCTCGCCCTGTATCATCTGGTCGAACAAAATCTTGGTCATATACAGGATCAGGATGGCGCGCATGCCATAAAAGGAGAACCTTTCCCACAACTCTGCGAAAAAAAGCGTAAAGAGGGCTTCCGGATGCATCTTTCTCTGCGAGTAAACCACCAGGGGCACCCAGATCAGGACGAACACCCAGCCGAAGATGAGTAAACCTAATGCGAAATCCATAAGTTTTTCGTTTATTTAGTTTTAGTTACGGCATTGCCGAAAATCATAAATCCGTTCGATTCAAAGCCCTTTTTTTTTCGTCGCCCAATCTTCTTCCGCTTCCGGCTGGTCGGCCAGTTCGAAACCTTCCTGCTCTTCGAAGTGGCTGCCGGGAAGCCCGTCCGCCCCGTGGGCCATCCGTTTCAGGGGCGCCAGCAGAAGGAGCACCAGGATACCCGCCAGGATGCATCCGGCGGCAATTCCCGTAAAGATCGTAAAATCTCCGATATACTGAGCCGCCTCGCCCAGCGCGCCTGCCAGCTTATGGCCCAGGCCTACCGCAGCAAAATAGAAAGCCAGCGCCAGAGCGGAGTATCGGGCCGGCGACAATTTCGTGATAAGCGACAAGGCCACCGGCGAAGCGCAGAGTTCTCCCAGCGTGAGCAGCAGGTAGGCCAGCACCAGCCAGTACATGGCAGATTCCCCCTTGGCCTCAAATTCGGCAGCCGCCCCGGCCATAAAAAGAAGGCCCAACCCCAGCACGATGGTGCCCAGGGCGATCTTGAACAGAGAAGACGCCTCCCTGCCCCTCTTTTTCCACCACAGCCAGGCCAGGCCTACCGGAGTGCCGAAGATCATGATGTACAAGGGGTTTAG
This sequence comes from Phaeodactylibacter sp., assembly GCA_024102975.1. GTDB lineage: Bacteria > Bacteroidota > Bacteroidia > Chitinophagales > Saprospiraceae > JACJXW01. The sequence continues at coordinate 37,088 of JAGFJD010000158.1, read as the reverse complement.
CGACTGAAACCAGGGTGCCGGCAGTTCAAACCCGGCGAGCATCCGGTCGGTCTTCTGCTGGGCGTACAGGTTCATCAGGCCGCCGGCCTGTTCGAAAGCCCCCCAGAAGGCCACCACCAGGATCAGGGTGAAAAAGACGGCCAGCAGGCGGTCCCGCTCCAACGGCCCGGATTCCTGGTAAAGGGTGATGGCCAGCCCGGCCAGCAACCCCAGGAAGGCGGCGATTATGCCAAACCCCGGCTTCCCGGCAGAGACCAATACCAGGGCGAACAGGGCGAACAGGGCAACCACAAAAAAGGGAGTGCGGTGGCTGAACAACTTGCTGAACAACGCGCCTACCCTGCCGGGCGACTCCGGCTCCGGCCGCTCCCCTACCCCACGCAGGTATTTTTGCCCGAAAATATAGACCAGCTGCCCGGCCACCATGCCCAGCCCGGCCAGGCCGAAGCCCAGGTGCCAGTCGATGCGCACGGCAACCCAGCCGATAGCCAGGGTGGAAAGGAAGGCGCCGGCATTAATGCCTATATAAAAGATGGTGAAACCAATGTCGCGCTGATCGTCGCCCGCCGGATACAAGGCGCCAACCATGCCCGTGATGTTGGGCTTCAAACAGCCCACGCCCAGGACGATGAAGGCCAGCCCGGAATAAAAAGCCGCAGCTGCGTCTATAACGAGCAGCCCGTAACCCAGGCAGAGCAGCAGCCCCCCCGCCAGTACGCTGCGCCGCTGGCCCAGCCGGCGGCCGACCCAAAGCCCGCCCGGAATGGCGGCCAGATAGGCCAGCATCGTATACCAGCCGTACAGAGCCAGCGCCTCCTGGTTGTCCCAGCCAAATCCCGGGTTGTTCCCGGTAGTCTGCGCCACCAGGAAAAGGACGAGAATACCGCGCATGCCAAAAAAGGAGAACCGCTCCCACAACTCCGTGAAGAACAGGATGAAAAGGCCCACAGGGTGCCCGAATAACTTCGGTTGCCCGTCAAAATCAAACGCACCTGCTTTCGCCATTAATCAATCCGTTTTTTTCAGCAAAACTACGCCAAAATAGATTTTTTTGGGCGTTTGAGGTAGAATGGGAGGGGATTATTTTGGGGGTCGTGTAAAAGTGCTAAAGTGTAAATGTGCAAAAGTGGAAGTGCGTAAAGGTGTAAAAGAACGCAGGTTCCAGGTCATTTACACCTTTACACGCTTACACCTTTACACACTCACGCATTTCCCTCCGATTCTCCGAAAACTTTGTACCTTCGTGGACATTTTTGAAAACCATGATCACATACGTTAAGGGAAATATTACACACAAAAGCCCGACCTATATCATCGTAGAGGCAGGGGGGCTCGGATACCACGTCAATATCAGCCTGAACACCTACACCCAGGTGGAAAAGCTGGAGTCGGTCAAAATACTGACACACCTCCATATCAAGGAAGACAGCCACACGCTCTACGGCTTTGCCGACGCCGCCGAACGCAACCTCTTCGTCCACCTCATCTCCGTCTCCGGCATCGGCCCGAGCACAGCCCAGCTCATGCTCTCCTCGATGACCCCCGACGAGATGCGCGCGGCCATTATCAGCGAGGATGTCAATACCCTGAAACGGATCAAAGGCATCGGGCCCAAAACAGCCAAACGGGCCATCCTGGACCTGAAGGACAAGATGCTGAAAGATTCCGGCGAAGAACTGGTTCTGGCCAGCCCGCAGGACAATACAATCCGGGAAGAGGCGTTATCTGCTTTGGTGGCTTTGCAATTCAACCGCATCCAGGCCCAAAAGGCACTGAACAAAGCCCTGAAGGAAAAGCCTGGCGTTGCTAGCGTTGAAGAACTGATCAAGCTGGCACTGAAAGAGCTTTCGTAGTGTTAAGGGAACGGAGTTCCTGGGCAGTTATTGGTTATTGGTTATTGGTTATTGACGGCATTTGCAGCCCACATAGCCTGCCTCCAAACATACTCTGAACCCCCGGCTGCCGGCAACAACCAATAACTACGGCTGGGCCGCAGCGGAGTTGATAACTGTTCCATAACCTTGTTCCCGGCACACCGGCAATCCAAACCAGCCAAAGTAATCCGAAACGCCTCCCGGCAATATTTGGGCTGGTATATTCCCAAATACTTGATGTGTTAAAATCCGGACGGACAGCAGAAATGCCGGGACCGCTGCGTTTTAGGGAGGTGAAACGACAAACCCTGGAAATACCACAAATTCTTGAATATCAATTGATTGCGTACACAGCAGAATAACCAAGTGCACGAATCCCATGCTGAAAGCTATGAGTAGAATACGTTTACACTACTGTCTCTTTTTTGGAATTGCAACTTCTGCCCTGGGCGCCATGGATAGCGGCGCCTCTCTGGAAGACCCTTATAGCATTCCCTTCGTCATAGCCGCAGATACCATACCGGACATCGAGGAGCGCTACGACGATTTCGTCACCGGCAGCAACGACAACCCCTTCGATCTCGAAGACCCGGGCATCATCGAGAAAAACCTCGAGTATGACCCGCAGACCGGCAACTACATCATCACCGAACAGATCGGTGATTTTGAGTTCCGCCCGTCGACCTACATGACCTTCGACGAATATTTCGAATACCGGCAAAAACAGGAAGAACGAGCCTACTTCAACCGCCTGGCCGGCATCGCCTCGGGGGACGGCAGCAGCGGCCTCGACCCCCTGGCCAAGATCGATGTGGAGAACAACCTGCTCGACCGCCTTTTCGGCGGCACCACCGTCGACATCCGCCCCCAGGGCAATATCGACCTGACCTTCGGCGTGGATTTCTCCCGCGTCGACAACCCCATCCTCACCGAACGCCAGCGGCTCCAGGGAGGCTTCGACTTCGACATGAACATCAACATGAACGTGACGGGCAAGATCGGCGAAAAGCTCAACCTCACCACCAATTACAATACCAACGCTACGTTCAACTTCGACAACCAGATCAAGCTGGATTACAACAGCGACAACTTCGACGAGGACGCCATCATCAAAAAAATCGAGGCCGGCAACGTCAGCCTGCCGCTGCGGGGCAACCTCATCCAGGGCGCCCAAAGCCTCTTCGGCCTGAAAACCGAACTCCAGTTCGGCCACCTGCGCCTCACCGCCATCGCCTCCCAGCAGCGCTCCCAGCAGGAAAACATCCAGGTGGAGGGCGGCGCCCAAATCCAGCAGTTCGAAGTGCGCGCCGACGAATACGACGAAAACCGGCACTTTTTCCTGACCTTCTACAACCGCGACAACTTCGAGCGCTCCCTGCGCAACCTCCCCCAGGTCAACAACCTGTTCAAGATCAAAAAACTGGAAGTCTGGATCACCAACGACCGCAACGAAGTGACCGACGTGCGGGACATCGTGGCCCTCGCCGACCTCGGCGAACCCCTCCAACTGGTAAGCCCCGACCGGATTTCCCCCAACCCCGGCTGGAACCGCCGCGACCTCATCGACAACAAACCCCTGCCCGACAACGCCGCCAACGACCTCTACAACCGCATCCTCGCCAAAGGCGAAGACGTGCGGGACATCGACCGGGCAGTGGCCACCCTGCAGGGGGAGTTCGGCCTGCAGCAGGCCCGCGACTTCGAAAAGGTCAGCGTGCGCCGCCTTCGCGAATCCGAATATACCTTCCACCCGGAGCTGGGCTTCATCTCGGTCAACATCAACGTGCAGCCCGACCAGGTGCTGGGCGTCGCCTTCGAATACGAATACAACGGAAACATCTACCGCGTCGGCGAAATGTCGATCAACAACGGCACCGTCAGCACCGATACGACAGACCTGACGCCCAAAGTACTCTTCGTCAAAATGCTGAAAAGCACTACCCAGCGCACCGACGTGCCCACCTGGGACCTCATGATGAAAAACGTCTACTCCATCGGCGCTTTCCAGGTCAACCAGCAGGATTTCCGCCTCGATATTTTCTACGACGACCCCGGCGCCGGCCAGAAGCGCTTCCTGCCCGAAACCCGGATCGCCGGCAAGCCCCTGCTCCGCGTCTTCAACCTCGACAACCTCAATACCCAGGGCGACCCCCAACCCGACGGCATCTTCGACTTCGTGCCGGGCGTGACCATCAACCCGCGCAACGGCCGCATCATGTTCCCCGTCCTGGAACCCTTCGGGCAAACTCTCGCCGACAGCATCAGCAACGACCTGCTGGCGCGCAAATACGTCTACGACTCGCTCTACGAAACCACCCTCTTCCTGGCCCAGGAATCGGCTGAACAGAACCGCTACATCATCCGGGGGGAATACAAATCCAGCGTCTCCTCCGAAATCTCCCTGGGAGCGTTCAACATCCCGCAGGGCTCGGTGAGCGTGACCGCCGGGGGGCAGCGCCTCCAGGAAGGCAAGGATTACGAGGTGGATTACAATATCGGCAAGGTGCGCATCCTCAACGACGCCATCCTGCAGTCGGGCGTGCCGATCAACGTCTCCTTCGAGGACAATACCCTCTTCGGCTTCCAGACGAAAACCATGGTCGGCCTGCGCGCCGATTACGAGGTAGACGACAACTTCAACATCGGTGCCACCTACCTGCAGCTCTTCGAGCGCCCCTTTACTCAGAAAGTAAACGTGGGGGACGACCCCATTAACAACAAGATCTACGGCCTGGACCTCAACCTGAGCCGCGAAGCACCCTGGCTGACCCGCATCGTCGACGCCCTGCCCGGCATCTCCACCAAGGAAATGTCGACCATCAACGTGACGGCCGAAGCGGCAGCCCTCCGCCCCGGCCACGCCCGCGCCATCAACCAAAACCGCAAGGACAAGGGCGGGGTGGTCTACATCGACGACTTCGAAGGCAGCGGCAGCAGCTTCGACCTGCGCATCCCGACCAACCGCTGGTATCTGGCCAGCACGCCACAGAACGACGGACAAAACAACAACCCCCTCTTTCCGGAAGCCGAACTGATCAACGACCTGCGCTACGGCGCCAACCGCGCCCGCCTCAACTGGTACCGAATCGACCCGGGTGCCCGGGGCACCGGCGACAACGAAAACCCCTACACCAGCCAGGTGCCCCAGCAGGAGGTCTTCCCCAACCTGCAGCTGACGCCCGACCAACTGCCCAACATCCAGACCCTCGACCTGGCCTACTACCCCAACGAACGCGGGCCCTATAACTTCGATACGCCCGATGGGTACCCCGGCTATACGCAAGGGGTGGAGTTCCTTGGCGATTCCATGGTGCTGCGCGACCCGCAGACCCGATGGGGCGGCATCATGCGCGACCTCAACACCAACGACTTCCAGACTGCCAACATCGAGTTCCTGGAATTCTGGATGCTCAGCCCCTTCCTCGACCCGGACAACCCGAATAACCCCGCTCAGGATTACGAGTTGAAAGAAGGCGACCTGTACATCAACCTCGGCAACATCTCCGAAGACATCCTCCGCGACTCCCGCATCTTCTTCGAGAACGGCCTGCCCGGCCCGGCCAACCCCGAGCGGCGTACCGATGAAACCAACTGGGCGCGGGTGCCCGTCTCCCAGCAGATCGTCCGCGCTTTCGACAACGACCGCGAAACCCGCGAACGCCAGGATGTCGGCCTCGATGGCCTGGACAACGACGGCGAACGCGAAAAATACGCGCCTTACCTCGATGCCGTGCGGGCCGCCAACCCCCAGGCAGCAGCCAGGCTGGAAACGGACCCCGCCTACGACGATTTCCGCTACTACCGGGACGCCAGCTTCACCGACCAGGACGGCGTGCTGCGGCGCTACCGCGACTTCAACAACCCCCAGGGCAACTCCCGCTCCAACGACAACCAGACCGAACGGCAGACGGCAACCAACATCCCCGACGCCGAAGACCTCAACCAGGACAATACCCTTAACGAAACGGAATCCTACTTCCAGTACCGGATTCCCCTTCGGGCCAACCCGATGGATGCCCGCCAGCTGGATACCGAACGTACGCCCTTCATCACCGACCAGCGGGTAAGCGACGACGGCGAACGCATCTGGTACCGCTTCCGCATCCCCCTCAACGGCCCGGAAAAAGTATCGGTCGGCGGCATCCGCGACTTCCGCTCCATCCGCTTCATGCGGATGTTTATGCGCGGCTTCCGCGCCCCGGTCGTCCTGCGCTTCGCCCGCCTGGAACTGGTGCGCAACCAGTGGCGCCGCTACCGGGGCGACCTCTCTCAGCTCGGCGGCCCGGGCGCGCCGGTCTGTTCTGCGGATTCTACCTTCTTCAACGTGGATAATGTCAACATCGAAGAGAACAACGGCCGGCAGCCGTTCAACTACGTCCTGCCGGTAGGCATCCAGCGCGAGCAGTCGGTGGGCGTCTTCAGCGCCCTGCAGAACGAACAGTCGCTCTCCGTCAACGTCCGCGACCTCTGCGACGGGGACGAACGCGCCATCTTCAAAATCATCAATATGGATATGCGGGTGTACGAGCGCTTCAAAATGTTCGTCCACGCCGAAGAAAAGGGCATCAAAGTCCCGGAGAATGCCCTGTCCCTCTACGTCCGCCTGGGCAGCGACTTCCGGAACAACTACTACGAATATGAACTGCCGCTGGTCATGTCTGATTCCACCCTGCTGAACGGCAACCCCAACAGCGCCGAGTACAAGAACCAGGTTTGGCGCATCGAGAACGAAATCGACTTCGCCCTGGATGACTTCGTGCGCCTGAAGGAAGAGCGCAACCAGGAGGGCATCCCCCTCAATGAACTCTATCAGAAACAAATGCCGACGCCCAGCGACAGCTCGATTGCCACCCTGAAAATCCTCGGCAACCCGTCGGTCGGCCAGGTCAAGGTGGTGATGGTGGGCATCCGCAATATCTACGACTTCGACAACGTCCCCTACGACGTCGAGGTATGGCTCAACGAGATGCGCCTGACCGGCCTGGACGAACGGGGCGGCGCCGCAGCCACCGCCCGCATCGACGCCCAACTGGCCGACTTCGGCAGCATCACCGCCGCCGGAAATATTTCGAGCATCGGCTTCGGCGCCATCGACCAGAAAGTGCAGGAACGGCAGCGGGAACGCATCACCGGTATCGACCTGGCCGCCAACTTCAACCTCGACAAGTTCCTGCCCGAAAGCTGGCGGCTGCGCCTGCCCTTCTACGCCCAGTATTCCAACACGACCAAACGGCCGGAATTCGACCCCTATGACCTGGATATCACGCTGAAGGACAAACTCCAGAGCGCCAACAGCCAGGAGCGGGATTCCATACTGGCCCAGTCCCAGGAAGTGACCACCCTGAAAAGCATCAACTTCACCAACGTCCGGAAGGAGCGGGCCGACAACAGCAAGCCGCCCATGCCCTGGGATATTTCCAACTTCAGCGTCTCGTATTCCTTTACCGAAACGGAGTACCGGGACCCCATCATCGAATTCGACCAGGAGGAAAAACATACCGGCGCGCTGGATTATACCTACAGCACCCGCACCAAATACATCGAGCCGTTCAAAAAGCTCAACAGCGAATTGCTGCGCCTGATCAAGGAGATCAACTTCAACCCGCTGCCCAACTCGTTCAGCTTCAGCTCGGTGATGAACCGCCGGTTCCAGACCACACGCTATCGCTTCACCGACGTGGATCCCCGGTTCAAGACCTTCTACAACAAACGCTTCACCTGGGACCGCGACTACGACCTGCAGTGGGACATCACGCGATCGCTGAAATTCAACTTCAACGCCACCAACTCGTCGGTGATCGACGAGCCCGACGAGACCGCCCTGGTCGAGCAGTTCGGCATCGACCGGGCCCGGGAAATCCGCCGGGACAGCATCTGGGAGAACATCAAGAATTTCGGGCGCCCCAAGAACTACCAGCACAACCTGAATGTCAGCTACAACCTACCGGTGCGGTACCTGCCCTTCTTCGGGGACTGGGTGACGGCCAAGGTCCAGTACACCGGCGGATACAACTGGACGGCGGCTGCCCTGAACGTCGACTCCCTCGGCAACCTGATCCAGAACAACCAGAACCGCAGCGGCAACGTGGACCTCAACCTCGAAAAGCTCTACGACAAAGTCACTTACCTGGGCAAAATCAACCGGGGAGCAAGCAAGGCCCGCCCGGGCCGGCCGTCTTCCGGGCGGCGAACCCCCCGCAGCCGCGACGGCGAGAAAAAGGAGGAGGAGGGCGATAAAAAGGAAAAGGAAAAGAAAGACCGCCAGCCCAGCGCAGTGGAACGCGCCATCGTCCGGCCCCTGCTGGCCGTCCGGCGGGTGCGGTTCAACTATTCCGAGCAGTTGTCGACCACCGTCCCCGGTTATCTGCCGCGTTCCGGCATCCTGGGGATGACCAACTTCGAGTCGCCCGGCTGGGACTTCGTCGCCGGCCTGCAACCCAACATCCGCAACCTGACCGAGGACCAGCGCTTCAACCCCAACCCCAACAACATCCAGGGAGACTGGCTGCGGGAGAATGCCGACTGGATCACCGGCAGCGTTTTCCAGAACCAGGAAGTGATCCAGCAATATACCCAGAGTTACGACGTGCGGGCCACCGTGGAGCCGTTTAAAGACTTCCGAGTCGACCTGGAGCTGAACAAGAATTACTCGGAGACCTTTACCGAAACCTTCAAGGACACCTCGATCATAGACGGCGTCAAGGACCTGGTGCATACCGTGCCCATTGAGATTGGCCAGATGCAGGTCACCTATTTTGCCCTCAATACGCTGTTCCAGGACAGCCGCGACGAGATCATCAGCCTGTTCAAGGAGTTCGAAAGCAACCGGGTGATCATTTCCAACCGGCTGGGCGCCGGCGACCACGGAGACGAAAACCTGGCCGACCTGGGGTACGCCCGGGGCTACGGCAATACGCAGCAGGACGTGCTGATCCCCGCGTTTATCGCCGCCTACACCGGCGAGGACGCCCGTTCGGCCAGCCTCGACATCTTTGACGTCATGCCAAAGGTAAACTGGCGGCTGACCTACAACGGCCTGTCGCGGCTACCTTTGTTCCAGGATATCTTCCAGAATTTCTCCCTGACCCACGGCTACCGTACCACCCTGGCGGTGAGCAACTTCCGGTCGAGCCTGCCCTACCTGGCCACGCGCGACACGGAGCCGATCGACACCACCAGCTTCAACTTCTACCCGAGGCTGGAAATTTCCGACGTCGTCATTCAGGAAGCCTTCTCGCCCCTGATCGCCGTCGACGCCACTCTCAAGAACGGCATGTCTTTCAATGTGGATTACAAAAAATCGAGGGGCCTGGCCCTAAGTACGGTCAGTTACCAGCTGAACGAGACCCAGACCAAGGAGATCGTCCTCGGCTTTGGCTACCTGATCCGCAACCTGGATATCCCCTTCCTCACCGGCAGCAATAAGAAAAAGGGCCGGGGCAGCCGGGACCAGCAGCCGGACCAGCAGCAACAGGGCAACCAGCGGAACAACCGGGGCCCGCGGGGCCGCGGGCTGCAAAGCCAGGACCTGGACGTCAACTTCAACTTCTCCCTGCGCGACGACGTGACCTTCGCCCACCGGCTCGACCAGGGCATCATTGAGCCGACCCGGGGCAACTACACGCTGAGCTTGTCGCCTTCGGCGGAGTACCAGCTCAACCGCCGCCTGTCGCTCCGCCTGTTCTTCGATTACCGGCGCACGGTGCCGAAGACATCGGCCGGTTTTCCGCGGACGGACACGTCGGGGGGGATTATTGTCAGTTTTCAGTTGAACTAAGCGACGCGCGATTAATAACTGTCGGGTTTCGACAGGCAAGTGATTTTTTCTTTAGCCAAGGCGAAGGTCGGTGACGAACCGAAGGTTGTCACGATGATGACTGTAAACGTCATTCATTCCCGACCTTAGCAGTGCTAAGGGAAGCGGTTCTTCAACAGTCTACCCCGCACACTGCCCGCCCCGTACACAAAGTGTCGGGGAAGTGTCGGGGCCGGCTAAAGGAAAAAGCACTCCTGGAAAACCTGACAGTTATTGATCGCGCGTCGCTAAGTTTGAAAGATTTGTACAAGAGATTACAACATTTGTGCTAATCACATAGCAGAAATTTCTGGATTTTTGGCAAAGCCTGTGATTCGAAGATAGCTAACTCATGTTTTCATAGTACTGTCCCAAAAAGGGAATTTAGAATTTCAAGGATCTGCCATTACCGGAACCCATTAAAGAACACCTGATGCCCCCTCAGCCCTACCTCACTCAGATATGGCTGTACAGCCTCAATACCGGAGGCGCCAATGGCCATTTTCAAACCATTATTGATCAGATTCGCTCAGCGAACATTGGCTGCTGCCTGGACGGCATTGCAGAATCCAAAACCAATATTTTACTGATCCTTGATGAAAACACGGAAGAAGAAAAATTAATAGAATGCATCCATGAGGCGTTGGAAAAAGAGTGCCGGGTAATAATCCTCTATGTCGGGAGGGCGCCTTTGCCTTTTTTTAAGGCATGGAGCATACTCGGCATGGGGGTGGAAGAAGTGCTGAGTTTCCATCAGGGCATTCGCCTGGGAGATTTCATCCGGGCAAAGTTCGCTCGTTGGGCGGCGATCGACCGCATTATGGATTCGGGCAAAGTAAAAAATGAACTCATCGGAAGCAGCCGCGCCTGGAGACAATCCCTGCGGCAAGCTATCGAAATGGCTTGCTTCTCTGCTGCTCCGGTGCTGATTCTTGGAGAAAGCGGTACCGGCAAGGAACTCGTCGCCCGCCTCATCCACCAGCTCGACCGGCGCCCGGACAAGCAGGAGTTAGTGCTGCTCGATTGCACCACCATTGTCCCCGAACTGTCCGGCAGCGAGTTTTTCGGCCATGAAAAAGGGGCCTTCACCAATGCCGTTTCCACCCGCGACGGCGCCTTCACCCTGGCCGACCGCGGCACCTTGTTCCTGGATGAGATCGGAGAGCTGCCTCTTCGCCTGCAGGCGGAACTGCTGCGGGTGATACAGGAGGGCATATACAAACGGGTAGGCAGCAACATATGGAAGAAAACCACTTTCCGCCTGGTAAGCGCCACCAACCGCGATCTGTTGGCCGAGGTGGAAAAAGGGGATTTCCGGCAAGACCTGTACTACCGCATCCGCACCTGCTCCGTCCGCCTGCCCGCTCTCCGGGAACGCAAAACGGACATCCCCGAACTGGCGGAGTTTTTCCTCCGGCAGGAGCTGAAAACAGACCGCCCGCCTCCCTTCAGCCCTCAGGCCCTGCACTACCTCCTGTCCCGCGATTACCCAGGCAATGTGCGGGAATTGAAACAACTGGTCGCCCGCATCGCTTACCGGCATTGTGGCGATTGCCCTATCACCCTGGGCGACATTCCCGAAACCGACCGGGAGAATACTTCCTATACTGAACATACCTGGCAGGAGAACGGCTTTCGGGACGCCATCGGCCAGGCGCTGGCCGACGGCGTCGGCCTGAAGGACATCAAACGCTGCGCCGGCGATGTGGCTATGGAGCTGGCCATCGAACAGGCGGAGGGGAATCTGCAGGAGGCGGCGCAGCGGCTGGGGGTATCGGACCGGTTGGTGCAGGGGTTTTGGGCTGTAAAGAGGGAATAAAATTGTTGGTTTTTCGGTTGCCTGTTCGGGAACGGAAACTGTTACCCGGCCGCTGAGAGCCGTGAAAGTAATTGGTGCAGAGATTTTGCCCAGAAAAGAGAAAGAAAAATTAACAACAACCATTTTCAGAATATGCAGGGGAAATGGTATTTAGCCTTTTCAATAACCTGCCTGATGGATGTTTTTTGGAGTATTCTTTCCAGCTATTATTGCGCCCGGCGCAACCACTATTGAAATGCCCAAAAACTTTTGGGTTATTAAGAGCAGAGGCTAGATGCTGAAATAATTCTTTTGCAATATTGTTGCCTCCTCTTGCACAATTGCAATTGTGAATAACAATTACCACATTATCGGACAAAGTACTCGTTGGAATAGCAGTTATTTTTCTTCCTTCAGACAATATTGAATTTGACTCTTTACTACTGAATAACCCATCAACTAAAAAATTTCCGGAAATTCGGGTTTGATGTCCATGCCCAAAAATATGGATCATTTCCAATTTTTTACCACCACATCTGTTTGCCCGTTTAATTTCCTTTATAATATCCGCGCCTGTGGCGTAGGGAGTGGGGCCAACTCGCAGATTACAATTGCTCGGTTTTGCAGAAATTGTCATTGCAGAAATTTTCTTCGCCAATCGGCTTGCCTGGCAGTGAAAGTGATTACGCTCCTGAGAATTTAAAGCCTCTTGGAAAAAGGATAAACGAGGCTTGACAATACGTAGCCTTGATGCCCTCTCAAAAAGCAAATCCTCCAATTCATTTTTGGAACGGTTAAGCTTGGATTTAAACGGCACTCCACAAGATGGGCTATCTGGTTGCTTCAGATTAGAATGGAATGGTATCCAAATGTTTGCAAAACATTTTTTTTCTCCTTTCTTAGCGACAAGTTGGTTCTCAAAGCAAGTAAATATTGGCCTGAATGAGATTATGCCTCTTGGAAAATGTTTTCTAGTAAAGCTGTTATAAGGTTTTACCCAGAATTTTCGGTTTCGTGGGTGGTTATTTATAAGTTTTGCATATTCAAGTCTTATACTTCCATAACCCACGCCATAAGCTCGGCTTGTTGTTTCAAGTAACCCTCCTTTTTTGTATTGGATTTTATAAAAAGCGCCTGGCCTCGGTGTATTAAATATTTTGAAATCCGAAGCAATTTCTTCAAATTCATATTCATGCCCTCCAGATTGACCGTATAATATTTCATCCAAAATCCTTGTACCGGAAGGAGAATTTAATTCTCGTTTCTGTTGACATTTCGGGCAACTACAGGTTCCCTGAGCTTTCGGTAAAAGGGCTTGAGAGCTACTATAAGTGCCGGTGTCTATGATCTCGTCAATAAGGTATTGCATGGTCCTGTTTTTTAAGTTGAGTCAAATCATCATACGTTGAAACCCAGGAACGAGTCAAATTTGCTAGGAGCCTGTCGGAGAACAGGTTGCTAGGAGCAGAATGACCCCTTACATATCCGTAATAATTTGATGTATGATCAATAATTATTTCAAGCACAGAGTCATTTAATATTTCGTTGTTTGCTTCTTGTAAATTTGTACGTATACCTGTTCTTGTTCGATTTGCTTCAATCGTACTCAAAGAATTGGGGTAACTATTCAGCACGCCTGCGTGCTGAATAGTTACATATTTTTCATGTTTTAAAAATATTTATCCAGCTTTTCCAAGCTGCTTCATTAAGAAATTATCATCTCCAAACACCCAACTTCCCAATCGCGTAATTGTCGCATCATCTCCTTTGTAACCAAAGCCCCCACATTCACCCTTCCCATCCTCCCGGCTTTGTAATCCAAAAAACTACTATGTACCGCCACCAGATAAAACCGCCCATCTTTCCCCTTCACCCACACCGGGCTGCCGCTCATGCCCGCGCTTGTATCCGCCTGGTAAAGCAGCAGGCTTTCGGGGCGGCCGCGGAATTTCGGAAAAGCCTCCACAACCTTATCCGTGGAGTACCAGGGGACGGAGCACGGCGCCCGCGCCTTTTCACCGGGGTAGCCGCCGATGTGCACCTTCGCGCTTTGTAATTCTCGCCGGAAAGCACCCGCTACCGGGCGTATTTTGTAGCCTGGCAGTTCCCCCCACCAGCCGGCGCTCAGGCCCGGCAGCAGAGCGCCGCCCTTTCGGTTTTCCTGCAATTCCAGCACTCCGAAATCGGAGGCCAGCGCTTTGCGGACCTGGGCTTTGGTGAGTTGAGCGGCCGGCAGTTCCATAGTTGTCCGGAAGCCGGGGTTCACCAGGATGCGCCGGGAGGCATAGGCGCCGAAAGGCCGGGAATTGCCCTTCGCCTCTTCGTTGCGCCCGGGGATGGCGATCACCCTTTTTGCCGGCACCATTTTAAAACGGGCCTTCCCGGTCTCAACATCCTTCACCACTTTCAGCCCGGCGATGACATGGGAAGCGGTGAGCACGTGCCCGGGCGTGATCAGCAGCCCCGAGCCGCAGCCTTTGAGCGTGGGCTTCAGGTCTTTCCAGCCTTTGCCGGGGTGCTCTAAAGTACCCAGCGGGTACAGCACCGGCTCAGGAAACTCCACCTCCAGGGAACAGATCCAGCGGAAGGGAGCGCGGGTGGCGTCCCTTACCCTTTGGCGCTCGTCGCGCAGCAGGACGATCTCCTCGTCCGGGCGATGATCGGTATTTTCATAAATTCTGGCCATGCCTTGCTTTTATAGCCGGGATAGGTAGGGCCGGCTCGTTTTCAGGTTTTTGACAATAAGCCGGACGGCCTCGGCAATCTCTTCTTCCTGATGGTTGGCCCGCAGCAGAAAAGAAAGCTGAGCCTGCCCTTTATGGCCGGCGGACAGTACGGTTTGAACGCCTGCCTGCGTAAGCCTCAGGTGTAAATCCTTTGCCGCCCCGCCCTGCACCGCCGTCAGCCGTTGCACCGGGAACAAGCCCGGCCCGGTTTCTATTCCGGCCTCAAGCAATTCCTCTTTGAACTGCCTAACCCGCTGAAGCAATATCCGGCGGCGCCGATCTCCTTCCCGCCGGTTCAACTGCAACGCATGCAGGGCCGCGCTGATGGCCGCCAGGGAGGGCGGGCTGCAATGAACCCGCGTAAGGCTGCGGGCTTTTAACCGCTTAATGAAATGAGGCGGGCCGCTCAACACGGCGACCGGCACGCCGAAAGCCTTTGCCAGCGAACTGCCGACCAACACATTGCCGTCCTGTACGCCCAGCCAGGGAAGCAGCCCGCCTCCGCCACGGCCGTAGGGCATGCCTGCAGCCGGATGCCGGCCCAGGATGCCCAGCGCCTGAGTGTCGTCGATCACCAGCAGGCCGTTGTAGGGGCGTAGAACCTCCAGATAGGCTTTCAAAGGCGCCGCCTTGCCGCACTGTGAGCACCAGCCGTCGCTCACTACCACAGGCCGGCGCCCTTGTAGGTGGCCGGAACGAATAACCTGCAGTAAGCTTTCTGCACTGTGATGCCGGAACCCGTGAACCGGAACGCTCCGCTTTGCCGCCCACTGCAGGCCCCATCCGGCGATGGGATAGGCCTGTTTGTCCGGGAAGGCCGCTATGGGCGAGCGGCTCAGAAAGCCGAACAGATCCCAGAACAGGTGCAAGGTGGAAGGATACAGCAATCCCGCTTCGCACCCCTGCAGGCGGGCAACCGCCTTTGCGGCCCGCCCGGCGGCAGGGGGTTCTTTCAAAGCAGCCGGCGCCCCGGTAGTCAGGCTTTGCCAGGGCGGCAGGCTGCCGGTGGGGTGGTTCATGCCCAGGTAGAGGGCGGAAGTGAAGTCCATTGAACTTCAGAACCACTCTTTTTTCACGCCTCCTTTTTTCGGCGTTTTACCGTTGGAAGAGGGCTTTGCCAGTTGGCCGTTCTGCCTGGCCTTGAGGCGCCGGGCGAGGTGGTAAGAGGGGGGGCGGGCGTCGATTTTGTTGCCGACCAGTGTGGCCGTTAAGTCAACTCCCGTTACTGCATGGTAAGCATGAATATAACCTTGTATCTGCTCCCGCCAGAAGTGTGCCCAATTAGCTGCGAAGTCTCGGATATTTATTTCGGACCAATTGCCATAGCGAATAGAAAGCAATATCTGTTCGCCAAAACTTCCTAAGCTTTTGAAATGAAGGGGAGATGAAGGCGTCCATCCCATCAGGTTATTTAAGGCTGCAACTCTATCCATCCAGGGTTCCGGATAGGCAACCATGAGACGGGTAGGAAGAAATTCCCTGAGTTCACTTCTCGCCAATAACCATTGTTGCATCAACATCTCGGCCCTTGCGACAGATGGAAGTTCGCCGAATTGATTATGAGCGCCTTCGCTCAGGATTAAATGAACTTCTTTCAATCCATTAAGGACGGGGAAAGCATCGGGATTTACCGTCATGTCGTCGGCCTGCTTATAGAATTTGGATGTAATGTGGAGCAGGCGATGGAATGCTTCTAGAAAATTAGTACGGAAGTCCGCAAAATTTAACCCTTTTGCAGCGTTACCATGCAAGGAAATTCCATAATGGTTGGCATACTCATAAGCTCTTCTTTTAACCGTAAGCCGATTCTGTTCGTCCTGTACAAACCCCCAAATCAAGTTACTGAGCGGACGAAGCGGGTCAATTGCAAGATTTACCAAAGGATCCTTGCCACCAGGGTTCTTGATATTTTGAAAGCGGCGGAAAATGGCGTTCAGCCCTTGCACCATCATGCTTTCCTCATGCCAGTATGACCAGATTAATTCGAGAAAACACGGGTGGGTAAGTTTCTCCTGGATTAAACCATAACAAGTTTTTGCCGCTTCATCATTATTCTCCAAATAAGAATCAAAGGCATCCGCAAAAGAAGTGGTTTTAATTCCTTCATCCCGCATTTTGTTTCTTATGATTTCTAAGTAAGGAATAACAGGCTCTTCAACGCCAATTGCCCGTACTCTGTAGTCGTTCCAGAATTCTTCCAGTTTGGCTTCATCAACTATACATTCTTTGACCGGGCCCCGCAATTCAAAATCTTCTACATCTTCCTTAGTGAATGGCCTGTCAACGGCACAATTGGCCATAACGAAGGCTTCCGCGGCAATTTTGACGGAACGATAGGCATCCACATTCATAAATGGAAGTGAACGCCGGTTGTCAAGCTTTTTGGCTTTATTATTTTGTGCGTCACTCGTCCCCGAACCGCCGCCGCAAAAGATGGCGTCCATAAAATCCTGAAATCTATTGAAAGAGAGGTCCTCTGTACCTTTTTTGATCTTCACCCAGAGGGCAAGGTCTGGAGTGCAGGCTGCGCCCACCGGCTGAAGCTGGGTTTTCAAAGTCCCGGAAAGGTTTCTGCCTAAAGAAGAACTCAGGTTGTTGATGCTGTCGACAAGCTCTTCAGCGGCTTTCCCTATGACATCTTCACCTCGTCCTGTTCTATTATCTAACGCTGAAACCAATAGTTCATAGTTAAAGCGCAGTTCGTTGTTGAAAAGTTGGAGCGTATTGTCGTTTTCTAATTCAGAAAAAATGCCTTCTAATAGTGGTAGTGGTAGTTGGCCTGATTGTGATACCTCATAATTTGAATTATTAGGCAAAAATAATTGTGGGAAATAAATACCTGACTCAATACCTTCGCCTTCTCCATTCTGAAATTTAAGCTGGATAAACCAAGACAAGGAAAACAAATCTGTTTTATTTGTTGCAATTGAAGTCACGGCTGTTTTTTTCACATTCGCAACCTGCCTGGCAAGAGGTACTTCTTCAGGATTTGGATTAACTTCCGAATTGTCTAAAAACCGGATTTGAAATGGGATATTTCTTGGGAGTTCCGGCGTTGGATTATATTGACCAAAAATTGGATCAAAAACAATTTTCAACATATTGGTTATCACAGCTTCCGGAGATAAATCGCCCGCCAATTGATAATGGCCTTTAACCCATTCAACCAATTCGTTTAAATCAGAATAGCTATCATTTTTCTCTATTTTCAAAATGAAAGACATATCTGACGTAAACCGAGTATCTGCCATTATAGCAGTTTGATTCAAGTCGAAATTGATTGAAGAAAGGTTAAAATCAGTATCAAAATTTAACGAGGAACCATCTTCATATATGTGTTGAAACCTGAGCCGAAGGTTAGAAAAATTCGCAGACATGATGTAAATATTTAAGCGTTAAACAATCCTCCGCAGCGCCCAGCCGCGAAGCAATTTTCCTAAGAGCACATTCTCCTGCCGTGGCGTCATCAGGCCGTCGGCGCGGGCCTGGCCGATGACGGCGAAGGCCAGGGAGGGCCTTTGGTTCAGCATTCGCTCCGGCCGGCCGGCCCATTGCCGGTGCAGTTGGCGTAGGCGGACAGGCTGGCGGGAGCCGAGTGGAAATACATCTTTCAGTTCTCTGCCTTTCAGGGCCGGCGGCCGGTGGTGCAGGGCCAGCCCCACAAAAGCGGGGATGAGCGCCTCCAGGCGTTTGTAAGTTTCCGCTTTTTGGGGCCCGGCCAGGTGCAGGGGATATAGCTGGTTCCACAACCTTCTCAGGCGCAACCACTGCCGGTCCGGAAAAAGCGCCGCGCCAAAGGCAATGCTCAGCCGCACCCTGATCCAGGGCGGCGGGTGGGGGTCGTCGTCTTTGAGCCGGAACACGAAGTAGCTGGGAACGCTGACTACATTGATCAGGCCAGTAGTGGAACCGATCCCGATCATGGCGACGCTCCAGAAGTCGGAGAGGATCTCCGAGATCCAGCGCTCGTACCAGTTCCAAAGCCGGGCGTTGCCGGGTTCGCTGCGGGCCTTTTCCTGCAGCGCCTTCTGCAGGGAAGGGATCAGCCCGAGCAGGGTGGCGCCTTGATGCCCTACTTCGTGGACCAGCGAGGAAGCGATGCCCGTGGAGATCATTCGTTCGCGTGGAACTCTGATCACAGCCACCGGGTTGCTTTTCCCCCCGGGCAGGCGGGTGCGCGCCCGCCGGATGGCGGCGCCGTGGCCGCGGTCCAGATAGGTGATGAGCGGCGGCGGGCTGTAAAAGCTGCCTTTGAGCCGCAGGGTGTCTTCCGCCAGGGTGTCCATGCCGGCCAGTGAGATTCCCGTATTGTGCTCCGCCCTTTGGGAAAGCACATCGGCGAAGATGTCCACCTGATCGAGCAGCCAATTGAATTTTAATTTCAACAAGGCATACTGCTTTTGCGCCTGTTCAGGCTTCAGGCCCGGCTTTATTTGCAGCCAGTGTATGAAAGCAAACACTTTCGCCTTCATTTCCTTTACGCCTTCTCCGAGCAAGCCGTGAATGGCCTTTTGCGCCGGCAGAGAAATATTGGCCGCAGGCGCCATAGGCATCGTGAGGGCAAAAGCCCGTACCTGGCCAAGGCGGGTAAGCAATGCTTTTGCTTCCGTTAAGAGAAACGGCCGGTGGCCGGCAAAGCTCGCTTTTGGAAGCCTTTGCCGGGCGAACAAATATCCGCTTTGTCCTTTTATGGTTCTTTCTACGGTTATCATTTGCCTGGTTATAGAAGTGGCAGGGTTCATTCCAGGGGTTTGAAGTTGTCCGGGCAAGCGCCTATTTCAGGCCGACAAGCACGATCCTGTTGCCTTTGCGGTACCACTTGCCTGAAGGATACCTGCCTGTGTATGGAGAAGGCTTTCGGCGGCGGCCCGTAACGCTTTTTTTTCTGCGTATTGGCTTTAACAAACCAGGTGCATACTTTCGGGCAGCTTTCCTGAAACCGATCCGAATTGCCTGCTCAGTAGGCATCCGGCCTGCATTTTTCCAGGAATTCCTGGCAGCAGCCCCGCCAAAGCGCACGATGCGCTTTGCTATCTCGAACTCCTGGTCTTCAGGGCTCAGGCCTTCCAGTTCCATTTTAAAAACCTTCGATGCATATCCGCTCAGGTTGCCGCCGATTTTAGCTCCTATAGGGCCTCCGAATGCCCCTCCGATATATGGCGCAAGCCTTCTGATCATTTTTAACCGCCGCCCGATTACACTTTTGAGTTTATTTTTTATTCTCTTGTAGGCGTAACGGGATACTTTTTTTGCCCCCTTCTTAATGCGCCGCCCGAGCCACCTTGCACCTTTCGCAGCTTTCCTGAACAGCTTTTTAAAAAACTCTTCTTCTTCCTGCTGGTTGCTTATGGAAAGAAGTTCAAAAGCCAGTTCTGCTTCTTCCTCCGGGGTAAAGGGGCCCCCGCTTGCTTCATAGTCAAATTCATCATCATATTCATCGTCCATCTCATAATCGTACTCATCGTCCATTTCGTAATCATACTCATCGTCCATTTCGTAATCATATTCGTCATCCATCTCTTCATCATACTCCTCCTCCATTTCGTCGTCAAATTCATCGTCCATCTCTTCATCATATTCATAATCGTACTCATCGTCCATCTCATCATCCATTTCAAATGCCTCTTCATAGTCGTAGCCATTGGCTTCCAGCGATGTTCTATCCAGATCGTGCATGACTCAAAATTTAAAGGTGAAAGAATCTGGTTGGCAAAATCCAATTGGAAAATGCCCTGACAAGCCTAATTTGGGCAAAAGGCGTACCAATGCCAAAAAACAGCGATTTTGAGGTGGTATGGCGAAAAAGGGTTCGGAAGAGGGGAAAACGGGATGGGGTGCTGCGAAAAAAAATTCGCTGACTATACTGTAATTTATCCTAAGGGACCGGAGAAAAATAAGTCCCTCATTTCAGGCGAGCTATTTTTTTGCCGGACGAGGCGCGAGAAGGGAGCATAGTAGAGCTACGCGACCGACAAGCCTGCCCCGTACCCGAAGGGTCGGGGAGCAACGAAGTATGGCGGAAAAATAGCCGTATCAAATGGGGAAGTTATTCTTCTCCGGGCCCTAAGGTTATTTCCCGGGCAGGGCCTCCCAGCCCAATGCCTGGCGCATTCTCTCGTAGATCGCCGTATTCTCATAAATCCCCCGGAAGTGCTCAGCCCCCGGCCCATAAGCAAACACCGGCACGAGGGTGGCGGTAGGCTTGTCGGCCGTGAAGGCGGTGATGAGGGAGTCCATGCGGGCGCCGGGATTGATGGCGTGGCCGCCGGTTTCATTGGTGGCGGTGACGATCACCAGGGTTTGGCCGTCCCGCTCTGCAAACTTCAACACTTCGCCGACCGCCCGGTCGAAGTCGATCATCTCGGAGACGATGTAGTCGTTGTTTTGGGCCTGGCCGCCCCAGCCGATCTGCGCCCCGTTGACCAGGAGGAAGAAGCCGTTCTTACCGCTTCGTTTTTCCAGAAAAAAAGTAGCCATATTGCTTGCTCTGGGGAGGTAATCCCTGCCCTGAGCAGCCGGCGGCGGCGCTTCGGCGGCGGTAAAGTAGGCGAACTTCTGCTGTGTGGGAAGCACAATTTCGTCCAGGGGCTGTTCCTGGAAACCGGAAACGAAGTATCCCTTCTTTTCCATTTCCGGCCGGAGGTTTTGTTGGCCGGTTTTCCTTCGGGTGAAGTCGTTTTCCCCTCCGCCGATGATCAGGTCGGGCGCCGTCTTCAAAAAATAGGTGGCGATCTCCTCCACGCTGTCATGGGACTTAACATGGGCGACAAAGGCCGCCGGGGTGGGGCCGGTAACGGAAGCCGTAGTGACCAGGCCGGTGGCCATTTCGCGCATCTCTGCCTCCTCCAGGATGCTGAGCGCGGGCATGCTGTCCTTATTGACGCCAACCCCTCCGACATAGGTTTTCACCCCGCAGGCAATAGCAGTGGCGCCGGCTGCCGAATCGGTTATCAGGCCGTCGGCGGGATAGGTTTTCTGCAGGCCGGCCACCGGAAATTTTTCCAGGTTGGCCTTATTGCCGTTGGCATAGATGCCGGCGCTGATCTGCGAGATGCCCATTCCGTCTCCGATCATCAGGATGATGTTGCGGGGGGAGCCTGCCGGGGCGGAAGTTTCCGGAGGAACATCGGCGCCAGGGCCGGGGAATACAAAACTGAGCAAAAGGAAAGCAGCATAGATGTGGGAAAATGACATATCAAATCTTGCGTTCATTTCATAGAGAAAATGAGAAAATAAACTCAACAATTGCCTGCGCCCGCCTCCAACTCAGCAATAGCAAAACAAAAAACCGGCATCCCTTCATTCCATCCCCGTCTTCGCTATCGCTCGTCCGGGTAAAACTACATCGCTACATCACTAAGCCACTCCAGCATTCATACCCCTCTCAAACCAACACATACCGCTTTCCCGGCAGGGCCCGGATGACGCCTTTGAACTCCAGTTCCAGCAACAGGCCGGCCATTTCGCTGTTGGGGGCCTTCAGGGCGCTGGTCAGCTGGTCAATCCCGACCGCTTCGTACTGATGGAGTAAATCTACGACTATTTTTTCTGCCTCAGTCAATTCTACGAAAAGTTGCTTTTGGATGGCTTTCGGGGTGTTGGGCTCATCCCAGCGCATGACGTAGGCAACATCGGCAGCCTGCTCGATCAGGGCAGCTTTGTGGCACTTGATCAGGTGGTTGCACCCCTCGGAAAAGCTGTCCTTGATGCGCCCGGGAACGGCGAAGACGTCCTTGTTATAGTCATTGGCCATGTGGGCGCTGATCATCGAGCCGCCCTTCTTTCGGGTTTCCACCACGATCAGCGCGTCGCACAACCCGGCGATGATGCGGTTGCGCATGGGGAAGTGTTCCCGGTCGGGCATGGTATAACTGGGGTACTCCGAAAGCAGCCCTCCGGATTGCGCCATAGCCCGGGCCACCGCCTGGTGCTGAGCCGGGTAAATCCGCCGCAGGCCGTGGCCGAGCACCCCGACGGTCGGAATGTCCAGGGCCAGGCACTTGCGGTGGGCGGCAATGTCGATGCCGTAGGCCAGCCCGCTGATGAGGACGACGCCGTAGGGTTTAAGCCCTTCGACCAGCTCTTCGCAGGTGTGGATGCCGTGGGCCGAGGGCCGGCGGGTCCCGACAATAGCCACGATGCGTTCGGCGTTGAGGTCAGCCCGGCCCTTGTAATAAAGCAGGGGTGGGCTGTCGGGATAGTGCCGGAGCCGTTGCGGGTAGGCCTGGTCCAGATAAAAAAGGGCCTGGATGCCGTGCGCTTCCAAAAAGCTCAGTTCCTCCTCCGCCCGCCCCAGGACATTCTGGTTGACGATGTTGTCAGCGACATGGTTGCCAACGCCCGGCACCTTGAGCAGTTCCCGTTTCCTGGCTTCGAAAACGGCCCGGACGCCGCCACAGTAACTGATCAGGTTGCGGGCCGTCACCGGGCCGACGTTGGGGATCAGGGTGATGGCCACCTTGTACAGCAATTCTTCCATTGGTTTTGGATGTTTTGTCGTTTAATCCAATAGCCTCACAGGCCGGTCCCGGCCCGCCTGTATGTTTCTGAAGGATTTCCTACCTTTATGCGGCGCCGGCCTGTGCGTTTGTTTGCAAGCCGGGCAGCTTTTGGCACAACATTACGTTACTGTGAGAAAAAGGAATTGCGTTACTTGAAAAGGAGCTGAAAAGAGCGCCTGTTTAATTCGGCATAAAAGCTTGTTGGCAATTTACGGAGATTTTTGAAAAAAACATTGTCCCAAAACAAATTGTTTATGAGTGACAAACCTGGTTTGCTCCCCAAAGTAGAGATTCTCGTCATCGGCATTTTTTTCATCGGTTTCCTGATGTGGGCGGTTTCCAAGTGCAGCAATACGCAGCAGCGCTACCGGCAACAGGAGGCTTTCGACGCGGCCGAACAGGCCCGGGCCGATTCCATGGACCGGCTGGCATCCGATATCGTTCCGCTGGATACCAGCATCCAACCCATCAATCCCGAACCCGAAGTGGAAAAAGTACGGGTGCCGGTCCTGTATATCACCATCAATGGCGTGAACATGCGGTCGGGCCCCGGCCTCAACCACCGTATCATCAGCCGCCTGCAGCTGTTCGAGGAGGTGGAATTCCTGGGCGAAGTGTCGGACTCTACCCAGGAGATCAAACTCGGGGAAAACCTGGTGGCCAACGAACCCTGGGTGAAGGTCAAAACCCGCAAAGGCCAGCAGGGCTGGGTGTACGGCGCCTGCGTGGACTATTACAAACACGAGCTGGAAGGGGCGGAGACGGAGTAGTGCTGTTGGCACTATACTGGCGAACGCGTGGTTTTGTCAGGAGCAAAACCAGCGATGCCAGTATATACTGACCCGGCGGGTTTTGAAGCCGACAAAACCTGCCGTGCGTCAGTATAAATGACGGGGCAGTTGTTTTCCCGCCGGGAACAAAATGCCGTTGTCCTGACGAATGTTGGACATTGTCAGGGTGCTGACCGTTAGAGCATTGGTTCCACTCCGGCTCGCTCGGGGTGAAATTGGTTATTGTCCGTTTGCCTGTCCGTTAACCCGCCAGCCCCCCTGTCCGTTCACCTCTCGCCCGCCTCCTGCAGCCCATAGGTTTCGATCACGCCGACAAGTTGCCGGGCCAGGTTCTTCTCCCCGGAAAAACCGGCCTTCTCCAGTGCGCCGGCCCATCCTTTATAGTCCGTATCCGACAGTTGCCGCAGAGGGGCGAACGGCCCGGTGGTGATGTAGAAACTGTGGTCCCGGAAGCTGGTCCAGGCATTTTCGTACTGCCGGCAACACTGGCCGGAAAAGGTGCGCTGCGGGCCCCGCCAGTCGGGAGTGCAGGGGATGGCAAAGTGGTTGTTGACGCCCGGCGCCGCCATTTCAGCCGTGCCGGCCAGGCTGTGCAGCAAAGCGTTGGCGAGGATGATGGATGCCGGGATGCCGAACTTCTTCTGCTCGCCGGCGGCCACCCGGGCAAAGCGGTTGATGTAGGCGCGTATTGTCTCCTCCTCCACCTGCTCCAGCCGGTCAATGGCGCGGATTTCCCGGCGGCCGTTGGCCGTGCTGCTGAAATCGAACCGGTCGGCGCCAGGCAGCTCGGTAGCGGCAGCCTCCTGCCGGGTGTTTTCCGTATACCGCTCCTGAGCGGGCGCCTTTTCCTGCTGCCGCGCCGGAGTGGGAGGACGCTGCGGAACCTGCTCCATCCGGACCGGGCTGTTGAGGTTGATCCGGAAGCTGAGGTCCTTCTTCAAAGCTATGAATATCAGGATAATAGCGATGCTGATCCTGAACCAGTTGCGTTGGAGGTAGCTTTTGACTTTATCGGTAGAGTTGCCCATAACCGATCCTTTTGTTTTTTTAATGCGTGCCTTGGTTTGAAAAAGAACGGCTGCCGCTCTCCTTTTAAACCACGCGTAATAGCAGCCGACACAGCTCCGCGCCGGCTAAAACTTGCTGTGAGTAGATTACAACAAATATAAAACAATTTGTTAATTAAAGCAAGAAAAAAAACAATTTGATTTAAATTATTTTCGATCGGTTCCTAACTACCTTTCAGGATGCGCTCCACCCCCCTAAGGATTTCCTGCCCGCGCTCCGAATAGTTCGAGAGTGCAAAATCCGGTTCGCCGGTCTGGGCCAGGACGAGGAACACGAAGTTGTCCGCCAGGATTTCATCCGGGTGGATGATGTAGTTCGTATTGTCGCCGATCTGTTCGAAAAAACTGGGGATGCGGGCCGGCGGAGGCAGGGGGCTTCCGTGCCCACCCTGCGTTACGGCCCGGTAGCCTTCCGGGTTTTCCACGATCGGGAAAAGCCCGAAATCGAGATAGGCGAAGAACTGGGGCAGGGCAGGCGTATAGTTGGGCGGGCCGGAAACGATGAGGGGAATGGCGCGCACCGGCAGGCTGTCTCCCGGTATTTGCAGGGTGATGGCATAACCGGTGTTGATGCCGTCGGGGTTGAGCAACAGGCGCCGGGCCAGGGTGTCCGGTATAGACAATGGCTGCCCTACCGGCTCAAAGCCGATGAGGCGGTAGAGGGCCTCCCGCTCTTCCGGGTGATAGCGGGAGTAAATGTGGAATACTTCGTGCAGCATAACGCGGGTGAGCCCGCCCAGGTTGCCCTGCTGCAGCTCGTTCTCGGGTATGACGATGCAATTCTCCCGGGTGTAATACACGGAGGGCCCGTAGTGCAGCCCCTTGGTTTTGATGAGCCGCATATTGGGCGGGAAGAGGCCGGGGCGGAACTTTTCCGTCAGCGCGAAAGCCTTCCGGAAAGCATCTTCCATCAGTTTCTGTTCTTCCTCCTGAAAGCTTTCCACGTCGCGCTGCAGGAACGCGCGGTAGTCCGCCAGCAAATCTTCGCGGCTGAACGTATCCGGCAGAGGCCGCCCCATCTGGATGGCCATGTCCAGAGCGCTGATCTTGCTGAAAAAGCCCTCGTCCTCATCCTGCACGATGGCGCGGGCAGCCTCCAGGCTGTCCAGGAAAAATACCTGGTGGCCGGCGGAGAGCTTTATGCCGCCCTGGGAAGGCGCCTGCCGGCAGCTGAAGAGGGCGAGGGAGAGGAGGAGGAAGTAGAGGAAAAAGGATGAAATCCGCATTTTTATGGTCTTTTTTTATAATTGTCTGAGCTGGCCGGTTTTTTGCCACGAAAGCACCAAAGCGCAAAATCCCACAAAATTTAGTGCGGATTTTGTGTTTTAGTGTCTTCGTGGCAAAGGCATCAGGCCCACCTAAATAGTTACCATTCTTCTTCAATTACAAAAACGCCTCCCGCACGTCGCAGGTCGATTCCCGGCCGATCCGGTTGTAATTTTCAGCCAGCCACTCTTCTGCTTTGCGGCGCCCGAGGTCGCGGAGGTGGCAGAGGAAATCCCAGCGGGCGTTGAGTTTGCTCGACAGGTTGAGGGGTTGCATCTCCCGTTCGGGGTTGATGTGGTGGAGGTAGATTTTGCGGAAGCCCGGCCCGAGATCCACCCCGGCGTCGAGCAGGCGGTCGACGAAGGCGATGCGGCGCATCTCCAGCATGAGGCTGGAGTTGAAGCTCAGCTCGTTGACGCGGTCCCGGATTTCGGTGGAGGAGGTGGGCGTCCTGTCGATGTTGACCGGATAGACCTGAACGAGCATGACGTCCCGGCAGCCGGCGTCGATCAGCGGAAAAATCGGGGGGTTGCCCATGAAGCCGCCGTCCCAGTAGTCCTCGCCGTCAATGCGGACGGCCTTGTACATGTAAGGGATGCAGGCGGAAGCCATGACGGCCTGGCAGCTGATCTCGGGCAGGCTGAAGACGCGGGCGCGCCCCCGCCGCACATTGGTGGCGCAGACGAACAGCCGGGTCACCTGGCAGCCGCGCAGGGCCCGGAAGTCGACCAGCTCCTCCAGGATGTCCTGCATGGGGTTGAAATCCAGCGGGTTGGCCTGGTAGGGGGATATGAACATGCTGGCTACTTCCGCCATCATGAAGCCGGGGGAAAAGTCCATGTTGCCGCCGCCGAAGAGCACGTCCCAGGGCGAGGGCTGTATGGGAGAGAAGGCCGCCATGTCCGACACGCGCTTCCAGAACTGGTACAGCAGTTCCCGCGCCTTGTCCCGCCCTTCCAGGTGGAGGCCGTAGGCGAGCAGGGTGGCGTTGATCGCGCCGGCGCTGGTGCCGGAGAAGCCTTCCAGCTTCAGGTTGTCTTCCTCCAGGAAGCGGTCGAGCACGCCCCAGGTGACCGCCCCGTGGGAGCCGCCGCCCTGAAGGGCCAGAGAGAGAGATTTTGTTTCTTTTTGAACCATGTATCTGTTTTTCCATCCCGGGCGTCATTGCATGACCGGGCATCAAAGATAAGGCTTCTGCGAAAAGGAACAGGGATGTCTGATACAGAATAGGGAACAAAGCGGGGAGGGATTGGTTCGTACCTGCCCTTCACCGCAATAAAAAATCAATGCAAAGCGCCGCCGACCAGGAGAACGTATGCGTGCCGCAGGCCACCTCGTCCGCCGCTTCTTTCCTGGGGTCGAAATACTCATAAATGCCGTGTTTTTCCAGCAGTTCCAGGCTGTGTTGCCGAATCCTTTCGGCCATGTCCTCCATTTCGTAGCGCAGCAACCCCTGGTACAGCAGCCAGTTCATGTTGACCCACACCGGGCCGCGCCAGTATTTTTTGAAGTCGACGTCTTTGGTCAGCAGGCTGTAGGTGGGGCAGAGGCAGATGTCGTCACGCTTTCCGCCGAACATGTCGCTCTCCAGGGTGAGCAGCATCTTTTCCGCCTGCTCCTGGGTGGGCACGTCGCCGCACAGCGGCATCAGGCCGGAGGAGGTATGGACGGGGATGAGTTCCTGGTTGCGCAGGTCGTAGGCATTATAGATGCCGCGGGCTTCATCCCACAGTTTTTCGTTCATGCTGTATTTGGTGAGTTCGTCCCATTGCACGATCTCGCCCACGTCTTCGCCCAGCAGCCCGCCGATCCGGATGAGGCATTCATTCGACCAGGCCAGCACGCCGTTGAAGAGGGGATCCTGGATGAGGAAGGGGCATTGCTCGTAGATGGCCTGGTCGTCGTAGTTGTTGCGGCGGAAGAGGTCTACCAGATAGACATATCGGTCGTAGTCCTCCCGGGTGGGGCGGTGTTTGGCGGCTTCCGGGTTTTGGAGGTCTTTGCGTTCGTAGGGCGGGATTTTAAGCTTGGAAATGTCCATGCGCTTCAGGGCGCTGTCCCAGATGGGAGAATTGTCGGTGCCGCCTTCCCAGGGGTGGCGGATGTATACCAGGCCCTCCTCGTGGGGGTCGCGGTACTGATAAAGGTAGCGGTGAAGCACAACCACTTTGGGAAACATTTCTTTCAGGAAGGCTTTGGCCCGTTGCTTGTCTTCGGCAATCTCATAGAGCCGCCAGAGGACAAACCCGTGGACGGGCGGCATGGTGATGCCGGAGGTGCGCGGCGCCCTGGGGGCGTTGGGCGAACGATCAGCCAGCCAGAAATCCGGGCCGGGGAAGTAGCGGGCGCCGGGATCGTCGCCGAAAACGATTTGCGGCAGCAGGCCGTTGGCCCACTGGGCGCTGAAGAGGTGGCGGAGGTCGGCTTCTGCCCTGTCCATATTATAATGGGCGTTGCCGATGGCGATGAAGCCGGCATCCCAGTTCCATTGGTGGGGATACAGGCTGGGCGCCGGTTTGGTGAAGGTGCCGTTCCAGTTGTTTTCCAGGACGTCTTGCGCTGCTTTTAACAAGGTTTCATTCATGAGATACAGGACTTTTTTTTTCGTTGACTGGGGGCTATGTGAGGGATAAAGTTACAAAATCAGGAAAACCTGGTGCCTTATGTTACAATACCTTCTCCTTCCGGAACCGCTCAAAAACATCCAGCCGGATCAGCCCCCGCCGCGCAGCATCCTTTGCCGCCTCGGCATAGCCCGCCACCAGTTGGATGTCGGCGCCGGTCCTGGCGACGAAGCGGGCGATGCGGCGGGCGCGGCGCCCCGAGCGCACGTCGCGGATATACGTGGCGGCGATGCGCCCCGGAAATTCCTGGGCCACCGCCCAGTAAATATAAGCGTCTTTCTCTCCGCTGTCGCCAATGAGGACGAAGGGCAGCTCCGGGTAGGTTTTCAGGATGCGGACGATGCTGTGGTGCTTGTGCCCCTGGTAGTTTTGGGGGCGGTCCTGATACGGCACGCCGAAATCCCGCAGCAGGATAGGGCCGTCCGGCAGGCCATTCAGGCTGAGGAACTCCTCCAGCAGGTCGTAGAGGTTCCAGGGGCTGTTGGAAACGTAAAAGACCGGGTTGCCTGCCGCCTCCTGATGCCCGCAGTGGAGCGCCTGGAAAAAAGCGGCCGCCTGGCTGAAGGACTGCCGCAGGGCGGCGCTCTTCAGCAGGGTGTGGTACAGCAACCGCAGTTTGAGCAGGGAGGTGACGTCCGTCTGCAGTACGGTATCGTCGATATCGCTGATGACCCCGAACTCCGCCCGGGGCGGCGGCACCAGCAGTTGGCTTTCGGCCCGGACGCCGACCGTGCGCAGGGGAGTAGAATTGACCGTAATGGCTACCTTCCTCCACTGGGCCTCGCTTTCCGGCATGGGCGCCGGCAGTTGGCCGTCGAACTGGAAATACCCTTCTTTGTCTGTAATCAATTCCAACTCATTATCCCCGATTTTTACCGACAGGCGGGCACCGCCGATCTCCCGGCTGCTGAACCTTTTGTAGTTGTTGATGAGCGCCCGCCAGCGGGAATTGACATTCCGGGCGATGATGCGCCGGTCCTTCAATACCCGCCCTTTGAGATGAACCCGCTCCCGCCGCCCGTAACCCCGGTAGGCAGCCACCATCACCGGCCAGTTGGGGATGTGCCCCGTCAGGCTCCTCAGCCAGCGCCATAAGCGGCTGAAAAAGCGGTCTGTATTCCTGGCCAACTGAAGGAAGAAGCGCTTCACTGTTTTTGAGGCTAAAATAAGGGTTATTGGGGAAGGAATGAAGGAATTTTACCCGGCCGAGGAATGAGGACGGGGAAGGAATGAGTGAAGGAGTGAAGGAGTGAAGGAGTGATTATTCTTTCCCAAAAACAGGATTATTAATGAAGGCGCTATCAGTGAGGGTCCGCAGAAAGGCGGCAAGGTCGGCTTTTTCCGCTTCGCTGAGTTCCAGGGGGCGGATGAGGGTATCCTTGTTCGGATGAGCGGTGCCGCCGCTGTTGTAGTGTTCAATGGCCGCTTCGAGGGTGGGCAGGCTGCCGTCGTGCATGTAGGGGGCGGTCAGGGCGGTGTTGCGCAGGGTGGGCACGCGGAATTTGCCTTCGTCTTCCGGCCTTAAGGTTATTCTGTTTCGGCCCAGGTCCTCATATACTTCGTAGAGGCCATTGTTGCGAAAGCTGTTATCGGTGAAATTGAAGCCGCCATGGCAATTGGCGCAGCCGGCGCGGCCGGTGAAGAGGGTTAGGCCTCGCCGTTCGGCTTCGCTCACGGCGCTGGCCTTGCCGCCGGCATACTGGTCGTAGCGGGAATCGCCGCTGATCAGGGTGCGCATGAAGGAACCCAGGGCGCGCGTAAGGGTAAATGGCGAAGCCTCTTTCCCATAAGCTTTCAGGAAAGCATCGGGATAATCCGGATGGGCCTTCAGGCGGGCAACCGCGTCCTGAAGCGGGAGGTTCATCTCGTTGTGGTCTTCGATGGGCACGACGGGCTGCAGGTCGAGTTTGACTACCCCGCCATCTTTATTGAAGCGTTCCAGGTAGGCCACATTGGCCAGGGTGGGCGCATTGCGGAAGCCCAGGCGGCCCTTCACCCCGGGGCTGATGGGAACGTCGTCGGCAAAGGCCAGGGCCTGTTTGTGGCAACTGGCGCAGGAAATGGTCGAATCCTCCGACAGGATGGGATCATAAAACAGGCGTTTCCCGAGCGCAACGCGGGCAGCCGTCAGCTCATTGTCCTCCGGGACAGACGGGTAGGGGAAGCCGGCGGGCACGTCCAGTTCGTAGGGCGTTTCGTCCATAGGGTTTGCCGCTTCCTGCCGGCAGGAAAGCAGGGACAGAGAGAGAAGAAGGAAAAGGATGGGAAAACTGCCGTTGTTCATAATTGGAAGCGTTGGATGGCAAAGCATCTCATAGGCCTGTCCGCTGAGATGCTTTGCCATAAAAAACTACTGATGCTTATACTGGAACGCGCTGCCCAGGTTGTCCCGGAATTGGGTGGCCAGCGGGATTTCCTGGTTGGTCAGGGCGTGGTTGAAATAGTCCTTTGACAGGTCGATATCCTTCAGCGCCTTCGCCAGGTCGAACTCAAAGTGCATGTGGCCCTGGCCTTCCTCCAGGTCCTTGTGGATCACGAATTCCAGGGTTTTAACCATGTCGACCAGGCCGTTGTTGCCGAGGTGGAAACTCATGATCTCATCGGGCGTTCCGTCCCCATCGGTATCAACTTTGCCGTCAACGCGGATGAACTTATAACCGTTGTTCCAGCTCCAGTGCATCTGCGGTGATTGCAGCCCTAACGGATCGTTGGGGTCTTCGCTGCGCGTCGTGAAGTCTTCGGTCGTCTGGCTGTTGGTAACGGAGTCGACGCCGATGAAGAAGCGGGCCATGTGGTAGTGCCCATTCTCCAGCTCGCCAACCTCCTGCATGCCGGAAGTCGGGGTGACCAGCAGGTACTTGTCTTTTACTTCGGTCGGAACGCCTTCTTCGGACATGAAGATGATGCCGCCCAGGTAAAAATTGGCAATGCTGAACTTTACAGCGGTGCCGTTGATGGTATAAACCTTTGATGTGTCGTAAGCTTCGCCGTCTACGACGTAGTTGAACTCAAAGCCCACCGCCTCTTTGGTATCCGGCGCCGGCTGCTCGTCGTCGTTGTTGCAGGCTGTGAAAGAAATAGCGATCAGGCTGAAAAGCGACAGGAAAAAGATTTTGTTCGATTTCATATTATCGGGTTTTAATTCATTTAACCAATAAGGACAGATTTTTTCCGGGAAGGCCACAGCGGGCTTTCCGGTAAAAGCGGCCTGTCAGAAAACCATTTTTATAAGGATAAAAGGGAAGGGGCGCCGGGCAGGCGGGGAGGGCGAAAAACGCCTTTGGCAAAGGCGGCAAAATGAGCCGCCGGGCGGTACCCCGGCTGCGCGCCGGGCTGGCCGCCGGGAGGCGGCGGAAAAAACAACCCGGCCGGCAGAAAAACGGAAAAAAGCTGTTGCTCCTGTTGCGTGACCGGCAGTTTTTCTCCGGAAGAGCCTTGCTCCACGGTTTCGGACACTACCTGGTTGATGTAGCAACTGCCCTGGCACATCAGCTCCGGCTTTTCGCGGTTGACGCAGAGGCGCAGGGCAATGGCTTCCCGCTGGCCCTCCAGCCAAAGTATCTCCAACGGCAGGTGGAATGCCTGGCCGAGCAGAAGCAGGATGAATATGGCGGGAAACGTCTTTTTCATAAAGGTGCCGAAACAATATCGCCTGCAAAACTAAAAACTTGGAGTCATATTTTGGGTGATTCCCGTCACATTGTCCGATGGAAGCCAAACCGGACGTGCCACTTTTAAGTGGTGCGTTATTCAACGCTTCATTTCCCGCCAAAAAATATTTTTTTTAAAAAAACAATAGGGGTATTTTCGGGCCGGAAACATCATAAACACGAAAGCGAAACTGAACAATGAAAAACACGAAATATACGGATCTCATCGGCCGGTACCTTTCCGGCAACATCGAAGCCGGCGAAAAAGCCGAGCTGATGGCCTGGGTGAGCGCCGACAGCGCCAACAAGGCCTTCTTCGATGAAATGGTCCGGCTATGGCGTGTTTCCGAGCAATATGAAGAGGAACCCTTCGCCGTAAATACCGAAACGGCCTGGGCGGCCTTTGAAGAGAAACTGGAAAAACGCTTCCCCGCCGCTGCCGGCCCGGCAGCGGAAAAAGGCAGCCCGGAGGCTAAAGTGGTCCGGATGAGGCCCCTGCGAAAAGTCCTGCGCTACGCAGCGGCAGCGGTTGTATTGCTGGCGGGAGGTTACTGGATTCTTTTTTCGGACGCCGGCAACAGCGCCCGGATGGCAACTATCCGCACCGGGGCAGGCGAAAAAAGCGAAGTGACGCTGCCCGACGGCAGCACGGTCCTTTTAAATGAACATTCGGAACTCACGTACGCCGAACCTTTTGAGGAGCGCAAGGTCACCCTGGTGGGCGAGGCCTTCTTCCAGGTTGCCCGGATGGACGGCAAAAGCTTCGCCATCGAGGCAGAAGGCGCCACCACCACGGTGCTGGGCACTTCTTTCAACGTGCGGGCCTACCCTTCAGAGAGCAAGGTGGAGGTCAGCGTCAAAACCGGCAAGGTCGCCCTCCGGAAAACGGGGGATGAAAGCCGCCAGGTCATCCTCGAAGCCGGCCAGGCCGGCGCCTACGACAAACAGGAGAATACCGTCGGAGAAACCCTGATCTCCAACGCGGATGCCTGGAAGACCAGCCGACTGGAATTCGACAGCATCCCGATGAGCGCCGTAGTGGAAGCGCTGGAACGGTACTTCGATATCGACATCGAGGTGGCCAACCCCAGGATACTGAAGTGTACCTTCCAGGGCAGGTTCGAAAAGCCCGATCTCCGGCAAGTCCTCCAAACCCTGGAATTCACCATGATGCTGGAGGCCAAAAAACAAAACGGCACCTACGTGCTGGCGGGCGGCGACGCTTCCTTCTGCAAGTGAGGCACAGGGTGTCGTCGGTTCCAACCATGAAACTGTGAAACCATGAAACCATGAAACCATAAATCTAAAGCGCACTGTCGAATATGAAAAACGCCAGACTGTTATTCGGGTTTCTGTTCTTCCTGGGGTTCGCCCGCCTCCACGGCCAGGCGCTGGAGCAGCGCGTGACGCTGGAGTATTCCGGCGAACCGCTGGGCGAAGTGCTGGCCGATATCAGCGAGAGATATCCGGCTGTGCGTTTTTCTTACAGCCCCAACTTCATCCCGGTGAGCCGCCGGGTAACGCTCCGGGTGGCCGATGAACCGCTGGCGGCGGCGCTCGACGAGATCGCCCGCCAGGCGCCGGTGGCCTACGCCGCAGTGGGCGGCCAGGTGCTGCTCAAACCGGATAACAGCCGCAACGAACAACTGGGGCAACTGCAGACTTTGAAAGGCAACGTCCGCCAGACCAGCCCCATTTATCCGAGCGACCCTCCGGTGGACCAGCAAACCCGGGCGGAAAGAGAACGCCTGATGCGCCGCATGTATCCCATCGGCGAGCCGGACAGGGCCAGAGTGATCAAAAGCGGGGGCGACAGTTACCGGGAGGTCAACCTGTCGGCTTTCTACAAACCCCTGCCGGAAATCACGGAGGAAAAAACTACGGCGGCAAATAATAAAGGCGACACCCGCCTGGCGCAAATCTCGCTCCTGCCGTTCGTCGGCACCAATGCCCTGCGCAGCAACGAGATCACCAACCGATTCTCCGTCAACCTGCTCTGGGGCACCAACGGAGGGGTCGACGGCATGGAGGTCGGCGGCTTTGTCAACAACGTGAAGCGCGACGTGCGCGGCGTCCAGGTCGCCGGGTTTGGAAGCACCGTGGGCCAAAGCGTCACCGGAACGCAGGTTTCCGGCTTGTTCAACATCATCGGCGATACCCTCACCGGGGTACAGGCTTCCGGGCTGATCAATATTGCCGGAAATGCCAAAGCAGTGCAGGCCGCCGGCCTTTCTAATATCACCAACGGCGATTTCGCCGGCGTACAGGCCGCCGGGCTGTTCAATATCTCGGCCGGGAAGGCCGACGGCATTCAGGCAGCCGGATTGTTCAACATCTCTGCCGGCGAGGCGAAAACTCAGGTATCCTCCCTCTTCAACATTGCAGGGGATGTTCAGGTGGGGCAGGCCAGCGCCCTGCTCAACGCCGGCAAAAAGGTCGGCGGGTTTCAGATCGGCCTGATCAACGTGGCGGATACGGTCAGCGGCGTGCCGGTCGGCTTGCTCAACATCATCAAGCACGGCTACAACCGGTTCGAGCTGTCGGTGAACGACGCCCTCTACGCCAACGCGTCCCTGAAGCTGGGCGCCTATCGCTTTTACAACATCATCCACCTCGGCGCCCGTTGGGATGACGTCGCCCCCGGAACCGCCGGAACGACAATGAGCTGGGGCCTGGGCTACGGCCTGGGAACCGCCCTGCGCCTCAACCCGCGCCTGCTGCTCAATATCGAAGGCGTCGCCATCCACATCAATGAACAGGAACGCTGGACCAACGAGCTGAACCTGCTGAACCAACTGCGGTTTACCCTGGATTTCCACGGGGAAAGCCGCCGCACGAGCATCTTCGCCGGGCCGGTGGCCAACGTCCTGGTATCCAAACTATACAACCCAGATACAGGAACCGTTGGGTCATCCGTCATCGACCCCTCCTACACCCTGTTGGACCATTCCAAAGGCGGGACCAACGTGAAGCTATGGGCCGGCCTGCAGGCGGGCGTCCGGTTCTAAAGGAAGAACATCCATACAATCGTTGAACGAGATAACCGGAAGGTGTGCGCACTTTCCCTGATGTACTTATGCTCAGGAACAAAAACAATCTACATAATCATTTCAAAAAGCTGAAAAACATGAAAAGGCTATTCTTTGCAGTAATACTGGCCGCCCTGGTCATCACCCTCAACGCACAACACGAGACCATCTTCAACAATGCACGGGTCGTAGGCGGCTTCGGCGCCCCCATCGTCGAAATGGGGCTGGGCAACGAAATGACCACAGCCGTCGGCGGCGGCGGCGCCATCGTGATCGACAACTTCTTCGTCGGCGGATACGGTATCGGCAGCGTGGACTTCAACGCCCTGATCGAAGACGAAGACATCCAGCAGATCGACCTCGGGCACGGCGGATTCTGGCTGGGCTACACCCTCGCCCCGCATAAACTGCTGCACCTCTACACCAGCGCCCGCATCGGCTGGGGCGGCGTAGGCATCGACGTGTCCGGCAATTCCAACTTCCCCAGAGATGTCGACAACGTATTCGTCCTCACCCCTGAACTGGGCGTGGAACTCAACATCGCCAAATGGTTCCGCGTGGCCGGCACCGTCGGCTACCGCTACGTCGATGGCGTCAACGAAAAACTGGGCTTCTACAAAGAGGATGACTTCAACGGCGCCCTCGCCAACCTCACCTTCCGCTTCGGCTGGTTTGGATGGCACCGGGGGTAGGGAAGGATAGGTTCATGGGTTCATGGGTTCATGGGTTCATTGTTCCTCTTACACCAAAAAACAATCTCATCATGAAACAGATCAAATGTTTGCTGTTTGCTATAGCTATAACCCTCACTGCCGGCGGTTGCTTCATCAACGTCAACGATGAGGACGGCTTTTTCGGCAACTGCGTCGACGGGGCGGGCCCCATCGTTACCCGCGAACTCACAGTAGCTCCTTTCGACGGTATTGAATTGCCCATTTCCGGAGATGTTTTCCTCAGGCAGGGCCCCGAACAGGAGGTGATCGCCGAAGGTAAAGGCAATATCATCGACGAAATCGAGCGCGACGTGCAGAGCGGCGTCTGGAAGATCGAATTCAACCGCTGCGTCCGCGATATTGACCAACTGCGCTTCTTCATTACCGTGCCCGACCTGAGGAGCCTGCGCATTTCCGGATCGGGCGACGTGGTCAGCGAAAATACGCTTGTCATCCAGGACCTGAAGATCGACATCCCCGGCTCCGGCAACGTCGACCTCGCCCTCGACGCCGACGACCTGGACATCGACATCCCCGGCTCCGGCCGGCTCACGCTCGAAGGCCTTGCCGACGATACCAAATACCGCATCTCGGGCTCCGGCGACGTGCGCGCCTTTAACCTGGAATGCCGCACGGCCGATATTTCCATCCCGGGTTCCGGCGATGTCGAAGTGTTTGTCACTGAATTCCTCAAAGTCCGCATCAACGGCTCCGGCGACGTTTTCTACCGGGGCTATCCTGAACTGGACATCAGCATCGTCGGCTCCGGCCGGGTCATCGACTCGAACTGAGGTCGGGATGGGATGGGCCGGTGCGGGTTGTTGTCCTGACGGATGCCTTGCTTTGCGAGGGTGGTGGCCAACAGCCTCAGCATTTGTTGCGCTGCTGCCGCTGCATTCTTTCCCATTCCTTCCTTTTGCACCCGAGGCGCCCAAACTGGGCTTTGGAGACACGGCCTTCTTACCCCTATATGGGGCCGTATTCCCAAAGCCAGCAACTCATTTAAGGGTGTTTCTTTTGAGAGTGCGTTCGGAGAGCCCTGCATGGCGCAGGGCTTTCCTTTTTGGAGGGTAATTTTTGCCGCAGGCAGGAGGGAGTTGTAAAATAAAACGGTGGTTTGCCGGTTCCTTAGCGACGTGCGATCAATAACTGTCAGGTTTCCTAGGAGCGCTTTTGGCTTTACCCTTCGTTAAAGAACCGCCTCCCTTAGCTACGGCTAAGGTCGGGAACCTTTGCCTCGGTTAAAGCCAAAAT